>NZ_VIFM01000015.1 GCF_006636215.1 Myxococcus llanfairpwllgwyngyllgogerychwyrndrobwllllantysiliogogogochensis | reverse complement strand
GGGTGGCGCTGGTGGGAGCGGCGGTGGCGGTGGGGGAGGCCCTGTTCGGCGCGTGGAGCCGCCACGGGCTCGTCTCGCGTTGGCCTCAGGTGCCCGCCGGGGTGGTGGAGGGGCTTTCCGGCAACGTGGTGCGGGTGGGCGTGCTGACGGCGGTGCTCGCGCTCGCGTGCGGCCTGCTCGCCCTGTTCCTGCGGGCACGTGGGCTGCGCGAAGGGCTCCTGGTGACACTCCAGTTCGGTGCGTTGTGGTGGGGCAGCGAGCCGTTCTACGTCCTCGCGCCCGCGGAGCTGTTGGAGGTACCGCCGCCGTTCGTCGAACCCATCCGTCGCGCGGTTCCACCCGAGGAGCCCGTGCGGGTGTCGATGGCGGTCCGCCACCTCGGCGCCTGGAACGTGCCCGGCTATGACTTCAACGAGCGGATGGCGCTCCGGCTGCTGACGACGTTCCAGCCGGACACGATGGCGTTATGGGGATTGGAGAGCGCGAACGGCTACCTGCCCGGAGAGAGTGCTCGGGTGCGCCAGCTCCGCCAGGACCTGCCGCGCTGGTATGGCCACCTGGCGCCGCGCCTGGGCACGTTGTTCTCGGTGCATGACACGGGGGCACTCGCGGCGGCGGCCTTGCCGCCATCCACGCGCATCATCGCCCAGGACTCGTTGTTCGGGACGTCGCTGGTGGAGCACCCGGATGCCCTGCCACGCGTCTACGTTGCCCGGCCCCGGTGTGTGGGCGAGCCCGGGCAGGCGCTGGAGCTCATGCGGGCGCCCGTGCTTCCACCCTCCGATGTCGCCGTCGTGGAGTGTGTCGGACCGCTGCCGGAGGCCTCCGAGGAGCTGAGGGGCTCCGTGCGCGTGGAGCGCCCCTCACTCGAGCACCTGCGCGTGGAGGTGGAGACCTCCGAGCCCGCCGTGCTCGTCGTCAATGACGCCTACCAGCCCGGGTGGACGGCGTGGGTCGACGGGAGCGAGGTGCCCATCCTCGCCGCGAACTTCGCGGTTCGCGCGGTGGCGGTGCCAGCGGGCCAGCACCGGGTGGAGATGCTCTACCGGACCCCGGGGCTTCGCGCGGGGCTCCTCGTCTGCATTGGGACGCTGCTCACGCTGTGCCTGCTGGGTGTTGCACGGCGGCGTTCGCCGAGGCAGGTCGCCGCATGAGGGTGGCCGGTTGAGTGTTCTCCCGGTAGCCCGCTCTTGCTCCTATGGCTGAGCGTGGAGTGGCTTCAACAGCCCTGCCTGGTCCAGCAGCTCGCGCACCCTCTCGGCCAACGCCACATGCTCCGGGTTGCTCACCGTGAAGCGCTCGGGGGTGAGAATGATGAGGGTGCCCTTGTCCGCCACGGGCTCGATGCGCACAGGTGAGGGCAGAGGGGGCACCTTGCCTCGATTCCGTGAAAGGTATGTCCCCCATCCCACGAACGTGCCGGTATCCGCGAATTCCGATACGTCGTCCCGATGATTGTCAGACGTGAAGACCCCCCAGTCAGGGTCCCATGCCAGCACCATCGCGCTCATCACTTGGGTGAGCACGGCCGCTGAAAGAAGTCGCTCCGCGGCATCCCCTTTGGCTGGAGGGGTCAACACACAGAGGTCCACGGTCTCAGGCGATGGAGAACCGCAGGAGATGTTGACCACGCTGCTCGCGTTCGACTCTCCATTCCACGCAGCGAAGAAGAGCTCGCCATCCGCTAACCGATACTTCTTCTTTGTAAACAAGCCGAGAAGGGTTTCAGCGACTGGCACGAACGCGCCATTGATGGCTGCGTCCCGAGATGCAGCCTGCTCAAACCATCTTGCAAGGCTGGGGTCCACGGAGGACAGGCTCCGAAATAGAAGCGCTGCCCTCCGAGAGTACGCATCGAGCGGCTCGGGTCGCCCCGGCCAATACACGCCTGAATAGTAGGTTTCGGTCATTCAGCGGACCCCTCGGTTCGGCGGTGTGTGGACGACTGAGATTCTTCCCAAGCCATTTCGCCTGAAGAGAACTCGCACGTAGTCCGCGACCCTGCTCTCCGCGAAGTGCCACTCAATGGGGAGTCCACGGGAGACACGCTGTTGACTCCTGGCCTGCTTGATCATGCCCATGAACCCCTCGAACCACCCTCCTTGCTCCACGGCCTGCTCAAGAAATTTCTCATAGCCTGGACCTTTGGCCTCGAGCAACGAGGCACCATTGAACCCATCGAACTTCACATTGTCGATGTCGTAAACCTGTCCCTCGGGCGCGGAGGTAATCTGGGCCTGATATCTTCGTGCAGGTTCTTCCATGTGCTCCTTGGTGGGCCGCCACCTCCCGGGCCCCTTGGGTGGCCCCCCGTGATTCGCCCCCGTGCCCGCACGCTGGAGGATGATGGCCGCTCCAGGCCCGCCGCTCAGCACTGCCGCCGCGCGTCCAACCGGCACCGCGACGCGCCTCATGACGAGTGCGCCCTCGGCGGACAGTGACAGCACCGGCACCTCCGCTGACGCGAGCGTCGCACCCTTCAGTGTGCGAGTGGCCGCCGACGCCGTGCCCCAGGTGGCAATGAGGTTCGTGACCAGCTTGGAGACGGACTGCACCTGCTCACCACGCGTCAGGTACTGGAAGTGCTCCAGGTACTCAGGCGAGGAGGCCAGCAGCGCCGCCACGGCGGCAGGCATCTGTCGGAGCGCCGCGAGGTTGTCAGTGGGCGATGTCGAGAAGAGCTGACCCACCGCCATCGCCAGCCCGACGAATGCCTCTTCGGCTCCGTCCAGCGTGCGGCTCACGTAGTCCGCATCGTCGTGGACGTCTGCGAAAGCTCCTCCTCCCGTCTCCTCCAGCCGTGCGTTCAGTTGCCGGAAGACACCGCCCTTGCCCGAGTAGAAGACGCCCAGCTCGAACTGGCCGGCCCGGAATGTTCCATCCTTCCACTCCACGGCGCCCACGCGCTGCTGCGTCTGCCCGCTGCGCACCCACGCGAGGCACCCGTCAGGACGGAGGACCGCCAGGTGCGTGAATCGCCCCACGCGTCGCACCAGCTCGGCGCGCGACACTTCGCCCGCGTCCAGCACCTCGCGCAACATGAAGCCCACGGCAACACGGGCCGGGAACTGCCCCAGCGTCACGTCCTTGCCGAGCAGCACCTCCAGCAGCCGTGCCGCCTGCGTCGCCGTGAGAGAGTCACCAGCCAAGGGTCGCGAGTCGCGGTCCTCCAGCCCCGCGCCGCGAAGCAGCTCATCGAACGCATCACTCCGCTGCCCTCGGGGATGCCCAGCCTGCGGAGCCCTCTCCCCGAGGAGTGAGGAACGCTGCTGGAAAGTGCCCCTACGAGTCGACGGTTCAACTCCAGCGCATCCCGTGACGAAGAGAGCAGCGCAAAGCACCCAGAGGCCAGCACGCATTCTTCACCCCCATGCCTCGCATCAGGAAAGGCAAGCAGGCTGAATGCTGGCATTCCCGTCTGACAAGCCTGAGGGGAACGATGCTTCTTCACTGCCTGCCTGCCTCCGTAGTGGCCGGAGACGGCATCCTCTCAAGCTGCGGCAGGTCAGAAAACCCGCAGGACATGTCAATCTTCAATGCCGCGTCGCCGAGGCGGCCTCATGGAAGCGCCGAGCCGTCGGCGACGCTACCCCACGGAGACCTAGGGACCTGGCCGTGAGGACGGCCTCCAGGCGCTCAGGGGGCTTCGAGAATGTGCAACCCCGAATTCAGGGATTGCCCTGCCCAGGCACGCAAGTGCAGACTCCCGTCGCTCTCGATTCACAAGGTGATGCGGATGCGGCCCGGTGTCGTTGTGGGTGGTATCTCGCATTCCCGTGTGGATTCGGGCGCCGGGGCTTGAGCGTCGTGGCGATGCCTCGCGAATCCATGGGCCGTGTGATGGCTGTGTGGCATTGACGCATTGAATGACGACGACGGGGGTATTGGCATGCGAATGCAATTCGATGTGCGCCTGGTTTGTGCCGCATTCCTGGTGGCGACGACGCTGTCGGCCTGTGGCGCCGAGTCGCCGGGCGGCGACGGCCTCACTTTGGAGAGCCGCGAAGCGGAGCTGTCGTGTCAGGTGACGCAGCAGTGCACGAACACCACGGTGTCCTGCGGCTCCGCGAGCGGTGTCTGTACCTCCGGGGTGGACAACGGAGGATGGGTGGAGTGCGATGGCACGCGGACGTACTGTCCCTCGGTCACCGCTTGCACGTGTCAGCCCGAGCGACGCGTGGTCGCAGGGTACGGAGTCCACCCGCGGTGCGCTGGGGCCTATCTCTCGGCGAGCCGGGATGCCCGCGAGAACGCGGCGGCTCAGTGCCCCCGGGGCGTCTGCAACGCCGTGGAGGAAAGGGGCGAGTGCTTCGCGACGCCGGAGGAGGCCAACGCGGACGTGACGCTGACCTTCTCCTGCATGGGACCTCCGAACTGCCAGTGAGAAGCGCCGCTTGAGAGAGGGTGATGCCCGAACGCCTGAGTGCCTCGGGCGTCACCCTCCGCTGGCTTCTGGGCGCGCGGGCAGTGCCACCAGCGGATGGGGTTTCATCGAAGGCCTGAGGGAAAACGCGCGGCAGCGGCGTCTCCTCCGGAATGGCACCCATGCCCCTTCATGGTGGCCTTCCAGGAGGTTCCACATGGCGATGTCCCTTCGGGTCCTGCTGGCCACCGGGTTGCTGTTGATGTCCGTGTGTCTCTCTGGCTGTGAGGACTCACCCGACCCGGACTCCTCCGACTCCGGGTCGCCTGATGCGGGGCTCCCCGATGCGGGACCCGTGGTCTGGGATGGCACCTATACCGAGCTCGAAGAGCGCGGAGACATCCTGGACACGGGGCCCTTCGCGCCGTGCACCTTCGATACCCGGGACGCGGGTGCCACGACGTGCGAGGAGCTGTCCCGCTTCGACCTCTCCCAGTGCAATCTCGGCTCGCTGTCCGAGGTGGAGGCCGGGTCCATCTACTTGTACCCGCTCCGGGACGCACGGCCCGTTCCGGACGGGGGCAACGCCGTCATCGAGGTGGGGGGCGTCCACTTCACGGAGGATGGCGGCAACATGTTCTATGTGCCCTTGCCACTGAGGGACACGGGACCTGGGCGCTTCTTCGTGCGTGGTTTCGCTCCTGCTTCGACGGCCGCCATCACCCTGGCGGGCTGCGAGCAGAAGGAGACCGACATCATCACCGGGTGCTTCGCCTACTGCTACCGGGCGCGGCTCATCCGGTCGGGAACCTTCGAGGCGCATCGGGTCTCCAGGTGGGGAGGAGAGCCCGAGTCCTCCGGTGGCCTGGAGTTGCTCTCCGAGGGTTACACTCCCCTGGGCCACCCCCTGGACCTCTACGTCACCAAGGGGCACGCCTACGTCGTCTCGATTCCCAAGCAGGTCCGCACGGGCGGCCTTTCCATCTTCGACGTCAGCAACCCGCGCGCGCCCGTCCTCAAGAAGACCCTCTCCCTCCCCGGGGACAACACCTGGAACGGGGTCTGGGCCAAGGGTGATGCCCTGTATATCGCCAGCAACACCTCGGGGACGCTCGTCTACGACATCTCCCAGCCCGCCGAGCCCCTGTTCATCCGTGGCCTCACCACGGGAGGCACGGGGACGCACACGGTGCTCGTCGATGGAGACCGGCTCTACTCGATGGCGCCTGGCACCGGCACCTTTGTTCATGACATCTCGGAGCCGCTGTCGCCGCGTCTGCTGACGGTCATCGCGCTGCCCGACGCGGCCCTCCTGGGCGGTCCCCACGACACCTTCGTGTACGAGAACCGCCTGTATGTCAGTGATGCCTTCCGCGGCTACTTCGTGGTGGACGTCACCGACCTGGACCATGTCCGCGAGCTGGGTGGGTACGTCCGTCCGGACTTCACCTTCGCGCACCACAGCGCGGTGGGCACCTTCGCCGGGCGGACCATCGCCTTCGAGGGAGGAGAGTTCCAGTACGCCCATCTGCGAGTGCTCGACGTCACCCGTCCGGAGCGCATCGTGAAGATTGGCGAGTTCCGCACCCACCGGCCCTTCACCTCCATCCACAATCTCCTCCTGCGCGACAATCTCCTCTACATCGCCTGGTACCAGGACGGCGTGCGTGTGCTGGATGTGTCCAATCCCACGCGCCCCCGGCAGGTGGCCCACTACAACACCTTCCGCGAGGCGGACCCCTACCGCACCGAGAGCCCCTTCGAGGGGCTGCTCGGCATCCGCGTCCCCGGCGACGGGTATGTGTACGCAGCGGACTCCTCGCGCGGCCTGCTCATCTTCAACGAGCTCGCTCAGCCGTAGCCCATGGCCACGCGGACTCCGGGAGCTGGGCGTGAGGGGTACGCCCGCTTCTGGAGTGCGTATTTTCAGGCCCTAGCCATCGGCCCGGGAGAAATCCATGACCCAGTTCGTCTCCCACGTGTTCCCGCCGTCCGAGGAGAACGCCTGCTCCCAGCGCGGCTTCGCCGTGGTGACGCGCGACCAGGTGTAGCGGACGCGGATGGGCTGACCCTCGAAGGTGTCCACGCCCTCGAAGATGCCAACGTCGCCCGTGAACGAGCCGACCACGGGCGGCTCAAGGGCGCCGCGGCGGTTGTCCACCCAGTAGATGGACCACTGCTTCGTTTCCGGATTGAAGAACTGGAACGCGGAGCCGATGAAGCCGCTCCAGTAGTCGGTGCGGTACTCGTCCTCGATTCCCATTCCGCCCAGAAGCGGGCGGGCCACGCTTGTGGCCTTGAACTCGACCCACTCGGTGGAGCCCTTGAGCCGCTCGCGCAGGCGTCGATTGTGGATGTCCCACCGGCCGACCCAGAAATCGAAGGCACGTGCTCCGTCTCGGGCCGGCACGACGTCCTTCTGCACCACTGCTTGCTCCTTGTTCACATTCACTCCTGTGTCATTCCCCGAAGGGGAGGGCGAGGAGCACGGTAGGAGGCATATAGGGTGGAATCGGCCCTCATTCGGACAAGGCGGGTCCGAGTCGCGGTGGGGCGGCGCTTCAGCGCCCAGGGTCATCCAGGTGACTCGCGCTCCGGTCAGCGAGGTCGGACGAGCAGGGTCTGTTCGGCTCGTCCGATATGTCCATGCATGTCGAAGAGGTCGGAGCTGGTGAGGCCGTGACCTGTCGGCCCGAAGGTCACGCGCGTGTCGAAGCCAGTCCAGGCGCCGACGGGCTGGCGAAACAGGTGAATGGTCAGGTCGACGTTCGGGAACTGCCACTCCTCGGGCCGGCGACGGACCGCGATTCCATTGGACGTGTCCACGAGCAGCGCACAGCGCGCGAGGTCGCTCACGGGGTCGCCATCGACGATGGCCAGCGGCGTCGTGAGCCACGCGGTGGTCCTGCCGGGGCTTGGGCCCTCGATGGCGCGCATGTCGACCGAGGCGACGTAGTCACCCGGCCACACGGTGTTGAGGTCGAACCGGCGGCCTTCCTCGGGTGGCGGCAGGGCTTCACGTGCGCCGCCCGCTATCGCGGACGTGTCGTGCGTCGCGAGCAGCCACACCCGCGCGCGGAGCACGGGACGACCGCGCTGCGACAGGACTCCCTCGACGAGGTCGACGGCGCGACCAGGACGCAGCACCTCGAACGCCACGTCACATCGAGAGAAGTCGAGAACGCCGAGGTAGTCGTAGCTGATGCGAGTCACGAGCTTGCCGCCCGGCTTGCGGCCGGCGAGCCAGCGCTCTAGCTCATGCAGGAGCAGCCCATTGACGGGGCTGATGTGCAGCTCCTCCGGATTCCACGCGCCGGCACAGGCGCGCTGCGGAAGGAACCCACCGTCTTCCGTGCGGACGAAGTAGGCGCGTGGTCCGGTCATCGGTCATGACTCCCGCTGTGAAGACGGGGGCAGGGGATTCAGGTCACCCCTCGGCCTGTATGACATCGCCACGTCACATCGCGCGTAGCGCGCCCCGAATAGCCTCATGATCTCCGCGTCGTGCACGAAGCCCAGCTTCTCGTAGAGGTGGATGGCTGGCGCGCACTTCTTGTTGGTGAGCAGGTAGACCTTGTCGAACCCCAGGCTGGAGGCCCGCTGCAGGGTCTTCGCGAGCAGGAACTCGCCGACCTTCAGGCCCCGGGCGCTCTTCAAGACACCCATCTTGGTCAACTCGACCCAGCCGTCCTTGGACACCATCAGGGCACAGGTCCCGACCACGCCCAGCCGTGGTGTCTCGGCGAACAGCACCACGCCCCCCTTGTCGAGGATCAGCTCACGCGGCTTCGACAGGAGGGCGATGTCGTTCTCCTCGAGGGTGAACATGTCCTGAATCCATTCGGCGTTGATCCGATGGAAGGCCTCGGCCAGGTCGTCGGAGAAGTCGCGCGCCCACATCGCGGGCGGACCGGCGGCTTCGCTCCGGCTCAGCAACGAGGACTCCGCCAGCCGCGCCTCCACCCTGGTCAGTCCCTGCATGAAATCGCCCGACAACCCCTCGACCAGCGAGGCCGCGGCGGGCTCGATGCGTGGCAACAACTGCGTCTGGACGCGGACCATCAGGGCCTCGCCCTTCTCTGTCAGCGCCAGGCGCTTGGCGCGCTGGTCGTCCGGCGAGCGCCGCACTTCGACGAAGTCTTCCAGGGTTCCGAGCGCGCGAGTCACCGTGGGTTGGGCCACCCGCAACCGTTCGGCCAGTTCGCCCACCGTCATCGGGCCGTGCAGGCGGAGCGTCATCAACATCGACATCTGGGCCGGCTGGACTGGCAGGTCCAACGAGCGGGCCACCTCAGCGGCGTCGGCCTGCATCCGCTCGGCGAGTCGCTTGAGACGGCTGCCCAGAAAGCCCACTCCAAGTCCCGCCAGAAGATCCACTTCCATGTCGCACCTCCGCATTCATAGCGCGCTATATATCTAGCTATGAATCGGATGGGGCGCAATGGACTTTCCGGCGGGAGTCCTGCGCCAGGGGCACCGGCCCCGGTGGATGACCTGTGTCAGGAGGTGCTCGGCCCGTGAGCCCTCGATGCATGCCGCGACAAGCCGAGCTGTCCGACCAACGCCATCGCCCAGGGGAGGGAAGAGGCGCCACTCTGGCCGCCGCAGCCACTGTTTCGGCCGGTGGCTCCGTGAGAGGTCCGCCCGCGTCCGGCTGGACGGTCCCCGTCATCGTGACGGAGGACGAGCACGTGCCCTCGTTGCCCGCGCATTGTGCTGTCCGGCTCGTGGAGGGGAGGGGCAAGAGCGCCGCTTCGAGAGGTCAGTCCAGAGGGGCGTGGCCCCTGAGGGGCGTGAACGGACATGCCGCTGCCGAGCGCGTGGCAGGAGAGCGGGGCGCTGAAGGGAGGGGGCCGAGAGCAACCTCTTCTCAGGGTGGAAACGCCTGAGACCTTCGAGCCTGGCCTGCGGAATCCTGGCGACCGGCAACGAGCACCTGTTTGCAATGGCAGCTGCGCCACCCTCTTTTTGCAAACGTCGCAGCGATTCCCCTTCCATGGAAACCAGAGTCTTTCACATACCTTGGACCCACCTCGCCCGCATGCATTCGCGTGAGGAATCGTGGCATGCTCCTCATGCAGCAACTGCATGGAATGCCTCATCCCTCTGGAGGAGCAATGCGTTCGTTCTTGATTCTGGGTCTTGTCGTCCTCGGATTTCAGTTCGGCTGCGGAGCAGGCGAAGCCGACCCAGGGATGCAGTCTGATCTGACATCACGTGAAGACGCACTGCTTCGCTGCACGGCCAATTTCCATGTCACCTATTACAGTGACGCCACCCACAACACGGAGGTCGGCACCGAACTGTGCATTTGCGGCAACGCACCCATACGCGTTGGCATTCGCTCTGCCCACGCGGTCCAAGATTATTATGAAGAGTGCTCCTAGCGCTCGGTCACATCCCCTTCGATGACGCCCTTCCGGCCGCGCGGCTCGTTGCGGCCGAAGGTCAATGACAGCCGGGCGCCTCCGGCGCGGCCCCGTCGCTCGCCGAGCCCCAGAAGGCGCCCAGCCCCGACTGCTCGTTCCATCGCCTCCGGTCCGGGGTGACCCATGCCACCTCCATGTCGGTCCCTCCTGAGTCGCCCTGGCATCACTGGGCCGGGTTTTCGAGCGCGGATAGGCTTGCCCATCACCCGCGAACCAAGCCCAGGAGAGAGCCATGTCGAAGTCATGGAACGTCGTCATGTGGAGTCTGGCCGCGTTGTGGATGGCCTGTTCAGGCGGCCTCGAAGACCCGACCCAGCCGGGAGGCTCCGGTGAGATGCGATTGTCGGTCGGCGGCCTGATAGCGCAGCAGTTCGACAGTCTGGTTATCACGGTGCGTCCGGCCAATGTCTCTCAGGTCCTGTCGTACTCGACGACGACGGACACCTTCGTCGGCACGCTCGTGTTGCCCATCGGAACGCAGACCCTGACAGCGCAAGGTTTTGTCGACGATGGTGCTGGCAACCCCGTGCTTGTCGCGAGCGGCACCGCCTCCGTGGACGTCGTCGGAGGCGCCACGGTGACTGTCCTCCTGCGCGTCCAGGACCTCACGCCCCCCGTGCCACAGCCGGACATCGCGCCCTTCATCCGCTCAGCGAGCATCACCGGAACGCCCCGCGTCAATGAGCTTATCGGCTTGAGCGTGTCGGCCCTCGACCTCGACGGAGACGCCCTCACCTACCAGTGGACGAGCAACTGCCCGACGAGCGTCTTCACCCACCCCACTTCCTTCTACACCCAGTGGGGGACCCGTGATGCGGGCCCCTGCCGCCTCCAGGTGGCCGTCACAGCGCGCGGCGTGACGGTGACCCAGAGCATCAACCTCAACGTCGAGGGACTGACGACGCCGCAGACCGGAGAGGTCGACGTCGAGGCGGAGTACATCGCCCGCCCCCTCGTCACCGCCATCCACATCCAGGGGACGGGCCTGAGCGCCCGCCAGTTCCTGCGTCAGGACGCGGTGACGAGGCTCCCCTTCGTGGGTCCGAACCGGACCTTCCAGGTGGAGTTCTTCGTGGACTATGGCAACCGCCACGGCACGCGCACCGCGACGCTCGACTCGACGTGCGGCACCGTGGTGCGCGGCGTTGACACGTGTGCCACCAGCCCCGCGCCCACGACGTGCTCCGTGAAATACGCCTGGACCACTCCCGCCCTGCCCAGCCCCACCTGTCTGGTGACGGCCCGGGCGAGGAATGGGAGCCTGACGGACTCCTTCGCCATTGGAACCATGGTGGACTGGGTCCCCTGAGCACCCTCCGGACGCGAAGCCCCTACATCATGGCGCGGCTTCTCCGGTCTCTCACCCGTTCATCGCTCACGGTGACGGAGGGTCGCCTTCCGCGCGCAGCTGCGAAAGGACCCGCTCGAGGACCTGTCGCTGCAGGTGGTTCTTGGGAACGGACGCTTGTTCCAGCTCGTTCAACGCCTGCGTCAGCAGCGCTTCCGCCTGGGCACGCTTGCCGCTCGCGCTGAGGATTCGCGCCTGTCCCGCGAGGACCGTGCCCCGCGAGGCGCCCTTGGCGAGTGACAACGCGCGCTCACTGGCGGCGAGGGCCCGCTCGTGCTGTCCCGCCATCAGATGCAGCGTGGCGAGCCGCGCGGGCGGGTTGTAGTCCTCCGGCAGCTCCCGCTCACTGCGCTCCAGTCGCGAGAGGGCTGCCTCCGGGCGAGCCAGCAGCGCGACCGCCATCACCCGATGCGAGTCGAGCGCGGCCCGCTCCTCCGCGCTGCGCGCGCGTGTGGCCTGCTCCTCCAGGAAGTGCCACCACGTCTCCGCCAGCTCGCGCATGCTCGCCTCATCTCCCGACGCCTCGTGGGCCTCGCAGCCCACCTCGTAGAGCGAGGAGCGCAGCGCTGGCGTCAGCGTGCCCTCGGGCGCCTCGCGGGCCCGAGCCGCCTCCTGGGCGAGCTGTTCGCGCAGCGCTCGAGCCTCGTCCGTCTTCGCATCCAGCGCGCAGCCCATGCCCACGTACAGCACCCGGGTGCGGTCATCCACGCGGGGCAGGCGCCTGAGCTCCTGGGCCGCCACGCGCATGCAGGAGACCGTGTCGCCCATGGCGAGGAGCGACTTGAGCCACGAAACCGCTGCGCTGGCCCGGCGCGAGTCCTCGGGCGTCCAGTGCGCCACGGCCTGCTGGTAGGCCGCCGCTGCCTCCGCGTGGTGGCCGGTGAGCGCGAGCCCGTCCGCTCTGGCCAGCTCCTCTCCACCCGCGCGCCCTCGCTGGAAGGCCTGCTCTCCCTGCGCGAGCAACCCGAGCAACTGGGGCACGGACACTCCGCCCAGCGAGCGCACCAGGACCGCGCCTTGTTCCGGCTCCAGGATGAGCACGGTGGGCCACGTATCCACCGGATAGCGCTGGAGGAAGGCCTCATTGGCCGGGGCATCCGTGTCGATGGCGAGCCAGACGAAGCGGCCCTCCTGTTCCCCCAGGGCGGGTGAGGTCAGCACCGTCGAGCGCATCGAACGACACGACTGGCACCAGGGCGCCCAGGTCTCCACGAACAGGGGCCGCTGCTTCTCCCGCGCCTCCCGAAGCGCCCTTTCCCAATCATTCTCGATGAATGCGGGCCCTGATTTGGGATTGGCGCGCTGCGTCGAAGGACTGCTGGAGGCGCAGCCCCAGAGCAGGAGCAGGACACCGAGGACAGGTCTCATCGTCATGGTTTCTCCAGGGATGTCGCAGGGATGGCGCCCCAGACATTCCCGAAACCGGCCGGGTTCCCACCTGTGACGCAACTTCGTGCGGGCTCTGTGAGAAAATGATGGAAACGCCCAGCACCCCCATGGGCGGGAGCCCTTCATGAGCCCCATCGACCGCAACCGTCCCGCTGCCACGCCTGTCGCCTCGACGCAGACCTCGCGCGCGTCCCTGAAGAACCCGCTGGGCGGACTGGTGGAGGCCGCGAAGAACGGGCTGAAGGAAGTCCCGCGCTTCCTGGAGCAGGGCAAGGATGTCTTCGAGGCCACGCACCTGAGCGAGGTCAAGAAGCTGTTCGGCGGGGACTCGAAGCCGGACCGGACGCAGGACGGCAAGCTCATGGGCGCCAAGGGGCAGACCTTCGCGCCGGGTACGCCGCTCAAGGACATCCCCGGCGTCACCCCGCGGGACAACCCGAACCCTTCGAAGACCATCCTCTACGTCAACGGCATCATGACGCCGGCGGCCAACCAGCTCGGCGAGATGAAGGCCATCGCGGAGAAGGCGGATGCGCGCGTCATCGGCATCCACAACGCGACGCAGGGAATCGTCGCGGACCTGGCCCAGTGCGTGGGTGACAAGCTGGACAAGGGCAAGAACCCCGCCGTGGACACGCTGGCGGACACCCTCTACGGCGAGCTGAAGGCGGGCCGCGACGTCCACCTGATGGGCTACAGCCAGGGCGGCCTCATCACCGCGCGCGCGCTGTTCGACGTCGAGCGCCGGCTGCGCATCGAGGACGGCATGTCCCCCGCGCAGGTCGAGAAGGCGATGGGCAAGCTGAGCGTGGAGACCTTCGGCGCCGCGTCCACCAAGTACCCGGACGGGCCGAAGTACGTGCACTACGTCAACAACGCGGACGCGGTGCCCACGCTCACCGGCCTGGGCGGCAGCTTCGACCCCGTCGCGTTCGCGAAGGACGCCGGCAAGGGCGCCGTGGTGCACCGCTTCACCGATGGCAACCTCAACCTCATCGGCAACCACATGCTGGACACGATGTACATGAAGCACCGCGTGCCCTTCGAAGAGGCCCGCGCCGGCAACTTCTAGTGTCCTGACGGTAGGAAGAGGGTCAGCGCCACGCCGGGCACGGCCCTGCTCCGGTGGAGTCCCGGTCGGGACCCGGCGCTAACCCTCTGTTTCAAGGTTCTGAACGACGCGCTGCAGGAGCTCACGCAGGAGTGCCTTCTCCTTCTGCGTGAAGCCCGCGGTCGCCTCGTCCTCTCCGAGCATCAGCGCCGCTTTCGCTTCGGGAAGCCGGGCGCGGGCCTGGGGAGTCAGCGAGGTGAGGCTTGCTCGCTTGTCCTCCGGATTGGGCTCGCGCAGGACCACGCCGTCGCGCTCCATGCGCGCGAGCATCTCCGCCATCGTCGGCTGCTCGACGCGCGCCCGCTCCGCGAGCGTCTTCTGCGACAGCGTCCCCCCATCCTCGAGCGCCGTCAGGACGGGGAGCTGGCTCATGCCGAGGCCCAGCGGACGCAAGCGTGACTCATGCAGCCGCATGAGCAGCCGTGATGCGCGGTTGATCCAATAGGCCGACGTGGATTCCGGGTTCCAGGCGCGAGCCTTGCGTTCGTGTTGCATAGGGCCCTTTGTAATATTAGTTAGGGGCCTATGCAAACTGGAAAGCGCATTGGAATCGTAGGGGGTGGACCGGGTGGGCTGACGCTCGCGCGGATACTGGCGACTCGGGGCATCGGCTCCACGGTGTTCGAGCTGGATGAGCACCGGCTGTCACGTCCTCAAGGTGGCTCGCTGGACTTGCACGAGGACTCGGCCCTGGTCGCGCTGCGCCACGCCGGGCTCGAGGATGGGTTCAAGGTGCTCGCGCGCTATGACGACCAGGGCGACGCGCTCTATGACCATCTGGGGGCGCTGCGCTTCCAGTTGGGGGGAGACCCAAGTGGTGGCCGGCCCGAGATTGACCGCGAGCAACTGCGCACGCTCCTGCTCGACAGCCTCCCTCCCGAGACGATTCGGTGGGGAAGCAAGGTGCGCGCGGTGGAACCCCTGTCGGATGGGCGCTATCGCGTCGCGGGTGAGCACGGCTCTCTCGGGGAGTTCGACCTCGTGGTGGGCGCGGATGGCGCGTGGTCCAAGGTGCGGCCGCTCGTGTCGAGCGAGGAGCCCCGCTACACGGGGGTGATGTTCGTCGAGCTGAGTATCGACGACGTGGACGCGCGGCATCCGGACGTCGCGGCGCTCATTCCTCGCGGCAAGGTCTCCGTGGTCGGCGACTGCCTGGGCCTCATCGCGCAGCGCAGCAGCAACGCGCATGTCCGCGTCTACTTGATGTTCCGCGTGGCCGAGGACTGGCTCCGACACGGCGAGGTGGACCTGTCCTCTCCCGAGCGTGCCCGCGCGGCGCTCAAGGCGCGGTTCACCGGGTGGGCACCTTCACTGCTCCGGTTCATCGATGTGAGCAATGACACCATCGTCCCGCGTCCCATCATCGCGCTCCCGGTGGGGCATCGGTGGACGCACCGGCCGGGCGTGACGCTGCTGGGGGACGCGGCGCATGTCATGCCGCCGTTCTCCGGGGAGGGCGTGAACATGGCCATGCTGGATGCGGCGGAGCTGGCGCTGGGGCTTTCCGAGGACTCCGATTGGATTCGCACGGTGGCGGCGTATGAGGCGCGCATGTTCACGCGGGCCGCGGAGGCGGCGGCGGGCGCGATGGAAGGACTCGACTTCGTGTCGGAGCACGCGCTGGCGCACACGCTCGAACACTTCGAGGCGATTCAGCGGATGGCGGGTGCGCCGCATCCCTGAGCGAGAACACGACAGGGCCGTGAGCTTCAGCGTGCGAGCTGGAGGCGGACCACTGCCTTGTCCTCGACGGAGCCCGACAGGGTGAGCCGCAGCTCCCAGGCGCCCGGCATGAAGAGGTCCAACTCCGATACCTCGAAGTCGCTCGTGCCCTGAAGCGTGATTCGCGCGGGGCTGTCGAGCCCGTGCCCCATGGTGGGCATCCACGGTTGGAGGGCCAGCACCATGCTTGGGATGGGTTTACCCGTGGCGACTTCGGTGACTCGGATGCGCAGGCGTTGAGGGCCTCGGCGCAGGGGGACTGCGTCGGCGAGTACTTCGATTCGCAGGCGCCCCGAGGTGCTCGTCACGGACGTCACGGGTGTCGCCAGGACGACGGGCTTCTCCGTGGCTGGGGACATCGACGTCGGGGTCGGTGTGGCGCTCAACAGCAGGCACAGCAACATCGCGCTCTTCATTCATCCTCCAGGGCGGGACCTGATGCGCGGGAGCTTGTAGCGACGTGTGCTTCGCCATGGCGCGCGGCAAGTTGCCACAGCGTGTTCGCGGTCCGTTTGCGCGAGGGTGTGGACATGAGTCCTTCCTCTTCGCGTCCGTCGCGAGGTGACACCCGGCTGCGTTCGTGGGCCTGGTGGTGCCTGGGCGTCTCGAGTCTCGCCGTGTTGCTCTCGCTCTGTGTCGCCATGCTGTCGGTGGCGAGGCTGGTGCTGTCGGAGGAGTCCTGGCTCCCCGCCGACACACAGTGGGTTCCCAACCCCGTGCCCCTCCATGGACAGCTTCCCCGGTTCGAGCTTCGGGACATGGACGGAGCGCTGTTTGGAACACGCCAGCTTCGGGGACGGGCGTATGTCCTCCAATTCCTCCCAGAGGAGCGCGCGTCCAGCCACCAGCACCTCGTGACGCGGCTGTCCCGGGTGGAGCGCGGACTGGAGGCCGAGCGCATTCCCTTCCGGTTCGTCGTGGTGGCACGCCCTTCTTTCGCTCGGGTCGAAGGACTGGCGCGCGTCGAAGGCGAAGCGAGCGGGAGCGACCGGATGTCCTGGCACGTGCTGGCGGCGGACACTTCGTGGGAGGCGGAGGTGCTGGCGATGCTGAGCGCGGGCGCGCTCGTGAAGGGTGATTCGTCGCAGAGGCGGTCCACGTTGCTGGTGGACCAGGCAGGTGGGCTTCGGGGCGTCTACGACCTGACGGAATCCCCGCGTGTGGTGGACGTGCTGGTGGCGGACGCGCGACAGGTCTCCGAGAGCGGCCCGGTGCCGGCCCTGGCGGGGCTGCCCATGGACCATCCTCATGTGCTTGGCGTGGGCTGCGTGGGCGAGCGGGGGAGGTACTGACATGGCCGCGCCTGTCTTGGAACACCGCCGTCGTCGCTGGGTGGGGTTGCTCGTCGTGGGAGTGCTGGCGCTCGTCGCGGCGCTCGCGCTCCCGTTGCTGCGCGAGTCACGCGCTCGACTGCGGGCGCGGGGGCTGCCCGGGTTCGGGGCCCTGCCGACCTTTCGCCTGACGGACCAGACGGGACGCCCGTTCTCCGACGCGGACCTGCGCGGTGCGGTCGTCGTCGCGGACTTCATCTTCACGCGCTGCCCCACGGTGTGTCCGCTGCTCACGGCGAAGATGGCCCGCCTCCAGCGTCAGGCGCGCGAGGCGGGGCTGTCGTCGGTGCGCTTCGTCTCGTTCAGCGTGGACCCGCGCTACGACACCCCGGAGCGGCTCGCCGCGTACGCGAACACACGTCATCTGGACACGAGCAACTGGTCCCTGCTGACGGGGCCGCTGGAGGACGTGGAGGCCACGGTGCTGGAGGGCTTCCGCGTGATGATGGGGCGGGACGCGGACGCGGGTGACGACGACTTCCTCAGCATCTTCCACGGCGAGCACTTCGTCCTCGTGGACGCGGACGGGCGCATTCGTGGGTACTACCGCGTGGTGGATGACTCCGACGGACTGGAGTCGCTTCAGCGCGACCTGGAGGCGCTGGTGCACGCGGCGGATTGATGAAGACCCGCCGCGGAGAGATGGGTCACCTGTCCGGGCTCGGCTCCGCACCACGAGCCCGGAGAAGGATGTCGGGTGCTCAGCGGCCCGGGGGCTTGAGGTCCGCGGGCAGTCCCGGGCCCGTGGGAGGCCGCTCCAGGCCCGTGGGCTGCGTCAGGCCTTGCGTGGGCAGCACTCCTGAATCCGGCGTGATGGCCGAGGGCGTCTTCGAGCCGCTGTCCGAGCACGCGCAGAGCGCGCACGCGGCAGCCAATGCAAGCAGATGGCGAGTCATGGTGTGTCCTCCCGCCTCAGTACTTGACCCAGATTTCCGTGCCCGGATGAATCTCCGTCAGTTCGTCCGTGTCCGTGTCGGACTCGATGAGGCCCTTCGTCACGGGGTTGGGGCTGAACGCGCGATTGCCTGCCCAGACAATCTGCGCATCGCTGAACACCGTGAAGTCGTGCACGTGCTCCTCCACGGTGTACTTGTTCCAGCCCGGCGTGCGCTTGGGGTAGACGAAGAGCGAGGGCGCGGGCTCCGCCTGCGGCGTGGTGCCGGCGTCACCCCCGTGGTCATGCCCCCCCGACGTGCCCACCCACTCCACAGTCGTCTCGGCGCCCTGGGCATCCCGGCACGTCTGCGTGGTGGGGAAGTACACGGTGGTGAAGGGCGCATCCGGCATGCGGGCGCGCAGCACCAGCCGGTGCGCATGCGTGTCGGCGGGAAGCACCTCGGCCGTGGAGCCCCGCGTCCACGTGACGGACGTCACGTTGTTGTTCGCGTCCTTCTCCACCACGGCCTTGCCGAAGGTGGAGTCCAGGGGCCGCACGGAGGTGACGCCCGCGGGGATGGCGACCTTGATGCGGTAGGTGTCCGCGCCGCTGCACCCGTGCCCCACGGTGAACTGCGCCTCGTAGGACGTGCCAGCGATTGCGGGGCCGGTGCCGGAGACGGCGATGTGGGCGTGGGCGGCGGTGCCGACCAGCAGGCTCGAGAATGCGAGCAACGTCTTGAGAGAGGGCTTCAAGCGGGGCCTCCAGGAGGGAATGACTGCGCCAGCACCTCGGCGTAGCAGACCGCTTCGAGCGCACCGATGCGGCCATTTGCCGCAGCACGACAGGGCAGGCCCATCACTTGCGCCAGACAATCATCCGGAAGCCGGAGGGTGGGCCGCGACAATTCGCCGCACCCCATCGTTCACCACACGGCGTGTTCCCTCAGCAGGGCCCCCAGGGGCCGCGCGCCGCTGCGGTGGGCGTCGAAGAGCTTCGCGGCGAGCTGTCGCGTCGGGTGTGCCCAGCCCATGTGCTCGCGGCCCTCGTGCAGCACCGGTGCGCAGTGGATGAGCGCCGCGCGCAGCTCCTCCTCGGAGGCGAACACGGGATGCTCCAGCGGCAGCGGGCTCTGCGTGGCGAGGAACACCTGCCGTCCTCCCAGCTCGCGCAGGCCCGCCTCCACCCAGCGCGGGTGCAAGCCATTGGCGGGCTCGTCCAGGATGGCGAAGTCCTCGTTGACGTCCAGGTAGTACAAGAGCGACAGCAGCCGCTTCTGGCCGAAGCCCAGCTCCGCCTGCGGCAGCTCGCGCCCGTCGCGTCGGACGAAGTGGAACGCGAAGCCGCCGAACCCCACACGCCCTCCGTTGTCGAAGGAGCGCTTCTCCAGCACCTCCACGCGCAGCCGTCCGGACTCCAGGCCCGCCAGGCTCACGAAGCGCGAGAGGAAGGAGCGCTCCAGCGCGTCGTGGCGCAGCTCCAGGGCATCGAGGAGAGGCTCCTGCTCCACGCGCTCCTTCAACCACCCGGGCATCCAGCCGGGCAGGGCCATCAAGCCCAGCGGAAACACCTCTCCGTCGCGCGCCTCCATGGCGTAGCGGATGGTGCCCAGGCGCTCGAACATCCCGAGCGCTTCATCGAAGCGCTGCGGCGCCAGCAGGAACGTCCGCCTCAACAGCTCCTTGAGACGCTCCTTCATGCCCGCGTCGATGTACTGCGCCGTCATGAACAGCAGCGTCCATACCGAGCGGTCCAGGAGCGACCAGTGCATGGTGCGCGTCCACGCGGGCGCGCCGTCCACCTTGCAGTCGATGCCCTCCGCGTCCGCGCGCATCACCAGCCGCGCCGAGGGCGAGGACAGGAGCAGCTCCACCTCGATGAGTGGCTGGAGCCCGGAGTCGGTGGTGGGCGTGCGCAAGGGCAACAGCCCCGCGCCCTGCCGCGCGGTGGGCTCCGTGCGCTCGGGCACGCGCGTGTCGTTGCGCGCGTACACGTGCAGCTTCATGCCGGGGAAGGCGAGCTCGTACTCCAGCGCGAAGCGCTCATGGATGAGGCTGGCGAAGTCGGAGGCGAGGACGATGGAGATCAGCTCCAGCAGCGTCGTCCGCCCGGTCCCATTCTCGCCGAGCACCAGGTTGAGTGCCGGGCCGGGCGTCAGCTCGGTGCCGGGGGCCACGCTCCGGAAGTGGTGGACGGTGAGCCGGGTCAGCTTCATGCGGAGTCCTCGCCCGGCAGCTTCGTCTTCCCGGGGTACGACGGGAATACCTCGGTCACTGGAGTGTCTGGTGGCTCGCCCGAATCGTTTGGTGAGCGGGGGGCTCGTCTATACACTCCGCCCGCCTTCGCACCCCTCAGGTTCTGTTCAGAAAGGATGATGTGAGGACGATGAAGAACGTTGCCCTCGGATGTCTGCTCTCCGCGCTCGTGGTGTTGGTCGCCGCGCCCGCCTCCGCCCAACTCGAGCTGCCCGCTCCCAGCCCCTCCGCCAAGGTGGCGCAGGACGTGGGTGTCACCTCGGTTTCCATCGACTATTCCAGCCCGGGTGTGAAGGGCCGGAAGGTCTGGGGTGACCTCGTTCCCTGGGACAAGCCCTGGCGCTCGGGTGCCAACTCGGCCACGAAAATCACCTTCAGCCACGACGTGACGTTCGGCGGCAAGGCCGTCCCCGCCGGCACCTACTCCATCGTCACCCTGCCCTCGCAGAAGGGCTGGAAGGTGATGCTGAACAAGGAGCTGGGGCTGTTCTCCTCGGCGGCGCAGTACTCGCCCGCCAACGACGTGGCCACCGTCGCCGCGACGACGGCGGCCATTCCCAGCCGTGAGCGGCTGACGTACGTCTTCAGCAACACCACCGAGGACAGCACCTCGCTGGACCTCGAGTGGGAGAAGCTGCGCGTCTCCGTCCCCATCAAGGTGGACACGGCCACGCTGGCCAAGGCCAACATCGAGAAGGCGGGGCAGACGAGCGCGAGCGAGCAGGCCCAGGCGGCGCGCTACGTGGCGGACTCCACCAAGGACTACGTCGCGGCGCTGAAGCTCGCGGACGCGTCCGTGGCCCTCGACTCCAACTGGTACAACCAGTGGATTCGCGCGGACATCCTCGCGCGCAGCGGCAAGTTCGCGGAGGCCCGCAAGGCCGCCCAGATTTCGTGGGACCTGGGCGAGAAGGACCCGAACTTCTTCTACAAGAACCAGGTCTCCAAGGCCCTGGCGGACTGGAAGAACAAGTAGTCGTCCCGGCGCGAGTGGGGCCCCTTCAGCGTCGGGGGGCTCCGCTCACGAGCCGGCGGTAGAGCGCCTCATACCGGTCGATGGCCGGCTTCATCCTGAAGCGCTCGACGACGTCGGCACGCGCTCGGATGGAGAACTCCTTCCAGCGCGCCGCGTCACGCAACAGGCCGAGCACGTGGCCCGCCATGGCGCGCACATCGCCCAGAGGAGCCAGGAGCCCCGTGTCGCCATGGCGCACGACTTCTGGAATTCCTCCAACGTCGCTCGCCACCACGGGGACGCCGCAGCTGAGCGCCTCCAGCGCGGCGAGGCCGAAGCTCTCCTGTTCGCTGGGGAGCAGGAAGACGTCCGACGCGGCGAGCACTTCCATGAAGCGGTCCTGCTTGCCCGGGAAGGCCACGCGATGGGCGAGGCCCAACTCGCGCAGCATCCGCTCCGCCGGGGCGCGCTCCGGTCCGTCACCCACCATCACCAACCGACAAGGCAACTGACGGTGGACCTCCGCGAAGACGGCCACCACGTCGGTGATGCGCTTGACGGGACGGAAGTTGGAGACGTGGATGAGGACGGGCTCATGCTCGCCCAGGTCCGGGAAGAGGGCTCGCAGGTGCGCGCGCTCCCGCGCGGGGGCATAGCGCTCCGTGTCCACGAAGTTGGCGATGACCTCGATGGGGAAGCTCTCCGGCAGCCCGAAGCCGCTCCACGTCGCGTCGCGGAGGAAGGCTGACGGCGTCGTCACCGCGTCGCTGCGCAGGATGGAGAAGCGCGTCATCGGCAGGTAGCTGGGGTGCACGCCCACCAGCGTGGTGTCAGTCCCGTGCAGGGTGGTGACGATGCGCGGCGCCCGCTCTCCCAGCACCTCGCGCGCCATCCACGCCGCCGTGGCGTGCGGCACCGCGTAGTGGACGTGCAGCACGTCCAGCCGCTCCGTGTTGGCCACCTCAATCATCTTGGAGGCCAGCGCGATGGGGTACGTGCCGGAGCGCTGGAGCGCGGGGTAGTCGCTCTCCGTCACCTCGTGGAACGTCACGCCCCGGGGCAGGCTGTCCAGCCGCGCGGGCGGCTCCCGGGCGATGAAGTGGACGCGGTGACCTCGCTCGGCCATGCCCAGGCCGATGCCGGTGGCGACCATGCCGCTGCCCCCGAAGGTCGAAAAGCAGGTGATGGCGATAGAGAGGGGAGGACTCATCGGCGGTGAGGGAAGAACAGGGGCTTCTCGAAGCTATTCCGGCGGAAGTGTTCCACCGGGTCGATGAGCCCCAACGTCTCCCGGACGACATACGGCTCGCCGTGGGCGACACCCACCTGGGCGCCATAGAACCTGTCCCGCGCCTCCAGCGAGGAGAGCGACAGCGGCGAGCCCACCAGCGTGGCGGGCGCGTCAGGGCGGGGCTCCACCTGACTCGCGTAGCAGCGCACGGCCGCTGTCTTGCTCTCATAGACGGCGGACACGTCCACGACGAAGCTCGGCTCCGCCAGGTGGCGCAGGGGGTAGTAGAGCACCTGCCGAGGGGTGAATGGGGCGCCGGGCGGCTCGGTCTCGAACTTGCGCACGCCGGCGAAGAACAGCGCGCGAGTCACCAGCGCGCTGGCGGCCTCGTGGTCCGGGTGGCGCTCCTCCTCCCAGGGGACGATGACCAGCTCCGGCCGCAGGCGCCGCAGCGCTTCCACCACGCGGGCCACGGCGGACTCGCGGATGCGCTCGGACTCAGGGGCCTCGAAGCCAGCCCACGGGCTGAGCCAGCCATCGGGAAGGCCCAGGTTCTCCCGCACGGACAGGCCCAGCACGCGCGAGGCGGCCTCCGTCTCCGCGGCCCGGCTCTCCAGCGTCCCGCGAGAGCTCTTCTCGCCGCGAGACAAATCGATGATGCCGGTGCGGTGGCCCAGGCTCGAAAGCTTCGCCATCAACCCGCCGCAGAACAGCTCCACGTCATCGGGATGCGGACCGAAGGCGAGGGCCTCCAGCCCATACGTCGCGCCGCTCGTGCTCATGGCATCAGGTCCCGCAGGTCACCGGAGAAGGGGACACACGCGTCGAGCACCTGGCGGGTGAAGGCCCGGGAGCCGAAGCGACAGGCGTAGTAGGCCATGCCGTGGATGCGCTCCTGAGGTGCCCCGTCCGGGACGAGCATGGCGCGCAGCCGGTCCACGCGCTCGGTGGTGACCTCGTCGCGCAGCGCGAGCGCCCGGCCATAGCGGGCCGCGAGGCGGGACACGGCGGCACGCACGGTGCCCCGCGTGCGCTTGAGCGCGTCGAGCAGCTGAGGGTCCAGCTTGAGCATCGACTCGCCCAGTCGGTCCAGCTCCGAGGAGAAGGCACCGAAGAGCCGCGCCTCCAGCGTGCCCGCGGGCTCGTAGGGCTCCGAGGCGTCGCGCGTGGCGAGCCTCGTCAGCAGCGCGTCGCGGGGCTCGCCCACCTCGTCCGGCGTGAGGCCCAACTTGTGGAGAAGTCTGCGGGCGCGGTCGTCCAGCACTCGGAAGCGGGCGCGCGGCACCACGAGCGGCATGGGCAGTCCCGCGTGCTCGTAGAGCGGTGAGAGCTGCGCGAAGTAGGAGACCTCACCGGGGCCACCGACATAGGCCGCCGTGGGCAGCCACGTGTCCTGGAGGAGCGGCCGCAAGAGCGCGGAGGTGGTGAAGCGCAGCGGCTCTCGCTCCAGCCAGTCCAGCAGCTCCCCCGTCGTCACGGTGGCGCCACGCGGATGGCCCACCAGGCTCCAGGTGTCAGCGCCCGCGGGGTCCAACCGGTAGCGCGCGCCCTCGATGCCATCAGGTGAATAGAAGCCGAGCGGCGAGCCGGGCCGGATGTGGACCTGCTCGGAGAAGCCCGCCTGCGTCAGCGCTTCCACGCGACGCGAGAGCGCGGTGGAGATGGCAGAGGCGTCCTGAATCGCGAACCGGTGGATGGGCGCGGCGAAGGGCGCGAGGCGCGCGTCCCTCGGGTCGATGAAGACCAGGCCCTCGTCCGCGAAGAGTGCGGCGAGCACCTGGGTGAACGCCTCCGCGAGTGTCGCGTCGGGCTGGTAGGCGCGCGCGAGCAGCTCCAGGTGCTCGGAGGCCTGGGGCTCTGCTCCCAGCTCTCCGCGCAGCGCCTCGAGGGCCTGGGTGACACTCGCGCCGAGCTTGCGGTGGGCGACGGGCGCACGCGAGGCGGCGGCCTCGGGCACGTCCAACGCCACGCGCTTCGCGGAGCCCCGGGGGCTCGCGATGAAGCAGTGGTCCACTTCCGGCAGGTCGTGGTCCTCGGTTTGAAGCCAGAAGACGGGAACACAGGGCCGCCCGGTTTCTTCCCGAAGCGCGCGCGCGGCCGTGATTGCGGCGGCGGCCTTGTAGAGCGTGAAGAGCGGGCCGAGGAACAACCCCATCTGCTGGCCCGTCACCACGGCGATGGTGCCGGGGCGGGCAAGCTCCTCCAGATGACGCTCGCGCGCGGGGCTCGGCGCGAGGCGTGCGTTCTGGGCGACCACGACGTCGAGCAGGGCCGACGACATGGGGCGCAAGGCGGATGCGGCCGCGGCCTCCGCGCGCGCGGCGCGGTGGCGGAAGCGGTCGGGCAGGAAGGCGAGCGCGCGTGGGTCTCCCTTGAGCCACGCGGTGGGAAAGGAAGGCGTCACGGTGCGCGGTGATAACAGGTCATTCCCTTGCCGGCACGGAGAAGGACCGTGACGCGCACGCGATGTGAGGCCGTGGCTGGACGCGTCATGGTGATGAAGGTCAGGCGCGCGTGGGTGGAGACCTTGTTGTAGGGTCCGCCGCGGATGCGAACCCTGCTCTTCTTTGGCATGACGCTGGCCATGAGTCTTGGAATTGGGACTTCGGCCTTCGCCCAGGCACCTCGGCAACCCCACGCGGGGGAAATCGCCGCGGGACTCCGACGGCTCGGTGTGACGGGCAGCGTGCTCTACGTCGCGGCCCACCCGGACGACGAGAACACGCGCTTTCTCGCCTGGCTGGTCGGTGAACGCGGACTGCGCGCGGGCTACCTGTCGCTCACGCGTGGCGACGGCGGACAGAACCTCATCGGCACCGAGCAGGACGAACTGCTTGGGCTCATCCGCACGTACGAGCTGCTGGCCGCGCGCCGCGTGGACGGCGCCGAGCAGTACTTCACCCGCGCGAGGGACTTCGGCTACACGAAGTCCGCCGACGAGGCGCTGCGCATCTGGGGACACGACGCGGTGCTGGCCGACGTGGTGCTCGCCATCCGTCGCTTCCAGCCGGACCTCATCGTCACGCGCTTCAACACGAAGCCGCCCAACCACGGACACCACACCGCGTCCGCGCTGCTCGCCGCCGAGGCCTTCACCGCCGCCGCCGACCCCAAGCGCTTCCCCGAGCAACTGGACCTCGTGAAGCCGTGGAAGGCGGACCGGCTGCTGAACAACGTCTCGACGTGGAGCCTCAAGCCCGACGCGGACATGTCCGGCTATCTCAAGGTGGACGTGGGCGGGTACGACGCGCTGCTCGGTCGCTCCTGGGGAGAAATCTCCGCGGAGAGCCGCAGCCAGCACAAGAGCCAGGGCTTCGGTGTCCCGGCCGAGCGCGGTCCGCTGCTGGAGTACTTCACGCCGCTCGACGGCACGCGCCCGAAGGCGGACGTGTTCGAGGGCCTGGACCTGTCCTGGCGCCGGTGGAAGGGCACGGAGGCCGTGGCCCGCGCGGTGGATGACGCGGTGAAGGGCTTCGATGCGCGTGCTCCCTCCCGCACCGTACCCGCGCTCTTGCGCGTGCATGAGGCATTGTCCGCGCTGCCTGATGACCATCCGTGGAAGGCGCTCAAGCTGCGCGAGACGGAAGCGCTCATCGCCGCGTGCGCGGGGTTGTTCCTGGAGGCACGCGCTCCGGAGGCCGCCGGTGTGCCGGGCGCTCCGGTGACGCTGAACGTGTTCGCGCTGAACCGCTCGCCCGCCGCGCTTCGACTGGTGAGCGTGACGCTGCCGGGCGGAGAGAGCGTGCCCGTGAATGCGGCGCTCGCGGAGCACACGCCCTTCAAGCTGGAGAAGAAGGTGACGCTGCCGGAGGACGCGGCCATCACCACGCCGTACTGGCTGCGCAAGCCCATCTCTGGAGGACTCTTCACGCTCGAGGACTCGGCCCGCGCGCTGACGGGGTTGCCCGAGGGCGGCCCCGCGTTGGCGGTGACCTTCGTTTACGAGGTCGGCGGCAGACGCATCACCGTGACGCGGCCGGTGGTGCACGTGTGGACGGACCCGGTGCGTGGCGAGCTGTACCGCGCGTTCGAGGTGGTGCCCGCCGTCACCGCGACGCTGGAGCGCGACCGCGTGATGTTCCCCAACGGCGCGGCGCAGGCCATCTCCGTGGTGCTGGGCGCGGGGCGCGCGGAGGCCTCGGGAAAGGTGCGCCTGGAGCTGCCCCAGGGCTGGCGCTCGGAGCCGGTGGAGCACGCGTTCCAGCTCGCCGCGCGCGGTGACGAGCGCACGGTCCAGTTCCGGGTGACGCCGCCCAAGGGCGCCACCGAGAAGGCGCGCCTGCGCGTCGTCGTGGACACTGGAGGCCGCGCGGAGTCATGGCGCGTGCGCAACGTCGCCCACGAGCACCTGCCGCCCCTGGCGGTCCGCCAGCCCTCCGAGGCGACGCTGATTCCCTTCGCGCTCGCGACGAAGGTGAAGCGCCTGGGCTACATCCCCGGGCCGGGAGACCGCGTGGCGGAGAGCCTGGCGGCGGTGGGGTACGAGGTGACGGTGCTCCCCGAGGAGCGGCTGGCTTCCGAGAAGCTGGAGCGCTTCGACGCCATCCTCGTCGGTGTGCGCGCGTTCAACGCGAACCCCCGCCTCGCCGTGCACCGTGAGCGGCTGCTCGACTACGTGAAGCAGGGCGGGCGACTGGTGGTGCAGTACAACACCAACAGTCGCGTGGGCCCGCTGGCCGCCTTCGTCGGGCCGTACCCGCTGGAGCTTGGCCGCGAGCGCGTGACGGACGAGACGGCGGTGATGACTCCCGTGTCCAAGGACGAGCCGCTGTTGCGCGCACCCAACCGGCTCACTGCCGCGGACTTTGACGGCTGGGTGCAGGAGCGCGGCCTCTACTTCGCGTCGAAGTGGGATGACCACTACCGCCCGGTGTTCGAGCTGAACGACGCGGGCGAAGCGCCCCTGCGCGGCTCGCTGCTCGTCACCCGTCATGGCAAGGGGGTGTTCGTCTACACGGGCCTGGCCTTCTTCCGTCAGCTCCCCGCCGGAGTCCCCGGCGCCTACCGCCTCCTGGCGAACGTCCTCGCGCAATGAGCACTCCCGTGAATCCGTCTCCCTCCCAGACACCGCCCGAAAAGAGGCCGGAGCTGGATGACGCGCCGCCGCTCCTGGGCTCGTGGCGCAACGTCTATCTGCTGGTGTTCGGCGCCTTCGTCCTGTTCCTCGCGCTGTCGTCGCTGCTCACCTGGGTGTACTCGTGACCTTGCTTGATTGGGTGGTGCTTGGCGGAACGATTGCGTTCATCGTCATCTGGGGGATGTGGAAGTCCCGGGGCGCGAAGAACACCGAGGACTACCTGCGCGGTGCGCGCGAGCTGAAGTGGCCCACGATTGGCCTCGCGGTGATGGCCACGCAGGCCAGCGCCATCACCTTCCTCTCCGTTCCGGGCCAAGCGTACGAAGACGGCATGCGCTTCGTGCAGTTCTACTTCGGACTGCCGTTCGCGATGATTCTCATCAGCGCGGTCTTCGTTCCCATCTACTACCGGCTGAACGTCATCACCGCGTACCAGTACCTGGAGTCCCGCTTCGACTTGAAGACGCGCCTGTTGGGTGCCTTCCTGTTCCTGGTGCAGCGGGGCCTCGCAGCGGGCATCACCATCTATGCCCCGGCCATCATCCTCTCCACCATCCTCGGCTGGCCGCTGGAGCCCACCGTCGTCGCGATGGGCGCGCTGGTCATCCTCTACACGGTGACGGGCGGCTCCAGCGCCGTCAGCCAGACGCAGAAGCAGCAGATGGTGGTGATGATGGGCGGCATGGTGGTGGCCGCGCTGGTCATCCTCTGGCGGCTGCCCAAGCACGTGTCGTTCGGCGACGCCGTGGACGTCGCGGGCGCGTTTGGTCGGATGAACGTGGTGAGCTTCGACTTCAACGTGCAGGACCGCTACAACTTCTGGTCCGGCATCACCGGTGGCTTCTTCCTGGCGCTGTCGTACTTCGGTACGGACCAGTCGCAGGTGGGCCGCTACCTGACGGGGCGCTCCATCTCCGAGAGCCGGCTGGGACTGCTGTTCAACGGCGTCCTCAAGCTGCCGATGCAGTTCCTCATCCTCTTCGTCGGCATCCTCGTCTTCGTCTTCTACCAGTTCAGCACGCCGCCCCTGCTCTTCAACGACACGCTGGGCGAGCGCATGCGCGCGACGACGCAGGCGGGAGAGTACGCGGCGCTGGAGGCGAAGTGGGAGCAGGTGCAGTCCAGCAAGCGCGCGGAGGTGGAGCGCTACCTCGCGGCGGGTGACGCGGGTGATGCCGCCACACAGGCGGGGGTCCGGGAGGCCCTGCGCGCCTCCTCGGGCGAGGCCAGCGCGGTTCGCAAGGAGGCCAAGGCCCTGGTGTCGCGCGCGCTGCCCGGTGCGGAGACCAAGGACTCCGACTACATCTTCATCAGCTTCGTGAAGCGCTGGCTGCCCAGCGGGCTGTTCGGGCTGCTCATCGCCGTCATCCTGTCAGCGGCCATGAGCTCCATCGCCAGTGAGCTGAACGCGCTGGGGGCCACCACGACGGTGGACTTCTACCGGCGCGTGTTCCGCCCGGAGGCGTCGGACCGGCACGTCCTCATCGCCTCCAAGCTGTTCACCGTGTTCTGGGGACTGGTGGCCGTGGGCTTCGCGAGCTTCGCGTCGCTGCTCGACAACCTCATCCAGGCGGTGAACATCCTCGGCTCCATCTTCTACGGCACGGTGCTGGGCATCTTCCTGGTCGCCTTCTTCCTCAAGCACGTGCGGGGACACGCGGTCTTCACCGCGGCCGTCATCTCCCAGGCCACGGTGATTGGCCTCTTCATGCTCAGCGACATCGGCTACCTCTGGTTCAACGTCATCGGCTGTGTGCTCGTCGTCGCGTTGAGCCTGGCGCTCCAGGTCGTCATGCCTCGCGAGCCGCAGGTCGCGCCGGCCGCGGAGGTGTAGGGCGCGGGCTTGGGCCCCATGAGGGGCCCGCCCTGGAGCGATGACCTCTCCGGCGTCGTCGACGAGGCCCGGAGTGGGGCCCAACGGGTGGAGGCGCCTCGCGCGGGACGTCCGAGCGAGGCCCCTGCGCGCCGACGCCCGGGCTAGCGAGGACCCACGAGGTACATGCAGGTTCCCGACGAGGGGGGCGGGGTGACCTGTGAGAACCACGGTGGGCAGCCCGAGCCCATGCTGCCCACGGTCATGGACGTGCCCAGGCTCATCCCCGCCATCCGCCAGATGACGACCTGCCCCGAGCTCGGGTTGTGCCAGGCGATGTCTGGGATTCCATCGCGCGTGTAGTCCGCGGTGGCGCCGACATAGAAGGCCAGGGACATGACGGGCAGGGGAAAGGAGCCGATGATGGCGGTATTGTTCATTCGCCAGATGTCATTCTGGCCCGAGGTGCGGTGGCGCCAGAGCAGGTCCGTCCTCCCATCTCCGTCGAAGTCCGCCGCGCCCACGATGTACCAGGGGAGCGCGCGAGGAAGCGGCGTTGAGATGCCGATGGGCGTGGGCCCGGACATGTACTGGTAGAAGAACTGCCCCGTGGAGCGGTTGTGCAGCACCAGGTCCGTCTGCCCGTCCATGTTGAAGTCCCCGGACGCGGCGACGTACCAGCTCGACGACGGGAGGACGCCCGAGATGGGCGCCATGCCGAGCACACTGAAGGAGCTGTTGAGGAAACGGATGGCCGTGCCGGCCGACGCGGGCGTGTGGAAGACGAGGTCCGGGTCCGACGTCGGTCCGCCGAAATCGGAGGCGGCCTGAACCACGAGCGACGGCGACACGGCGGGCATCACCGCCGTGGCGGCCAGGGAGGGGCCGGCCATGAGCCAGGTGAGCATGTTGCCCGTGGCCTGGTTCCTCCACAGCAGGTCGGAGTTCGGGTCGCCATTGAAGCTCACGACATCGCCGAGGATGGCCTGGGACTGGGTGCCCTCCGGCGCGACGCCTTCGTCGAGCGTTCCCTCCGGCGCGCCACAGCCCAGGACACCTCCAGCAAGACACAACGTCAGCACGGTCTTCTTCATGTTCAGCTCCCCCACGGGTGACTGCTCTTCGGAAACGGCGTGACTACACGGCCACGGCCTCGGTGATGCTGAGCGCCGCCGGCGTGGTCGGCGATGCGCTGCGCGGGATGCACGCTGGGTGAAGTCATGGCGCGCATCTTGTCCCATGCCCCCGACGCGAAGCCAATACATGCACATACCCGCCGTTGTGGTTTGGAGTGTCTCAATGCGTCAGTCGCCATCGCCGGGGGAACTCCTCGCGGTTGCGTTACCGCCGTGAAATGTGTCGGCACTGAGTACTCCCTTGCACACCTTGCATGGCGCCGACGTCACAGCTGGATGTCGCCGCGACGATTCCGGCCGCGAACAGGGTCAGCCTGTTGATGGGGCTGGGCGATGGCTCGCTCGCGGAGAGGCAAGACGTCGTCCTGGAGGCGATGCCCATGGGGCTCGTCGCGGGGAAATTCAACGCCGATGACAGACTCGAGCTGATGGTGAGCCAGGACGGAAGTGCTCCCCTCAAGCTCCTGACGACGACCTGTCTTCCCTGACGCAGGGGCCGTCCACGACTCTTGAACGCCGCCCGCGAGTGGCCCCGCTTGGGGGAACGAACGACGCGTAACGTCTTCGTTTCGAATCTGCTTGCCGCGATTTCGCGTGCGCTGATATGTAACGAGTCGTTGACATATGAGTCCTCGCTCCGCCCACGCCCACCTGCCCACGTCTTCGGGGCCGTCCTCGACGCTCGACGCGGTGTTCTTCGCGCTCGCCGACAGCACCCGGCGGGCGCTGCTGGCCCGGCTCCGAGGCTCCGAAGCGACCGCGGGGAGCCTCGCCACGGGCTTCGCGATGACCCGGCCCGCGGTGTCGCGCCACCTGCGCGTGCTGCGCCAGGCGGAGATGGTCCGCGAGGAGCGCCGGGGACGCGAGCGCGTCTACACGCTGGAGCCGCTGCGCCTGCGGCTCATCAGCGATTGGCTCGATGACTACCGCGTGTTCTGGCCCGCGCGGCTCCATGACCTGAAGCAATTCATCGAGTCGATGCCCGACGACGACGCTCCAGGCCCACCCCAGGTCCCGGTGCGTCGCGCCCCACGTTCCCTGAAGAGGAGACCCCGATGAGCCCGTCGTTCGAGCACGAGTTCACCTTCAAGCTGCCGGCTCCACCCGAGCGGGTCTACCGCGCACTGACCGACCCGGCCGAGCTGCGTCACTGGTTCGCCGAGCACGCCGAGGTCGAGCCGCGCGTCGGTGGGGCCTACCGCTTCTGGGGCAAGGCCACCCTCGGCGCGCCCCGCGAGCCTGGCCGCGACCAGGTCCTGACGGCGCTCGAGCCCGGCCGCGAACTCAGGTTCAGCTGGACGATTCAAGGCGTCCCGACCGAGGTGAACTATACGCTCCAGTCAGGAGAGGGCCCGGACGCGTGTTCACTGGTGATTCGCCACGCCGTGCGAGGGCAGCTGCCGTTTCGCCAGCCGCGTCACGTGATTGACGACCTGTGGCGCATCCACACCGGGAACCTCAAGGACCACCTTCGCGAGGGCATCCAGCTCACGCTGCCCGACTTCAGCAGCAATGCCCCCGAGGTGCGCGCATCGATTGAAATCGCCGCGCCGCCCGCGAAGGTGTACCGCGCCCTGCTCGTCCCCGAGCTGATGAACCGCTGGCTCTTTGGCGCCGCCCGCGTCGACGCGGAGCGCGGTGAGATTTCCTACGGATGGAACTACACCTGCGAGGGCAGGTCCGTGGCGGGCGGCCCCACCCGCATCCTCGAGAAGGTCGAGAACGAGCGCCTGGTCACCGATTGGACCGACTGGCGGGGTGAGCCGGACAAGCCGATGACGCGCGTGACGTGGCTGCTGGAGCCCCTCGCGGAAGGGCGCCACACGCGCGTCACCGTCATCCACGACCGCTTCGAGCTGCCGGTCGACCGCAGCGACTACCAGCAGGGCTGGGCCGGGTTCCTGCGCCACCTCGGCAAGGTGGCCACCGACGCGAGCTGAGTCCGTCGGCGAACCTCGAACGCCGCCCGCGCGCGGGCACCTCCCACGGGCGGGCGGCGGATGGAATTACGACGGCGAGCCTCAGAGCTCCGTGCAGTTGAGCGCTATCTTCCGATGCTCCAGCGCCTGTCGGATGCCGCTGTAGACCACTCCGTTCGACGCGAGTCCGACGTGCTCGACGAGGTTGTCCTTGCAGAAGTCCTGCACCGTCACGTTGCACTGCAGCGCCTCGCCCGACGGGCTCGTCCGGTCACAGTTGTCCATCTTCCCGTTCGAGTTCGCCTTGGTGAACACGTCATGCAGGGTGTTGATGTTGGTGTAGTAGACGGGGTCGTTCGGTGGGCGCGTGTTGATCTCCGCGATGAACGCCGAGCCCGCCTTCATCTGCTTGCAGGGCAGCGGGTCCGCCGCGGTGCCGGTGCAGTTGAACAACAGGCGCGCCACCAGGGCGAGCAGCGGGTCGTCGTCGGTGCCCTTGTGGGGCGTGCCCAGGCTGATGATGCTCTCCACCGACGCATTGCCGAAGTCACGCACGTACGCGCGGGCCACCGCGCCACCCTGGCTGTGGCCAATCAAATGGACCTTGCTCGCGCCCGTCTGGAGCAGCACGTCCGCCACCTTGAACTTGAGCTGTCGCGCGCTCTCATGCAGGTCAATCAAGCCGCCGCTGGGCAGCTCGAAGAAGAAGCGCTGGTAGCCATCCCTGTCCAACCGGCTCTCCAGCGTCCAGTACAGGATTTCGCTCGCCAGGGTGCCGCCGACGATGACGACCGGATTCTTGCGCGCCGTCGGAGTGGGCGAGGGAGTCGGCGTTGGCGCGGGAAGCGGTGTGGTGGCGGGGACGGTGGTGATGCCGCAGCTCAGCACGCTGGCCTGTGCGCTGCCCGGGTTGCTGATGAGCGGCGGGTCCGCGCCCCAGCAGGACCAGGCGCCGTCCGCCTGGGGACCGTGCTGCACCATGAACTGTGCATGCACGGAGCCATTGCCGGCATAGGAGAGGTCGCAGCCACCACTGATGACCTTGCCCGTGGCGGCGGCGAGGGCGCGGGGATAGGCCATGCCCGTGGTCTTCACGCCATGGCTCACCGCGCAGCGCAGCGCGGGCTTCGGGATGAGGAGGGCCGCCTGCGCGGGGTCCACCGCGAGCTGACACGCGACGAGTGACGCGGTGACGGTGGCGTCCTGTGGATGGTTCGGCGGGTCCGCGGCCTGACAGCGCCAGCCCTTGCCGTTCGCCGTGGGCTTGGAGACGACGACGTTCTCCGCGTGGATGGAGCCGTTCAGCGCGTGGGAGGAGTCACAGCCGCCGGAGACGACGACATAACCCTCGGTGGCGAGCTGGGGGGTGAGGGACACCTCCGCGAGCGGGTTGCGCGAGGGGCCCGTCTTCGAGCTGAGCGTCTTGCACTGCAAGCGCAGGCTGCTGACGTTGGGCGCGCTGGCCTTGCAGAAGGTGACGGAGGCCTTGGCCCACGCGGGATTGATGACGAGCGCGGGGTCGGCGCCCTTGCACCGCCAGCCGAAGTCCCCGTCGGGAGCGTTCTGCACCATGACCTCGGCGTGCGCGGAGTCGTAGCCGAAGCGCGACACCTCGCACCCGCCGCCCACGCGGACGTAGCCCTGTTGCTGTCTGGCGAGCGGCACGGAGGCCACGGCCTTCGGATTGGCGCCGAGGCCGGTGGCGGGAGCGCGCTCTTGAATCGTCTGACAGTCGAAGGTCACCTGCGCCGAGGCCGTCGTGCCCACGAGCAGGAGCGCGGCGAGGAGGACTCCACGTGGGCCATGTGCGGGGCTCATCGCGTCGCCTCCGGGGTGGGAGCGCGAAGGTCCTCGGGATGATGGCGACGGCAAAGCCGCGTCACGGAGCGCGCCAGCGCGTGCGTGGCGGTGTGAAGCGGAATGAAGTGGGGCTGCGTCATGGAGTCACTCTCCCTGCGGCGGCGAGCCAGGGCCACGCCGCACGCGGGGCGGTGATCTGCAAGCGCTGGACCCGTGACAGGGATGGACTTGTCCAAGAGCAGGGCGGAGCGATGTTCCTCACGCCAACAATCGAAGACAGTCAAAACGGACGCGTCACGGACACGTCAGCGAAGCCGCGTGACACGTCAGCCCGGAATGGACAGCCATGACTCGGGACAGGCCGGCTCCTGGTCTGCCTGGACCCATCCCGGGACACTCCGGACACGCCCCGTGTTGCCGAGAGCGGGCTCCACCTGCGAGCCCGCTCCCGTGGCGAAACCTCAGCCGCCCAGCTCGACGTTCTCGAGCACTCCGAGCGCATCCGGAATCAGGAGCGCCGCGGAGAAGTACGTGCTGACGAGATAGGACGAGATGGCCTTCTCGCTGATGTCCATGCGGCGCACGGACAGGCCCGGCTCGACTTCGTCCTGGAGCCCCGTGCGGTGCAGGCCGATGACGCCCTGGTCCGACTCACCGGTGCGCATCACGATGATGGAGCTGGTGCGCTGCTCGGTGATGGGAATCTTGTCGCACGGCAGGATGGGAACGCCGCGCCACGCCATCGCCTTGGTGCCCTGCACGTCCACCACCGTCGGGTACAGCCCGCGACGGGTGCACTCCCGGCCAAACGCGGCGATGGTGCGCGGGTGCGCCAGGAAGAAACGTGACTTGCGGCGCCGGCTGAGCAGCTCGTCCATGTCGTCCGGCGTCGGAGGGCCGGAGCGCGTGTGGATGCGCTGCTTCAGGTCCGCGTTGTGGAGCAGACCGAAGTCACGGTTGTTGATGAGCTCGTGCTCCTGCCGCTCCTTCAGCGCCTCAATCGTCAGCCGGAGCTGCTGCTCCGTCTGGTTCATCGGCCCGTTGAACAGGTCCGCGACACGGGTGTGCACGCGGAGCACCGTCTGCGCCACGCTCAGCTCGTACTCGCGCGGAGCCAGCTCGTAGTCCACGTAGCCGCCGTGCAGTGACGGCTCACCGGAGTGACCCGCGGCCATCGGAATCGCCGCCTGCCCCATCTTGTCCTGGGGCTTCTTCAGGCGCTCCTTGTACCGCGCGACGTGTGCCTGCAGGGCAGGGGACTGCTTGATGAGGTCCTCGAACACCTGCTGCGGCAGCGCCAGCACCGTGCAGGCCGTGGTCGCCTTGACGCTGAAGCTCCACTGGTCGTTCGACTCCACCACCGCCTGGTCACCGAAGTGGTCGCCGTCCGCGAGCACGTCCAGCACCAGCTCGTCCCCGTACTTGCCCTTGCCCAGCTTCTTCGCCTTGCCGTGGGCCAACAGGAACACGTGCTCGGCGGGAGTCCCCGCCTCGACGATGGACTCGCCGGCCTTGTACTCCTTCTGGACGAAGCGGCTCGCCAGGGCCTGGAACACCGCGCTGTCACCCTCGAAGCCGCGCAGCAGCGGCAGCTTGTGCAGCTCCTGGGCGGGCACTTCCACCCGGGCGCCCACGTTGCCGAAGTTGAGCCGGTCGTCTCCCACCGAGTAGCTCAGGCGACGGTTGACGCGGTACGTGCCGCCCGTCACCTCCACCCACGGCAGCATGCGCAACAGCCACCGGGGGGTGATGCCCTGCATCTGCGGTACGGTCTTGGTCGTCGTCGCGAGCTGCCGAGCACCCGCCGTGCTCAAGCTCGTCAACTGCGAGTCCATTCCGCCGCCTGGATTGTTTGGGTTCGTCATGGCGTCGGGCTTTCGTTACTCCGAGCGGCCAATCTCGACGCTCTCCAGGATGCCCAGCGCGTCCGGGATGAGGACGGCGGCGGAGAAGTACGCGCTGACCAGGTAGTTGATGATGGCCTTCTCGTTGATGCCCATGAAGCGGACAGAGAGGCTGGGCTCGATTTCGTCCGGGATGCCGGCCTGGTGCAGACCGACGACGCCCTGGTTCTTCTCACCCGCGCGCATCAGCAGGATGGAGCTGGTGCGGGAGTCGGAGACGGGAATCTTGTTGCACGGGAAGATGGGGATGCCGCGCCAGGCGGGCACCATGTTGCCGTTGAGCTCCACGCTCGTGGGGTAGATGCCCCGGCGGTTGCACTCCTGGCCGAAGGCGGCGATGGCGCGCGGGTGCGCCAGGAAGAAGGACGGGTCCTTCCACACGGTGGAGAGCAGCTCGTCCATGTCGTCCGGCGTCGGAGGGCCGGAGCGGGTGTGGATGCGCTGCTTCAGGTCGGCGTTGTGCAGCAGGCCGAAGTCGCGGTTGTTGATGAGCTCGTGCTCCTTGCGCTCCTTCAGGGCCTCCACCGTCAGACGCAGCTGCTGCTCCGTCTGGTTCATCGGCTCGTTGAAGAGGTCCGCGACGCGGCTGTGAATCTGGAGCACCGTCTGCGCGACGCTCAGCTCGTACTCGCGCGGCGACGTCTCGTAGTCCACGTACGTGCCCGGCAGCACCGGCTCGCCCGTGTGGCCCGCGGCCAGCTCGATGGCGGCCTGGCCCGACGTGTCCTGCTTCTTCTTCGAGCGCGCCTTGAACTGCTCGATGTGCTTCTGGAGCGAGGGCGCCTGGGCGACCACCGCCTCGAACGCGGACTGCTGGAGCATCAGCACGGTGCACGCCGTGACGGCCTTCGCCGTGAAGGTCCAGAAGTCCTGCGACTCCAGCAGCGCCTGGAAGCTGTAGTGGTCGCCGTCGGCGAGCACGCCAATCACCGTCTCGTCGCCGTACTTGCCGGCGCCAATCTGGTTCACCTTGCCGTGGGCGATGAGGCAGATGGAGTCCGCCTCCTGGCCCTTGGCGGTGATGACCTCGCCCGCCTTGAACTCCTTCTGCTCGAAGCGGTTGGCCAGGGCCTGCAGCACTTCCACGTCGTCGAACCCGCGCAGCAGGGGCAGCTCACACAGCTCCTGGGGGATGACCTGGACCTTGGCGCCGGCCGTGGTGAACGTCACGCGGCCGTCGCCCACCGCGTACGTCATGCGGCGGTTGACGCGGTACACGCCACCGGACACCTGCACCCACGGCAGCAGCTTGAGCAGCCACCGGGAGGAGATGCCCTGCATCTGCGGAACGGACTTGGTCGTCGTCGCGAGCTGCCGCGCCGCCGCCGTCCCGAGGCTCAACAGCTGGTTCTCTGCTTCGTTGCCGGGCTTCATCGAGTTCGCCATGAGGGCACCTTGTCTTTCAGAGGTGGGGAGACTGGGAAAAGGTTGGGATTACGAATGAGTCAGGACTGGCGGAGGGCGCTGAACATCGAGGCGATTCGGGCCGCGGAGGTGCCCAGCCCCGTGGGGCCGTGCACGTGAGGCATGGGCTTGCGGCTGCCCTTCAGCTCGAACTCCTTGTACCGGTCCACCGTCTGGTGCCAGATGAGCACGCCGGCCATCCAGTTCTGGAGCTTCACGACGTACAGGTTGAGCTTCTCCTGCGCCCGCGCGTCCAGCTTGAAGTTGAGGATGAGCGACGGCAGCTCGGTGGCGACGGTGTGCTGGAACTGCTCCATCCGCGCGGTCATCAAGTCATTGACGACCTCCACTGCCTGGGTGGGCGCCAGGTCCAGGAAGCGCTGGACGACGAGGACGCCGTTGTTCAGCTCGCCCTCGTACTCAATCTCCTTCTGATAGGAGAAGACGTCGTTGGTGAGGCAGGCGTAGTCGGCCGCCGAGTTCTCCAGCGAGCGGATGGGTCGGGTGTGGAAGATTTCCGCCGGAATCGCGTCGCCGTGGGCCAGCCGCGACAGGCTCATGGTCAGGTCCGAGCCGAACGTCTTGCGGCGCATCTCCACATAGTCGACCGGGTCCGGGACGCGGTTCTGTATCTGATTGGCCAGCTCCCACAGCCAGCTCTCCGTCATGTCCTGGATGGCCTTGCGGAACAGGTTGCGCGCGTTGGGCGTCAGGTTGGCCGCGGTGCGCGCCCACAGGTCGGCGAGGCCCCGCTCCACCGGGTTCGTCGCGACCGCCGTGCTGGTGGCCGGGTCGTCCGGCATGAACGCCGTCAGCCGGGCGTTGAAGAGCTTCGCCCCGGCCATGTCCTTGGTGTAGCCGTAGAAGGCCGGGAAGTAGTCGTCCGCGTAGGTGCCCCAGACGAGCCAGCCCGCGGTCAGATTCAGCTCGGCGACGGAGGCGTCCGGATGGATGAGCGCGCCGCACAGCGCCACGTCCGCGACGTCGAACTTGTGGTCATCCCAGATGTACACGCCGGGCAGACCGGGCAGCGCGTCCAGCATGCCCATGCGCCGTGCCCACGCCTTGGAGTCCTTGCGCGAGCCGTCCAGGTGGGGGCTGAGCCCCGTGGTGTACGGCATGTAGAACTTCGGAGGCACCAGGTGGCCCACCGGCTGATAGGGCACGTGGGCAAAGCTCTTGAAGCGCTTGAGGCCCAGCGCGCCGGGCGACAGGGGGATGCGCAGCGCGGACGTGCCCAGGCCCGGGAAGGGGAGGTTCAGCTCGGCGCCGGGGCCCGAGACGGGCTTCATGTAGCGGCTGGAGCGCAGGTGCCACTCGTGGCCACCGGACTGCCAGTCCTGGAGCCCTCGGATGTAGACGAGGACGTTGGCCTGCTCCACCGGGTTGAGGCCGTGCTCCGCGAAGAGCGAGGGCAGCTCCGTCACCGCCGTGTTCTCGAACTGCTGGAGCCGCGACGTGAGCACGTCGTTGACCAGGTTGGCCGCCGCCTGCGGGTCGATGTCCAGGAAGCGCTCCATGACGAGCACGCCGTTGGACAGCTCGCCTTCCTCCAGAATCTCCCGCTCGTAGGAGAACAAGTCGTTGCGCAGGTGGACCGCGTCCGCGAACGAGTGCTTCAGCACCAGCATGGCCCGGCTGGCGGCGATGCGGTCCGGGACTTCAGCGAAGACAGCGTGCTCCACCAGGTCCGCGGACCAGGGCGCCCCGCCCACCTTGCGGCGCATCTCGATGTACTCAATCGGGTTGGAGACCCGGTGCTCACTGATGTTGTCCAGCTCCCACGTGGACTCGTCCAGGAGCGCCTTGGTGCTCTCGAAGAAGCGCTTGCGCCACTCCACCGACTTGGAGGGCACCGTGCGCATCCACAGGTCCGCCAGGCCCGCCTCCACCGGGTTGGTGGGCTTGGGCATGGGCGTGGACAGGTCCACCGGCATGAACTGGGGAAGCCGGTCCAGGTACGCCTTGGAGCCCTCGCGGTCCTGCGGACGCTTGTAGATTTCGAGGAAGTGGTCGTCGAAGTAGAAGACCCAGACGTACCAGTCCGTGATGAGGTCCAGCTCCGGGCTCGGCGCCTCCGGATGGGTGTAGGCGCACAAGAGCGCGTAGTCCATCGCGTCGAACTTCTTCTCGCTCCAGATTTCCGGAGCGCTGCCGTCCTTGGGCGCGCCGATGATTCCCAATTCGCGCGCCCACGCCTTGGAGTGCACCCGGGCTGCTTCGAGGTTTGGATTCAGGCGCGCGGGCCAGGGGACATAGAACTCTGGCAATACAAAAGGATGTTTGTCTCGCGCCTTGGCCATGGGTGCCCCTCGTTGTGACGGGCGCCTTGTAGAGTGTTCAAAAAGATGAATCCACGGATTACTCAACCAAAAGATAAAATCGATGGAACACTGTTAATTCTGAGTCTCCAGGCAGGGTGGGTCCGCACCCGGTGGGGTGATAATGATTGGCTCGTTTTCTCAAGGAGGGAGAGAAATTGGACGACAGTCGTTGACGGGGGAATGAAGTGTTCGTGGAATTGTTGCTTGTTATTGCGCTCGCGTCGGCTTGGCTCGGGCGAAGAGGCCGGGCTAGCGTCACGGCCATGCTCCTCGTCACGCAGGGCCGTGAGCCGCGCAGGCAGTTGCTTCTCAAGCCCGCACCCGGGTCGAAGCAGGTCGTCTCCGCCATCCACGCCTCGTCCGTCACGGTGGAGACGGGCGGCACGACGCGGCGCGCGCCGCCAGCGCCCTCCACGCGGATGACCTTCATCATCCACGTCCAGTCGGTCTCCCCGGAGGGGGACACGCGCTATGACTTCACGCTCGACGCGGTGGACCTGCTCGTCCACCCCGGCACGTCCGAGCAGCACGTGGATGAAGTCCGCAAGAGCCTGGCGTTCCTCCCGGGCCTCACCGGTGCGGGCCTGTCCGGATGGCGGGGCAACACCCTGGACCTGAAGCTGCCCGCCCACCTGGAGCCCCAGCGCCGCAGGGAGCTGCAAGACCTGGCCAAGGCGCTCCAGTTCGTGGGCAACCCCTTTCCCCAGGAAGCCATTGGCCTGGGCGCGCGGTGGGATCAGCCGCTGTATGGCAGCGGCCCCGTGGGGACGCAGGGCACCGGCAGCTTCGAACTCTTTTCATTGGAGGGAAGCCGGGCGGGGACGCGCTTCCTCATCCAGCAGACGTCGAAGAACCAGCCCGTGCCGGCCGAATACCAGACGCGCTCGGACAGCTCCGAGCGGATGATGATCCGCTCACAGACCAAGGGGGAGACCGTCTTCCGCTTGGACAGACTCTGGCCCGCAAGCAGTGAGATGGAAATGCGCGTCCAGGCAGACCTGTCCTCGGAGAAGGAAGACCCGCCCCGTCGACTCAAGGTCATCACCGACGTGAAGGTGCGCCTGGAGGAGAAGGACCGCTGAAGGGAACGTGGGACGTCTTGCTTTGGCGACCCGCCTTCCTGCCTCACACAACTCCTCGCATCGAATCTCGGATAATCTCTTTCGAGTGACGAGTGGACCCGCATTGCGGGCTGGACTCGTGTAGGTCCATGTCCGCCGTGGCGGACTTTCGCGGAGTCGGGGGCATGCGAGTCAACGAGGGCGGTTCCACTCGAGCCACGGGTACAGGGGATTCAGGCGCTTCGAGCGCGGCGGCGGAAGCCGAGCGGGCCGCTCGAGCGGCGCAGCTCGCGGCGGAAGCAGCGGCCCGTGCGGCGGCGGAAGCGGCCCGGGCCCAAGCCGCGCAGGCGGCCCAGGCGCAGGCCCGCGCGGAAGCCGCGGCCAAACAGGCGCAGGAAGCGCTGAAGCAGGCGCAGGCGGCGCTCGCGGAGGCGAAGAAGAAGAACGCGCCCAAGGCCGAGCTGACCCGCGCGGAGCAGGCCGTGAAGCAGGCCACGACGTTCGCCCAGCAGGCGGCGACGTCGGCCCGCAATGCGGGCAACCGGGCCACCAACGCCAGCTCCTTCGTTCCGGCCAATACCACCCAGGTTCCGGCGCAACGGCAGACGCCCGCGGGCCCTCCGGGCGTCACGCCGGGCTACACCCGCGAGCAGGCGGCCAAGGACGCCACGGAGCTGTACCGCGCGACGAAGGGCGGCCTCACCGGCTGGGGCACGGACGAGGCCGCCATCTTCAAGACGTTGGACAAGCGCACGCCGGGCGACATCGCGCTCATCCGCCAGTCCTTCCGGGAGCACTACAAGGAGCACCTGGACCTGGTCCTGCGCGACGAGCTGAGCGGTGACGAGCTCACCCGCGTCAACAACATCCTGTCCGGCAACAAGGGCAACGCGGGCGCGGCGGCCATCCAGGAGCAGACGGGCTTCTTCGGGGACAAGGACGCCATCGTCAACACGCTGCGCGACGCCAGCCCCACGGAGCGTCAGTCCATTGCCCGCTCCTTCCAGCAGATGTACGGCAAGGACCATCCGAACATCCGGGCCTCCACGCCCGAGGAGTTCATGAAGCAGGCGCTGGGGCCGCGCCTGGATGACGCCCAGCGCACGCAGCTCAACAGCCTGCTGGACACCACCCGCGCCACCACGCCGGAGCAGGTGACGCAACTGGAGGCGGGCGCGGCGCGCTCCAAGGTGCATGACGCGCTCCAGGGCTTCTTCGGCGCCGACAGCGACAAGGTCTTCGACACGCTGAAGAACCTGCCCCCGGAGCAGAAGAAGGTCCTGCTCGCGGACGCGGCGCTTCAGGCGGAGCTTCAGAAGAAGCTGTCGAAGGAGGACTACACCCGCGCCCGCGGGCTGATGGAGGACAACCCGGCCGCCGCCAGCGCCGCGCAAATCAACAGCGCGACGCAGGGCTGGTTCGGCGCGGACGAGAGCGCCATCCTCGACGTGCTGAAGAACACGAAGCCGGAGGACATGTCCGCCCTCAAGGCGGAGTTCCAGAAGCAGACGGGCCGCTCGCTGGAGTCCGAGGTCCGGGGCTGGGGCGGCGCGGACACGCAGGTGGGCCTGCGCTACCTCAACCCTCCCGCGGCCGATGACAAGCTCGGCCAGGCGCAGGCGGCGGCCGAGCAGCTCCACCGGGCCATGGACGGCGTGGGCACGGACGAGGCGGCGCTGCGCGAGGTGCTGGGCAACAAGTCCAAGGCGCAAATCAATGACATCACCGCCGCGTACCGCGACCTCTACAAGCGGGACTTGCGCTCGGACCTGACGTCGGAGCTGGGCGGGCGCGACAAGTTCGAGATCGTCGACCAGATGTATGACCTGGGGGCCATCGACCCCAAGGCGCCGGATGCGGCGAAGCAGCAAGTGGACCGCCTGCGGGCTCAGCAGCAGTTCGAGCAGAGCGGCGGCCTGGGCATCATCGACACCATCCAGAACGTCACCAAGGGCGAGTCGGACTCGGAGCGCCTGGAGCGCAACCTGACGGCGGCGGAGACGGCCATCGCCACGGGCGACACGTCCGCGGCGCAGCGGCGCACCACGTACGCCACGGATGACGTGAAGGACCTGCAGGAGACGAAGGACAGCACCGCGGACATGGCGGCCACGGCGGCCGTCGCGGTGGTGACGACGGCGGCGGTGGTTGCCACCGGTGGCGCGGCGACGCCGCTGGCCATCGCGGGCTACGCGGCGCTGGGCGCCACGACGCGCGTGGCGACGCAGGCGTACTTCAAGGGCGACTCGCTGGGCATGGACGGGGTCGCCCAGCAGGCGGTGGTGGGCGCCGTGGAGGGCGGCACCGCCGTCATCCCCCTGCCCAAGGGCCTGGGCGGCGCGGGCGCCACGGCGGCCACGGAGACCGTCGAACAGGTCGCCAAGCAGACGGTGGGACAGCGGCTGCGCAGCACGGCCATCCAGGGCGCCTGGGAGGGCGGCGTCGGCGGTGCGCTGGGCGGAGCGACGGACCAGTCCCTCCAGAGCGAGACGTGGAAGAACGGCCTGCTGCCGGGCCTCCAGCAGGTGGGCCAGCGCGCGGTGGTGGACGGCACGGTGGGCACCGTGTTCGGCGCCGGCGGTGGCGTGGCCATGGATGGCGTGATGCAGGGCGCCGCCCGCCTGACGGCTCCGCGCGAGGTGCCGGTGCTGACGAACCCGGCGCTGGACGGCGGGACCGTGCACGTGCGCTACGGCGACGGGCGGGTGCGAATCGAGGCGGGGCCGGACGCCACGCCCGCGCAAATCCAGGCGCACATGGAGACGGCCCGCACGCTCCAGAAATACGAGGGGCCGCTGGGTCAGGTCCGTCAGCTCAAGGACCGGGTGAATCAGGCGCTCACGGGGCAGCCGGGCTACGGCACCCAGGGCTTCGAGTCCCAGCTCGAGGTGAAGAAGCTCAACGCCATCATCAAGGACCTGGAGGGAGTGCAGCAGCGCATCGACACGCGGCTGCAGAAGCTCAACGGCAGCGGCGAGGTGCCCACGGCGGCGCAGCGCGAGGTGATGGAGCGCGAAATCGCGGACCTGCGCGCGCAGCTCGACACCCACGCCGCGCAGGTGGGCTCACTGGCCCCGGCGCGCGGCTATGTCGCGGCGGAGCAGCTCAGCAAGGGGAAGACGGAGGCGCTCAATCGCGGCTATCCCACGACGGAGGCCGAGGGGCTGCCGAAGGACCACTTCTGGGTGGAGAACGAGAACGGCCAGCTCTACCTGCAGCGCAACTCGGTGGAGAGCGGGCCCCGGAAGCTGTACGAGCCGTCCGGCAAGGAGGCCGAGGGCATCTTCGGGGAGTTCACCGACGCGCCCACCGGCTACATCGAGCCCAAGTTCCCCGCCAACGTCACGCGCCAGGAGGCGTTCGACGCCCTGGGCGGCAACAATCCGAAGTCGCCGTTCGGCGCCTGGGTGAAGTCGCTGGAGGCCGAGGGGCTCATCAAGGACAAGCAGGAGCTGGTCAATCTGCTGCGCGAGTCGCCCGGGGGCCTGTCGTTCGGCACCGTGCGCCACGAGCTGAAGGACAAGTACACCGACCAGCTCCTCACGCGGATGACGGACCCGGCCCGGCTGCGCGCCACGCCCGCCTACGCGGAGGCGCTCAAGGTCACCAAGAGTCCCGAGCAGGCGCTGGTGGCCGCAAGCCACACGGAGATGCTGCGCATCACCCGGGAGCTGGGGCCCGCGGACAAGGGCGCGCTCGCCCAGCGCTGGTACCAGTCCACCTTCGAGAGCACGCGCCACGGCGCCACGGAGGTCACCGTCAGCAAGCAGGCCGCGGCCGACCTCGGCGTCAGCTTCACGGCCAACCGCCGCATCGACGTGCTGGAGCCGGGCACGGTGCGCGAATTGAAGAACGTCTCCACGAAGTTCGGTGAGCGCGAGCAGGAGCAGTTGATGGACCTGGTCAAGCTCTACGGCAAGACGCTCGACGGGACGGATACGCCCATCGAGCAGGTGGTGGAGACCTTCGTGGACCCCCGGGGCGTGGTGGCCAACTCCAAGTTCCTGCACGACATGTTCGACGGCTCCGGCGGCCAGTACCTCAAGGTGGAGGTCTTCAAGGCCGACGGGACGTCGCTGATGATTGATGCCAACAACCGGGGTATCCTCAACCAGAGTCAGGCGGAGCTCGAGAAGACCCTCGGCATCACGAGGTAGCGGGGGCCAGGAGGTCGCGGGGTGACGGAGACGGAGATGAAGCTGGGGCTGTCGGGTCCTGACCTGCCAGTCCTGGTGCGGGCCATGGTCAGCCGACTCCTTCCGAAGACGTCCCCGAGCGCGCTCTCGGTGGACTTCACGGACCAGTCGCCCGGCGCGGACTGGCTGGAGACGCGCATGCTGAAGGCCCGGCGGCGCGCGAAGGCCGTCTGGGCGGGCGACTCCTGGAACTTCCTCCTCGTCGAGTCCCCCGTGGCCCTCGTCGCGGGGTCGCATGAGAGGGACGCGCGGCAGGTGCTCGCGGAGCTGGCGCCGCTGCCCTTCTTCCTGGCGTCGTTCGCCAGCCTGTTTTCGGACTGGAAGGTCGACGGCAAGGCGTACGCCGCGCCCATCCTGGATGACCTGCACTACCCGCACGGCTGGGGCTGTGCGTTCCGCGGCCAGGGCCACGCGCGGCTGGTGTCGCGCCGGTGGCTGGAGTTCGGACCGTGGCGCTTGTTGAAGGGGCCGGACGACGTCTCCCTGGTCCAGTTCCATGACCTGGAGGCGGACTCCGCCACGGCGCTCGCGGAGGCGAAGCCGGGCCATGCGCGCATGGGAGCCAACGCGGAGGGCGGCATCATCCGGTCCGGGTACAAGCGAAAGCACACGTTCGACGGCTTCTACGAGCCGAAGGACAAGCTGCTGCGCATGGTCATCCACGGCCGCGACGTGTCCGCGAGCGAGATGCTGGATGCGTGCTCGCTGCGTCTGGATGGCGCGGTGGGGCCCGGGCAGCCGCTGACACGCGTGGCGTATGTCTTCATGGAGCCGGAGCGGGCGCGCGCGCACCTGCACGAGCTGTGGCTGCGCGAGCTGGAGTGCTGGACGATTGAAATGGGCAAGGAGGTCCGGCTGGACAAGGACTACCGCCCGACACCGGTGAAGCCCGACTGGGTGAAGGTCGTGGAGGCCCGGGAAGCGGGCGCGACGAAGCGCTGAGCCCGGCGTTCCGCATTCCGGGCTTGCGTGGCGGCTTCGGGCTGGGAAACATGTTTCGCATGACCCAGCAAGCGGTGTCTCCCGCCGTGTCCGGTGTGTATGTGGTTCATCGCCAGGACGGTTTCGTCATCTCCGACGACTCCGCCCGCCTCGACGTGGACGTGGTGCATGGCTACCTGACGCGCTCGTACTGGAGCCCGGGTATTTCTCGTGCGCTGGTGGAGAAGGGGATTCGTCACTCGATGGTCTTCGGCCTGTATGGCGCGGACGGCGCGCAGGTGGGTTACGCGCGTGTCGTCACGGACCGGATGTCGTTCGCCTATCTCTGTGACGTGTTCATCCTGGAGACGCAGCAGGGCAAGGGCCTGGGCAAGTGGCTGATGGAGGTCGTCTTCGCCCATCCGGACCTCCAGGGGCTGCGGCGCTTCCTGCTGGCCACGCGGGACGCCCACGGACTGTATGCCCAGTATGGCTTCACGCCCCTGAAGAGCCCGGACCGGTTCATGGAGCGGCATGACCCGGACGTGTACAGCCGGACGTAGCGGGATTCGGTTGGCCCATGGTTCGCATTCGTCCCGGAGGGCTCCGTAGACTGGAGCCCTCGCGGGAGGTGCGGCGTGGAGCGTGTCCGGTCTCAGTCAGGGCTTCGTGAAGAGGACGCGGGCGCGGCGTGTGTGGTGTGTGACGCCATGCTGGAAGGTGCTCGTTGCGCCCATTGCGGCGCGGCCGTGGCGCCGGGCGGATATCGCGTCCTGCGGCTCATCTCGCAGTCTCCGCATGGTCGCGTGTACCTGGCGGTGGATGGGCAGGGGGCGCGTGTCGCGCTCAAGGAGCTGCTGTTCGCGCTGGTGCCCGGGGTGGAGCAACTCGACGCCTTCGAGCGGGAGGCCACGGTGCTGCGCTCGCTGGAGCACCCGGACATTCCGCGCTTCGTCGCGAGCTTCAAGGAAGGCAGTGGGGTGGGGACGCGCCTCTATCTCGCGCAGGAGCTGCTCGAAGGGGAGACGCTGCTCCAGCGCCTCACGCGCCGCCGGCTGGACGAGGCGGAGGCGTGGACGCTGGCGGAGCAGGTGCTTCAGACGCTCTCGGCGCTGCATCGGCGCACGCCCGCGCTGGTGCATCGCGACGTGAAGCCGGCGAATCTCATCCTCCGGCCGGATGGACGCGTGGCGCTGGTGGACTTCGGCGCGGCCCGTCACCTGTCGCGCGATGTGACACATGGGTCCACGCTGGTGGGGACGTTCGGGTACATGCCGCCCGAGCAGCTCGGTGGCACGGTGGAGCCCTCCAGTGACCTCTACGCGCTGGGGGCGACGCTGGTCCATGCCCTCAGTGGACGCGAGCCCGCGGACCTCGTCGACGAGGGACTGGTGTTGTCGTTCGAGCAGCACCTCCAGGTCTCCGAGCCGCTCCGTGTCTTCTTGAGCAGGCTGCTCGCGCCGAAGCGCTCGGCGCGGTTCTCCTCGGCGGTGGAGGCGCTCTCCGCGCTGCGGGCGTCGGTCGAGGCACTGACGGTCGAGCCCTCCACGCCAGTCGTTTCGGCCTCCTCGGACGAGGGAGCGAAGGCGTCAGGTGAAGGGCGGGAGCGGAGCGGTGCGCATCCGCCCGTGGAGTCCACCGTCGAAGCCTCGGCGGCCGTACCCGTCACTGTCGAGAAGGCCGAGGAGCGTGCTCAGCCCCCACTCGAGGTGGTCACCGCTCATGAGGAGACAGAGGTCACTCGCGGGTCCTCGCAATGGAGCAACCCGCGTTGGGTCTTCGCCATACTGGCCTTGACGGCCTTGCTGGTGGGCCTGATTCGGCTCATGCCGCACCGAGGAGGCAGTGAGGTGATGGTCGTCGACTTTCCGGACTGGGGCAGCCCGTCCTACAGCCCACCGCAATCCCAGCCGGCAAGCCCCGCAGGCCATGAGAAGCGCCGCTGGTTCGAGCTGCCCTGGTCAAGTGGCTCGCCGTCAAGTGGCTCGCCTTCGTACTGACGCCGCGGGCCCGGCGCACCTCACCCCGACGCCCTCCCTCCTGAGTCATTTTCGTCTCGGGTGAGCGGTCAGCCAGCCGCGCGTGGGTGGTGACTCGCGGCTCCTCGCGCACGGGACGCGCGGTCCTCGGTACACAGCCCCCCTGTTTCAGTTTCACCCGGCCGCCGTGCTTACATCGCGCCGCGCTGGCCCCGTGCTTGCTCTCTCGCTGAGCTGGCTCCCGCCGCCGCACGACACCCCATGTCCTCAAACGAATCCGAACCCACCCCGCCGAGACCTCGGCTCGCTCGCCGCATCTTCGGTGAGCTTCGCTGGACGCCTCCCACCTGGGCCGCCGTGCTGGGCCACGCCCTCGCCCGCTTCGCGCGCGCCGTGTTCGGCTGGGTCCGCCGCAATCCCAAGCGCATCGCGCTGTCGGTCGTCGCCCTGGGGCTGCTCGTCGTCGCGGCGGATGCCGGCTATCGCTGGTATCAGAGCCGGCCTCAGCCGGTGCGCTACTCGCTCAGCGCCACGTCTCCCTCGTTGACGCCGCTCGACGACGGCACGCCTCGGTGGGACTCGGTGCACGTGCGGTTCACCGGCTCGGTGGCCCCGCTGGAAGCCATCGGCAAGCCGGTGACGGCGGGCATCACCCTCAAGCCCGAGCATCCTGGAACGTGGCGCTGGTCGAATGACCGGACGCTCTCCTTCGTTCCGGGTGCCGACTGGGGCGTGGGGCAGGAGTACCGCGTCACGCTGGACCGCTCGCTCTTCCCCGAGCACATCCTGCTCGAGTCCTACGAGACGCTGTTCCGCTCGGAGCCCTTCACCGCGTCCATCAACAGCATGGAGTTCTACGAGGACCCGCGCAATCCGAAGGAGAAGCGCGTGGTGGCCACGGTGGCCTTCTCGCATCCGGTGGACCCGGCTTCGCTCGTGCGCAACCTCTCGCTGCGTTTCGACGTGCCCAAGGAAGGGCTGCTGGGCTCCCGTCCCCAAGAGCACAAGTTCAACGTCACCTACGACAAGCTGAAGGGACAGGCCTACCTCCAGTCGGACCTCATCCCCATCCCCGACAAGGAGGCCACCATGGTGTTGCGGATGGCGTCCGGCGTCCAGGCCGCGCGGGGAGGCAAGGGGACCGAAGGGATACAGGAACGGCAGGTCACCATCCCCGGCATGTTCAGCTACTTCCGCGTGTCGGGCACCCACGTGTCGCTCGTGCGCAATGACCGCTACGAGCCCGAGCAGGTGCTCATCGTCAACCTGACCACGGGGGTCACCGAGGAGGAGCTGCGAAAGAATCTCCAGGTCTGGGTGCTGCCCAAGGACAAGCCCGCCACCGCGGACGAGGCCGCGCGCACCAACCATTCCTGGAGCGATGCGCGGCTCATCGGCGACGAGCTGCTCGCGAAGGCGGAGAAACTGGCGCTGGACCCGGTGCCCGCGGACAAGGAACACGCCACGCTGCACAGCTTCCGCATCCGCGCGGACGTGGGCCGCTACCTCTACATCCGGCTCAAGAAGGGCACCCGCTCCGCCGGCGGCTACGTGCTGGCCGAGGAGTTCAACAGCACCGAGTCCGTGCCGCGCTTCCCCGAGGAGGTGAGCATCCTCCACGAGGGCGCGCTGCTCAGCCTCGCCGGTGAGAAGAAGGTCACCGTCCTCTCACGTGACGTCCAGGCGCTGCGCTTCCAGTTGGGCCGCGTGCTGCCGGACCAGCTCAACCACCTGGTGAGTCAGACAGAGGGCCGCTTCGCGCACCCCAGCTTCAGCAACTACCGCTTCGACGAGCAGAACATCACCGAGAGCTTCTCCGTGGTGCGCCCGCTGGAAGGCGTGGGCCGGGGCAAGGCGCAGTACGCCGCGTTCGATTTGACGGAGTACCTCACCCCCGCGAACAACCCTTCGGCCCGGCGGGGCCTGTTCTTCTTCAAGGTGCAGAGCTGGGACGCCGCGCACAATCGGACGACGGGCAAGGAGGACTCACGGCTCCTGCTGGTGACGGACCTGGGTCTGGTGGTGAAGGACAGCGCGGATGGCTCGCATGACCTCTTCGTGCAGTCGCTCGGCGCGGGGCTCCCCGCCGAAGGCGTCACGGTGAGCGTGCTGGGCAAGAACGGCCTGCCGGTGCTCAGCGCGACCACCGATGCGGACGGCCACGTGGCCTTCCCCAAGCTGACCGACTTCACGCGCGAGCAGACGCCCATCGCCTATCTGGCGCGCAAGGGTGAGGACTTCGCCTTCCTTCCCTTCAATCGCTCGGACCGGCAGCTCAACTTCAGCCGCTTCGACGTGGGCGGCATGACGAGCGGCACCACGCCGGAGCGCCTGACGGCCTTCCTCTTCTCGGACCGGGGCCTGTACCGACCCGGCGACACCTTCCACGTCGCCATGGTGGTGAAGCCCTCCGACTGGAGCCAGCCGCCCACGGGCGTGCCGCTGGAGGCCTCCGTCACGGACCCTCGCGGCCTGGAGGTGCACAAGCAGAAGCTCTCCCTCTCCGCCACCGGACTGGAGTCGCTCCAGTACACGACGGAGGAGACGTCTCCCACGGGCCACTACGCGGTGAACCTGTACGTGGTGAAGGATGGACTGCGAGGCAGCCTGCTCGGCTCGACGCAGGTGCGCGTGGAGGAGTTCCTCCCGGACCGGATGCGCATCACCACGCGCTTCGAAACCGACCGGCTCGAAGGCTGGGTGCCGCCCCAGGGGCTCAAGGGCCGGGTGACACTGAAGAACCTCTTCGGCATCGCCGCAGCGGACCGGCGAGTGTCCGCGGAGCTGTCTTTCAGCCCTGCGTATCCCGGCTTCCGTCAGTACCCGGGCTACACCTTCCATGACCCGATGATGGCGACGCGCAGCTTCAGCGAGCGCCTGGAGGACTCGACCACCAACGACGAGGGCGAGGTGGAGCTGGAGCTGGGCCTGGAGAAGTTCGAGAAGGCGACGTGGCGCGTGTCGCTGCTCGCGGAGGGCTACGAGGCCGAGGGCGGGCGAGGCGTGTCCTCCGAGGCCTCCGTGCTGGTGTCTCCCCTGCCGTACCTTGTCGGCTTCAAGCCGGATGGTGGGCTGACGTACCTGAGCCAGGGCTCGGCGCGCTCGGTGGACTTCATCGCGGTGGACCCGACGCTGAAGAAGAAGGCCGTGCAGGGGCTCAAGGCGGAGCTCGTCGAGCGGCGCTGGGTGTCCGTCCTCACGCAGCAGCCCAATGGCACGTACGCCTACCAGTCCGCGCGCCGCGACACCGTGCTGCGCACGCGGGAGCTGACCATCAGTGAGGCTGGCTTCAAGTACGCGCTGTCCACGGAGCAGCCGGGCGACTTCGTGGTGGTGGTGAAGGACGGGGAGGGCACGGAGCTCAGCCGCGTGGACTATACGGTGGCGGGCCACGCCAACCTCACGCGCACGCTGGAGAAGAACGCGGAGCTGGAGGTGAAGCTCTCCCGTCAGGACTACGCGCCGGGGGATGAAATCGAGCTGAACATCAAGGCGCCGTACACCGGCGCGGGCCTCATCACCCTGGAGCGCGAGCGCGTCCACGCATGGGTCTGGTTCAAGGCGGACGCCACCAGCACCGTGCAGAAGATTCGCCTCCCGCCGGGCCTGGAGGGCAACGGGTACGTCAACGTCACCTTCGTGCGCGCCATGGACTCGCAGGAAATCTTCATGAGTCCGCTGAGCTACGGCGTGGTGCCGTTCTCCGTGAGCAAGGACAGCCGCGTCCTGCAGGTGACGCTGACCAGCGCGGAGAAGGGGCGTCCGGGAGAGCCGTACCGCATCCGCTACAAGGGCAACCGGCCGGGCCGCGCCGTCGTGTACGCGGTGGACGAGGGCATCCTCCAGGTGGCGAGCTACTCGACGCCGGACCCGCTGGCGCACTTCTTCAAGAAGCGCGCGCTGGAGGTGCGCACGGGGCAGATTCTGGACCTGCTCCTGCCGGAGTTCTCCGTCTCCAAGGCCGTGTCCTCCATGGGTGGCGACGACGAGGGCATGGCGGCCATCGGCAAGAACCTCAACCCCTTCAAGCGCAAGAGGGACAAGCCGGTGGCGTACTGGTCCGGCGTCGTCGATATCGACGAGACGGAGCGCGAGCTCGTCTACCCCGTGCCGGACAGCTTCAACGGGGAGCTGCGGGTGATGGCGGTCGCCGTGGGACAGGAGTCCGTGGGCGCTTCCACGCGCCGCGCCGTCATCCGGGGCCCCTTCGTCATCACCCCCAGCGTGCCCACCTTCGTCGCCCCCGGGGACGAGTTCAACGTGGGCGTGGCGGTGGCCAACAGCGTGGAGGGCGCGGGCAAGGGGAGCGAGGTGACGCTGGAGCTGAAGACCTCCGAGCACCTGGAGGTCCTGGACGAGGCCCGGCGCACGCTGAAAATCGATGAGGGCCGCGAAGGGAGCACCACGTTCCGGGTGCGCGCGAAGTCCGTCCTCGGCTCGGGGACGCTGACCTTCACCTCATCGCTGGGCAAGGAGAAGGGTCGGCAGTCCGTGGACCTGAGCGTCCGTCCGGCCGTGCCCTACCTGACGTCCGTGAAGGGCGGCTACGTGAAGGACGGCGAGGCGGACCTCGCGGTGCCCCGGAAGATGCACGGCGCCTTCCGCACGCTGGAGGTGAGCGCGTCCCCCATGCCGCTGGGCCTGGCGCGCGGCCTGTCCGCGTACCTGGAGAAGTACCCCTACGGTTGCACCGAGCAGCTCGTCAGCCGCGCCTTCCCGGCGGTGACGTTGAAGGGACGCCGCGAGCTTTTGGGCCAGGGGCCGCAGGTGGCCGACGCCAGCTTCGCCGCCGCGCTCCACACGCTGCGCACCCGGCAGAACGACGAGGGCGCCTTCGGCTTGTGGGCCGCCAACTCGTACGCGCCCGTGCTGCCGAGCATCTACGCGCTGCACTTCCTCACCGAGGCGAAGGAGCGCGGCTTCGCGGTACCCGCCGACATGATGAACCGGGGCCTCACGTGGCTGGGCACGCTGGCGGAGCGCGAGCCGCAGGACCTCACCCAGGCGCGCAACGTGGCCTATGCGCAGTACGTGCTCACCCGCAACGGCAAGGTGCAGGGCTCGGCGGTGAATGTCCTGCGCGAGTGGCTGGACGCGAACGCCGCGGAGACGTGGCCGGTGGACCTGACGGCGGCGTATGTCGGCGCCACGTACAAGCTGCTCAAGCAGGAGAAGGAAGCCACACGCGCGATGAAGAAGGTGCTCATCGGCGCTCCCCAGGAGAACGACTACGCGGCGCTCTACGACGGGCTCGTCTACGACGCGCAGGTGCTCTACCTGATATCGCGCCACTTCCCCGAGCGGCTCCCCAGCATCACCGGGGCGATGCTGGTGTCGCTGGCGAAGCCGCTCGGAGAGGAGCGCTTCAACACGCTGTCCTCCGCGTACGCCATCCTCGGCCTGGAGGCCTACGCGAAGGCGCTGGGTGAGCAGGGCACGCCGTCGCGCGCGGGCGTGGCCCTGCTGGAGAAGGTGGCGGACACCTTGCGTCCGCTGACGGTGCCAGAGGGACTCTTCCCCAAGGTCGCCTTCTCCGAGCAGGCCACCTCCGTCCGGGTGAAGAGCGGGGCGAGCGCGCCGCTGTTCTTCCAGGTGACGCAGGCGGGCTACGACGCGCAGGTTCCCACGGCGCCCATCATCGAGAAGCTGGAGGTGCAGCGCGAGCTGAGGAGCCTGGACGGCAAGGTGGTGACGGACGTCCCGCTGGGCGGCGAGGTGGAGGTGCACCTCAAGCTTCGCGGGCTGCAGGGCAACATGTCCCACATCGCCATCACCGACCTGCTGCCAGGAGGCTTCGAGGTGGTGCTGGAGCGGCCCGCGCCTCCCGAGCCCGAACCCGAGGCCGAGCCCGAGTCGGAGGGCGACTCCGAATATGGCGAGGGTGACAGCTCCTCCGAAGGGGACGAGTCCTACGAGGGCGGCGGGTCCGAGGACGAGTCGCAGGACAACTCCTACCGGGAGCCGGAGCCCGCACCCGTGGCCGGTGGGTGGCTGCCGCCGGTGGGCAGCGACCGCTCCAGCTTCAGCCCCGAGTACGTGGACGTGCGCGAGGACCGAGTGGTGCTCTATGGCACGGCGGGTACCACCGTCACGGAGTTCATCTACCGCATCAAGGCGACCAACGCGGGCCGCTTCGTGATGCCTCCGGCCTTCGCCGAGGGCATGTATGACCGGAGTGTCAAGGCTCGCTCGGTGGCGTCTCAGGTGACGGTGACAGCGCCGTGATTCGACGGGGGTGGCGCAAGCTGCTGGGGGTGGTGCTGGGGCTCGCGGCGCTGTACGTCGCGGTGCCCCGGCCGCCGCTGCGCGAGGGGCTGGGCTTCTCGCAGGCGGTGTTCGACCACGAAGGCCGGCTCTTGCGCCTCACCCTGTCGCCCGACGAGAAGTACCGGCTGTGGGTGCCGCTGGAGCGCATCCCCGCGACGCTCGTGGAGGCCACGCTGCTCCACGAGGACCAGCACTTCCGCTCGCACCCGGGCATCAACCCCGTGGCCCTGGGGCGCGCGGTGTGGAGCACGTACCTGACGGGCGGGCGGCGCATGGGCGGCTCCACGCTCACCATGCAGCTGGCGCGCATCCGCTATGGCATCGAGTCGCGCACGCCCGGCGGCAAGGTCCTGCAGATGCTGCGGGCGCTGCAGTTGGAATGCACCTGGTCCAAGGATGAACTGCTGGAGGCGTACCTCAACCTGGCGCCCTACGGCCGCAACGTGGAGGGCGTGGGCGCGGCCAGCCTCGTGTACTTCGGCCGGGACGTGGCCCGGCTGACGCTGGGCGAGTCGCTCACCCTGGCTGTCATTCCGCAGAGCCCCGCGCGCAGGGACCCGGGTCGGGACTCGGGAGCGCTGACGGCCGCGCGGCTGCGCCTCTTCGAGCGCTGGCGGGTGGAGCACCCCGAGGACACGGAGCGCCGGCCGCTGCTGGCCCAGCCGCTCCCGGTGCACCAGCCGGAGGACCTGCCCTTCCTCGCGCCGCACTTCGTGGGCAGCGTGCTGCGGCGGGCCCCTGTGGGCGCGAGCCTGACGAGCACGTTGGATTTGCCCCTGCAACGACTGCTGGAGCGCCACGTCCGGCAGTACGTGGAGCGCCGGCGCGACATGGGCATCCGCAACGCGGTGGCGATGCTGGTGGACTGGCGGTCGATGGAGGTGCGCGCGGCGGTGGGCTCGGTGGACTTCTTCGACGCGCGCATCGAGGGCCAGGTGGATGGCACGCACGCGAAGCGCTCGCCGGGCTCCGCGCTCAAGCCGTTCATCTACGGGCTGGCCTTCGACGAGGGCCTGCTGCACCCACGCACCATGTTGAAGGACTCGCCGCTGGGCTTCCGGGGGTATGACCCGGAGAACTTCGACGGGGAGTTCGCGGGACCGCTCCCGGCGGTGGAGGCGCTGGTGCGCAGCCGCAACGTTCCGGCGGTGGCGCTGACGAAGCAGCTGCGCGCCCCGGGCCTGCATGGCTTCTTGCGCAAGGCGGGCGTGACGGGCCTGCGCGACGAGCAGCACTACGGCCTCTCCCTGGCGCTGGGCTCCGCCGAAGTCACCATGGCGGAGCTGGTGGAGCTGTACGCGATGCTGGGCCAAGGCGGCCACCTGCGCCCGCTGCGCTGGACGGTGGACGCTCCCGTGGAAGAGGGCGTGAAGCTGCTGAGCCCGGAGGCCAGCTTCCTGGTACTGGAGTCCCTGGCCACGGCGAATCGGCCCTCACAGTCCTTTCGCTCGGAGTGGACGCGCGACACGGTGCCCGTGGCGTGGAAGACGGGGACGTCCACCGGGTTCCGGGACGCGTGGAGCGTGGGCGTGGTGGGGCCCTACGTCGTGGCGGTGTGGGTGGGGAACTTCGACGGGCAGCCCAACCCGGCCTTCGTGGGACAGACGGCCGCCGCGCCGCTGATGTTCGAGCTGGTGGACTCGGTGCGCTCGCGCGACGCGGAGGTGCGCCGCGTGCTCCAGACGCCTCCGGAGGGCGTGAGTCGCGTGCGCGTGTGCGCGCTGTCCGGGGGGCTGCCGGGGCCGCACTGCTCACGCAAGGTGGACACGTGGTTCATCCCGGGCACCTCGCCCATCCACACCTGTGACGTACACCGCGAGGTGTGGGTGGACACTCGCTCGGGGCTGAGGGCGTGTGGACCGGGGCCCTCCACCCGCGCGGAGGTGTTCGAGTTCTGGCCGTCGGACCTGCTGCGGCTGTTCCAGAAGGCGGGCCTTCCCCGGCGCGTGCCGCCTCCGGAGGGCGAGGACTGTGGCCTGGAGCGCAGCGCCAGCACGGGCACCGCGCCGCGCATCACCACGCCCGAGGAAGGCGTGGACTACAACCTGCGGGCGTCGTCGGAGTCCTCGCGCGCGGTGCCGCTGTCGGCCGTGACGGACGCGGACGTGCGGCGGGTGTTCTGGTTCGTGGACGAGCAGCTGGTGGGCACGGCCTCGCGGGGTGAGCCACTTCAGTGGGACGCGAAACCAGGGACGTACGTGGTACGGGCGGTGGATGACCGGGGCCGCTCGGACGCGAGGACGTTGCGGGTTCGCGTCGTGCGCTGACCCAACGGGCGCGGGCCGGGCTATCCTCGGCGGGACGAGGAGTGGCCATGGCGAACGGACAGAGGCGGGGCGGTGGGCCCGGCCGGAGCGAGGAGACGCGCATCGCGCCCGAGGAGGATGAGGACGCGACGCGGGACATCCCGTCGTCCTACCGCCCGGAGGAGACGCGTCTGGCGCCCCCGGAGCCGCCCCATCCCGAGACGCGCATCGGCCCCCTCGACGCGCAGGAGGAAATCATCACCGACGTGCGCAAGGGCCAGGCCGCGGAGGCTCGCGGTGGCCGTGCCACGGGCGCGCGCCCCTCCGAGCCACGCGCGGGTGGTCGAGGCCAGGAGGTCATTCAGACGGAAGCGCGCGGGGCAGGCCGGGGCCAGGAAGCCATCCTCACGGAGGCACGCGCGGGAAGTCGGGCGCAGGCGGGCGGTGCGTCGGAGTCGCGGGGGGGCCGAGGTCAGGAGTCCATCCTCACCGAAGCGCGAGGAACCGGCAGGGGCGCGGCAAGTGGAGCGTCGGACGCACGGGGCGGTGGCCGAGGCCAGGAGGCCATCCTCACCGAAGCGCGAGGAACCGGCAGGAGCGCCACGGGCGCACGCGGACGGGGACCCGAGGTCTCCGCTGCGGACGACGACGAGGACACCTCGGCCACGGGCGTGCACGGTGGCAACGACGAGGAATACCAGCTCTTCACCACGGGCGAGGGTCGGGGCGACGATGCGCTGCCGCCCTTCGCCACCGAGATTCGAGGAAGTGGATCCCCGGCGGCTCCCGCCACGGAGCTGCGCCCACCCGCGCCTCCGATGCTCAGGGCCTCGCCGTCAAAGCCCCCCCCCGCCGCGAAGGCAACGGGCTGGCTGTCGAAGGGGGGCGAAAAGCCGCCCTCACAAGGCCTCACGGCGGGCGTGGTGCGCCTCAGTCCACTTGAGCCGGCCGCTGGCAAGGTGGTCGCCGCCGCGGAGGAAGGCCCCGCGCTGCGGACAATGTTCGCAAACCACTCCGCCCTGCTCGCGGAGCAGCTGCGCGACGCCCTGGCGAAGAAGATGTATGGGCGCGGGCCGCATCGCGTGCTGCGCATCGACGACCCCGAGGGCCCGAGCACCGCGGGCGGCAAGCTGGCCCGCCAGTCCATCTCCCTGGTTCCGCGCAAGGGCTCCGGCCCGTCCGTCGTGTGCGGCTGGGTGGACGTGTCGAAGCGCGAGGCCCAGCTGCGCAGCTTCGAGGGCGTGGCGAAGCGCTACGAGTCCCACCACGGCGAGCCCCTGGAGCTTGCGCCCGAGGAGTACGAGCGCTTCCTCCATGACGTGGAGGACGTGCTCGTCAAGGCGGTCATGAAGGTCCGCCTCATCGTCCCCGAGGAGCAGGTCGGCGTGGGACAGGCGGCGATGGCCGTGAAGGCCCAGTCGCGAGGCGGCGTCCCCATGATTCTGGTGCTGCTCCTCATGGGGGCGGCCTTCGCGCTGGGCCTCTTCGTGGGACGCACGCCCGGCTGACGCTACGCCGGGGGCGGCGCCTCACGCACCCAGTGCCGGTGCGCGGCGATGGCCTTGGCGAACATCTGCCCGAAGCCTCGCGTCTCGTTCCTGGCGCTGCGCACGACGCCCATCGAGTCATCCAGTCCCTTGGCCATGGGCTGCGACAGGCCCGCCGCGTCCAGCAGCGTGGTGGCCGCGCCGGACAGCGCCAGCGCCTTGCAGTGGACGTAGGCCTCGCGCACGAAGTCCACCGCGAGCGGCAGCTTCTTCAGCGCCGTCACGCTCTTGTCTCCGCCGGGGACATAGACGGCGTCGAAGAGCACGGACGACGTGTTCTGGAACGTCTTCACCGGCGTCTCCTTGCTCCCGTCCGCGCTGGAGACCGGGGCGAGCGTGGGGCCCACGATTTCGACCAGGGCGCCCAGCCCCTCCAGCGTCTTGCGCACCTGGGACAGCTCCTTGCCCGCGAAGCCATCCGCGACGAGCACCGCCACCTTGCGCGTCTTGATGGAGTCGTGCGGTGTGTTCTCCATGCTGAGCGCCGGGGACGCCTTCAGCCTGGGCGCGGGCTTGCCCGCCGACGCGTCCGAGGCCTTGGGTGGCTTCGGTGGGGCGACACCCACCGCGCGAGCCACCCGCTCGGCCATCTGCCGGTCGATGTTCACCAGAATCTGGTTCACCACGCGCTCGCGAATCTCCGCGCGCTCCACCTTGCTCACCTCGAACTCGACCGCGGAGATGAGGTGCTCGCGCTCCGGCTTCGACAGGCTGTTGAAGAAGAGCGTGGCCTGGCTGAAGTGGTCCCCGAAGCTGCCGCTGCGCGCGCGAATCTTGTGCCCCTCCACGCGCTCCTGCCGGTGGACGAAGGCCGACTTGGGGTCGGCCAGCATCGGGCAGCCGCCGCCCAGGGAGTTGGGGTGGTAGTTGGCCCGGCTGGTGTTGATGGTCTGCCGGCCGAAGCCATCCTGCTGGTGGTTGTTCACCGGGCAGACGGGCTTGTTGATGGGCAGCTCCGCGAAGTTGGGACCGCCCAGGCGCGTCAACTGCGTGTCCAGGTAGGAGAAGATTCGCGCCTGGAGCAGCGGGTCATTGGTGAAGTCGATGCCCGGGACGATGTTGGCCACGCAGAAGGCCACCTGCTCCGTCTCCGCGAAGAAGTTGTCCGGGTTGCGGTCCAGCACCAGCTTGCCGACCTTCTGCACGGGCACCAGCTCCTCGGGCAGGAGCTTCGTCGCGTCCAGCAGGTCAAAGCCATACTTCAGCTCGTCGCCTTCCGGAACCAGCTGGATGCCCAGCTCGTACTCGGGGAAGTTCCCCTGCTCAATCGCATCCCACAAGTCTCGGCGGTGGAAATCCGGGTCCTTGCCGGACACCTTCTGCGCCTCGTCCCAGACGAGCGAGTGCGTGCCCAGCACGGGCTTCCAATGGAACTTCACCAGCGTGGCCTTGCCCTTGGCGTTGACCAGTCGGTAGGTGTGGACGCCAAAGCCTTCCATGTGCCGGAAGCCGCGCGGAATGGCCCGGTCCGACATGAGCCACATCACCATGTGCGCCGTCTCCGGCACCAACGAGACGAAGTCCCACAGCGAGTCGTGCGCCGAGGACGCCTGCGGAATCTCGTTGTGCGGCTCCGGCTTCACCGAGTGGACGAAGTCGGGGAACTTGATGCCGTCCTGGATGAAGAAGACGGGCATGTTGTTGCCCACCAGGTCGTAGTTGCCCTCGGGCGTGTAGAACTTGGTGGCGAAGCCGCGCACGTCGCGCACGGTGTCCGCCGAGCCGCGTGAGCCTCCCACGGTGGAGAAGCGCACGAAGACGGGCGTGCGCAGGCTGGGGTCGGTGAGGAAGCGCGCCTGGGTATAGCGCTCCAGGGACTCGTAGACCTGGAAGTATCCATGGGCGCCCGCGCCGCGCGCGTGGACGGCGCGCTCGGGGATTCGCTCGTGGTCGAAGCGGGTCATCTTCTCGCGGAAGTGGAAGTCCTCCAGGAGCGTGGGGCCGCGCAGGCCCGCCTTCAGCGAGTTGTCCGTGTCCGAGATGCGGATGCCCTGGTCCGTCGTCAGCACCGTGTCTTCCTGGCGTGCGCGGTATGCCTCCAGTTGCTCGTTCTTGCTGGGGGGCGGAGGGTTCGGCTTCGACGGAGTCTTGCGCGGCGGCATGAGGGCTCCCAGGGGAAGGAAACGCGCCGGGAACTGGCGCGCTCGCGGTCTACGCCCGCCGTCGTGTGCCAGGGAAAGAGAGGCTCCATCGAAGGGAGCGAGCGTTCACCACCCGCCAGGTCGGGTCCTCGGAGGTGTCAGCGGTCGACACTGCATGCGGCCCACGCGAGGACGCCCCCGCGCGTGGACCCGGGGGGACCACGACACAGGGGCGTCGGGAAGACGGCCGTCGTGCTGGGAGGCGACTACGGCGTGGGCTGCGCGACGACGGGCTGCGTGCCCGCGGCGGCGGCGGCCTCGGCGGCGGCGGCGAGCTCGGCGGCGGCCTTCTCCGCCTCCGCCTTCGCGGCGGCCACGCGCGCGGCCTCGGCCTCGGCGCGCTTCTTCGTCTCCGCCTCCACCACCGTCTTGAGATTCGCGAAGCCCGACTCGAAGTCCTTGCCCACCATCGCGTCCATGTCCATGACCATGCACATCGCCTTGGCGATGAAGCCGTTGGTGCCCGTCATGCTCCAGACGACCTCGGTGCCGCCCTCCACGGGCTTGAAGGCGAAGGTGGTGATGCTGGTGGCGGCGAAGGGCTTGATGAACTCCAGCTTGATGCGGGCCAGTTCGTTGGGCTTGCTCTCCTCGATGGTCATCCGACCCTCGCCCACGTCGTCATTGCCCGTCCACCCATAGATGGCGCCAACGCCCGACGCCGCGCCGGAGTGCGTCCGCGTCATGTTCGGGTCCAACCGCTCCCACGGAGACCACGCGGCCCACAGGTGGAAGTCATTCACCTGCGCGAAGACGATGTCCGGGCTCGCCGGCAGCGTCGCCGTGCGCTGCACGGTGAACTCCGAGGGGCGCGTGGCGATGATGCCCGCCAGGATGAGCAGCAGGGCGGCGAGGCCAATGAGAATCTTCTTGAGCATGGGGTGTGGAGTCCTTGTTCGGGGGCGGCCAGCAGGGCGCCTGACCGGTGGCGCGTCATAGAGGCTGCGGGCCATCCGACACAAGGCACCCCATGTCAAAGGCAGGACCTCCCAGGTTTCATCGGAGGTGAAATGAAACGGGGCCCGACGCGCATGCACTGCGTCGGGCCCCGCACGATGACGCGCCTGGTGGGGGCGCGAGTGACTCAGTTGTAGGTGGCGGTGTAGGTGCCGGCCAGGGCGCCGTCGACGAAGGCGAAGTCCACGCCCTTGATGGTGCGCGTCACCGTCGTCACGGCGGAGCCCGCGCGGGTGACGGACAGCAGCGTGCGGCCCGTCGTGGTGCGGGTGGGGACCATGAGGGACAGGTTGCGCGCGGGGCTCGTCACGTTGAAGGTGAGCACCGTGCCGGTGAAGGCCAGGGAGGACACCTGGGTGGCCTCGCGTGCATCGAGCCACTCCAGCAGTTGCTTCGCGGTGATGACCGGAACGCCGTCACGCTTCGCGGACGCGATGATGGCGGCCGAGCCGGAGGAGCCGGCCGACGGCTGCGAGTCGACGTGCATGTTGGCGTTGAAGGCGCCGTAGTAGCCCTTGGTGCCCAGCGCGTTGGCCAGCAGCGTGTCGATGTGCAGCGGATAGGACTGACCGGACTCGTCAGTCATCTGCGTGGCGAGCTGGTAGACGTCCAGCGGGGTGCCGTCCAGGTCCGCGAAGCGCATGGCCAGGCCGGAGCCGGTGAACATGCCCGGGCGGTCCTGCACCCAGTATTCCGGCCAGTAGTAGTAGTTGGTGTCCATGCGGATGCCGTGCAGGCGCGACACCTTGGGCTGGGTGGACCAGTCGCTGAACGCGATGCAGTGCGTGCGATTGGTGACGGGCGCGGGGACGGCGGGGAAGGCGGACGCGAAGCTCGCCAGCTGCGGGGTGAAGAAGTTCGGGTTCAGGGTGTTGGCCGTGTAGTCCGCGCAGCCGGTGTTGATGTGCAGCGCGTACTCGAAGCCCTGCGCCACGTAGCCGTTGGCCTGGGTGGTGCTCAGTCCGCCCACGTAGTCGTAGATGGTGCCGCGGATGCACTCCCAGTCGTCCACGCTGCACCCGGACGTGCTGTCGGCGAGGTACTGGTTCCAGCGCTGGGTGGAGGCGCCGCCCGGGTGTCCGTCGCCCGTCATCACCACGACGGCCTTCTTGGAGCGGGGGAAGTACCAGAGGCGCGGCAGCGGCGTGGTGCTCGTCTGGTGCAGCACGTTGGCGAGCAGGCGCTGCTGCTCGTCCGCCTGGGGAATCTGGACCTTGCCCAGGTTCACCCAGTCCAGCTGCGGGTCGAAGGACGCGTTGCCGTAGAACATGTCGCTGGCGCGCGCGCCCGGACCAATGGAGGAGCCGTCCCGGTTCTGTCCCTGCCAGGCGGGGTTGCCCTGGCGGGTGTAGATGACGGACTTCGCCAGGTCATACATGAAGGCGGTGGCGGTGCCGGTGCCCACGGTGCGCTGGCTGACGGCGGTGTACGCCGTCGCGTTGGTGGCATCCGCGTACAGCGTGGCGACGGTGCGCGTGCCAGCCACCACGGTCCGCAGGTCGGCGAGGCCGTGGTACTGCATCGTCTCCGCGGTGATGCCCGTGCCCGGCGCCTGGGTGGCGTTGACCAGGATGTAGCCATTGGCCTGCGTGCCTTGAGAGGCATTGAGGCCGAGCAGGGACTGGAGGTTCGCCGCGGGCCGCAGGGCGACGAGGCTGCCACCGGCGGTGACCCAGTTGGTGACGAGCGTCACCTGGGCCGCGCTCAGCGTCTGCTCTCCGAGCACCAGCACCTTGTAGTCATTGAGGGAGACGGAGACGCCGATGTTGCCGGCGTCGGTGGTGGCGAAGGCGGCGATGCCCTCGGCCTCCAGGATTTCGCGCAGGTAGTCGGTGAAGGGGTTGCCGGGGGAGGTGGCCACGAGCACCGGGCCCGCGCCGTGGACGCCCGGACGGGGCGGCGGCCCATTGGACTCGAAGACGACGTCCACCCAGTAGTTGGAGTTCTGGTAGCTGCCGTTGGGGAACGTGGACGTGGAGCCATAGACGAAGACGCCGTTGCCGCCGGCCGTCGTGGCCCCGGGCAGGGCGTGCAGCGGAGGGGCGTCCACGCCGGCGGTGAGGCCGTTGTTGTCGAACGAGTAGCCACCGAGCGGCGCGAAGTACGACGCCACGTAGGTGGTGCCGGCGGTGATGGCGACGGGGGTGGAGAACGTCACCTCCTGCCAGCCCGCGGCCGTCTCGTTGGTGAAGGTGGCGGAGGCCAGGGGCGCACCGGCGGCGCTCCACAGGTTGCCCACGTGGGTGCCGTTGTTGCCGCTGCCCTTGTAGAAGCGCACGCCCTTCACCTGTCCGTCCACGTCCGCGCGGAACTTCACGCCCACTTCGATGGCGGCGGTGTCATTGGCGGTGGCGGTGCCGGGGGTGGCCGTGGCGGCGAAGAGGCGGAAGGTGTTGCCCGGGGGCTGCGTCGGGGGCTGCGCGCCGGTGGCCTGGAAGACGACGTCCACCCAGTAGTTGGAGTTGCCGAAGCTGTTGACGGGGAAGGAGCCCGCGGCGCCGTAGGTGTAGACGCCGTTGCCGCCGCTGGTGCTGCCGGGCAGCGCGAAGAGGGGCGGGGTGTCCTGGCCGCTGGCGAGGCCGCCGTTGTCGAACGCGTACGAGCCGACAGGGGCGTGGTACGAGGCGATGTAGGTGGTGTTGGCGGCGATGGCGACGGGGGTGGAGAACGTCACCTGCTGCCAGCCGGTGGCCGTCTCGGCGGTGAAGGTGGCGAAGGCCAGGCGCTGCCCGTTGGCGCTCCAGAGGCTGCCCACGTGGGTGCCGGTGTTGGCGGCGCCCTTGTAGAAGCGCACGCCCAGCACGTTGCCACTCACGTTCGTCTTGAACTTCATGCCCAGCTCCACCGGGAGGGCGTCATTGGTGACGGAGGCGACGGCGGGCGTGGCGGTGGAGGGCCACAGGGTGACGGGGGCGGCGGGGCGGAAGACGACGTCCACCCAGTAGTTGGAGCTGCCGAAGCTGCTCGTCGGGAAGGAGCCCGCGGCGCCGTAGGTGAAGACGCCGTTGCCGCCGCTGGTGCCGCTCGCGAGCGCGTGCAGGGGAGGGGAGTCCACGGCCGACGCCAGGCCTCCGCTGGTGAAGCCGTAGGCTCCGCCGGGCGCGTGGTACGAGGCGATGTACGTGGTGCCGGCGCTGATGCGCACGGGCGTGGAGAACGTCACCTGCTGCCAGCCGGAGGCCGTCTCACCGGTGAAGGTGGCGAAGGCGAGGCGCACGCCGGCGGCGCTCCAGAGACTTCCCACGTGGGTGCCGGTGTTGGCGGTGCCCTTGTAGAAGCGGATGCCGAGGATGTCTCCCTCGATGTCTGACTGGAACTTCACGCCGAGCTCCACGGCGGCGAAGTCATTGGTGACGGAGGGGACGGCGGGCGCGGAGGCGGGGGCGAACAGCGTGTACGTCGTCTGGGCGCGCGCGGCGGTGGGCAGCGCGAGCAGGACAGTCGCGAGCAGCGCCAGCGCGTGGACGCGTGGCTGTCGCGAGACCCGGGTGGGTCGTGGCTTCGAGGGTGTCATTCGGACTTCTCCTTGGGGGGGCACGACGAGACAGGGGGCCGCAGAGGCCGCGGCATCTTGCTGGTTGTCCCTGACACCGACAATGCCGTGAGCGGTGGGCTCACATGTTATTTCCGTATTACGCGATTTTTATATGCGCGCGCCACGGCGCGTGAGTCCGCGCTGGGATTTGTCACTGAATCAAGACAGGCGGCCGAGCCGCTCGCCTGAATACCGCGGGGGCGCCAGCGCGTTCCCACGAGACGCCGCTTCGTTCCGTGAGGACGCGGCTTCGCGCGAGCCTCATGCGCTGTCGCCCCGGAGGCTCGACTTCCCTCTTATTCAGTGTCCTGGCGTCCGACTTGCAGTCGTCTGACACATGAGTGGCTACCATTGTCGCAACTGTGGTCGGAACACCAGCAGGCACAATCCCGTCCTCCAGTGTTCCGGGTGCAAGGAGGCGATGTCGGCGTACTGCGCGAACTGTGAGAGCAGTTATACGTCGAGCAATATCGGCACGAAGTGCGGGTGCGGAGAGCCGCTCGTCGAGGATCCTGATTACAGGACGCGCATCGAGCGCGAGGCGAAACGGATAGATGCGGAGGATGATGGGGGGCCACCACCGCCCCCCGTCGGGCCCAGGCGTGCCGGTCCGCCTCCCCTCGTGCTGCCCATTCCCTTCGCCTCGCCGAAACCTCCGGGGCCTTCAGGTCCTTCGGGTCCTCCACCCTCCGCGCTGGCGAGGCCCGGGCTCAGCCTCATTCCCAATATCATCCACGGGACCTGGGCCGGCGGAGGCTCTATCGCGGCGACGAAGACCCTCAAGGGAATCACGAGCTGGCTGGAGAAGACCCAGGCCACGCCAGACCATCAGGTGTGGATCTGGTGGGACGACGCGCACGTCTTCAACATGCACGTGCGCAAGATTCTCAAGAAATACCCCAAGGCGCGCGCGCAATACGATCTCAGTGCCGCGCACGACCCCCTGCACGTGCGTGGGACGGTCCGCCCTGGGCGTGACCTGCACAACCTGCGAGTCCTCTCGAAAGGGATGGCTCCGGACGAGAAGCTCGCCCTGGCCAGGGACCTCATCGACGAAGCGGCCGATGACCTGGAGCCCCTGCGTGCGCTGGAGCGCGCGCACCCCGGGCGATTCAGACTCTGCAACCTCCGCTCACACGAGTTCCTGACGGGCATGCACTTCCTCAACATGGATGCCTATGACCAGGAGCTGACCCTGCGCGGAATGTTCGCGGCCGCGGCGTCCGACATCCTCCGCTACGAGGTGCTCTACAACTACGGCGGGGTCTACATGGATGTCGACATCGACCTGCTCTCCGCGTTCGGAAGACTCGAGGTCGATCCCGCGTGCGCCCTGGTGGGAATCACCCCGGACCGCGAGGGCGCGGCGTCCGCCGCCAGGTGGCCCGGCCGCGAGCGGATCGCCACGACCCCGGCCTACGCCGGCAAGAGCCTCTATCTCAGCAACTGCATCGTGGCGGCGGCTCCCCGCAGTCTGCTCATCGATGCCATGCGACAGACCATTCGTCTGGCCTATCGAATCATTGGGGGGAGGGCCCCACGGGAGGCGTTCGCGCTCGATCCCGACCATCGGCTCGCGGGCTATTGGATGGACCACACCACGGGCTCCACGCTCGACCTGACCGGGCCCAACATGGTGCGAGACCTCCTCTGGCTGTGTGCCAATCACACTCCCTGGGAGCAGTTGCCGGACGAGTGCATCACCCGTCTCTGCGCCTCCCTGGAGCCATCCAAGGCACCGGGACCGAAAGCGTCGGCTTCGTCGTCGGGCGCTTCCGCCAGCGCATCCTCCCCTTTTGATCGTGTGGCCGAGGTCTGGCGGGACGACGTGCGCGAACACGTCCCGTTCTGGCAATGGGTCGCGGCGAATGCGACCTTCCCCATGGCCCATGTCGAATGCGTGACGGCCGCCGCGCGCGTGAGTGATTGCGATGTGGCGAATCTCCAGGTGGTGTCCGCGAGGGTACTCAAGGCCCCGGAGCGTGAGCCCTTCCACTTCCTGCACTTCCCGGGCATCCCCAGGGGGGGCGCGCTCAGGGGCATGCTGAATGACCTTCATACGAATCACAAGATAGACACCCCGTTGCCCTTGACCCTCAAGGTAGACGAAGAGATCGTCTGGGGCTCTGTCCGCTGGAGGGTCGCCGAGGTGGGCAAGCAGAAGGGCTTTGTCGAGGGCAGGAAGCCCGTCGTTCTGATACGCCTCTGACCCTTCGGGCAGCTCCAAGGGACCCATGTGGCTCGTCATGGGTCCCGGCCTCCTCAATCCCCCGCGACTAGTGGCCGGACTGCGCGCCGACGGTGCGGCCATTCAGCGGCTGCACGGGGCGGTTGTTCGGGTTGATGTGCGGCAGGCGCTCGAACGCGCCAATCTGCGCGTCGGACATCTGGATGGGGTGCTTCATCACGAACCACTGGAGTCCCTCGCTGCAGGGGGGGCGTGGTGAGCGAACCCGCGTACTGGAAGAACGCCCGGTTGGAGGGCAGGAGCGCGGTGGCGTTGACGAGCGCACCGGCCGGCGCGCTCTCCTCCCCCTCGTGTCGGGGCAGGTGTCGGAAGGCGGTGAACAGCGCCGCGTTCACGAAGCCCTCCTCGATGAGCACGCCCACGACCACCTTCGGAGTTCCCTGGGCGTCGGTGTGCACCAGGTGGACTTCCAGCGGGTAGCTCACGCCATCCTTGGTGTGCTCGCTGGGGGTGTTCATGACGTGAGGCTCACAGGGCGTCGTGCCGTGATTGGCCCCTTTGGGAAATGTCTCGCATTTCTCAGGGGTCGCAATGAAACGAAAAAGGGTCGCGGACACACAGGGGTGTGTCCGCGACCCAGGCACTTTCAGTTACGGTGGTGTGTGTGCGATTAGTGCTGGAAGAACGCCGGGGCGAACGCGTCGGTGGGCGCGTTGTCCACGAAGTTCTTGTCGTCGAGCTTCACGGGCGTCGTGGTGTCCGAGGTCTCGTTGAGGACCAGGTCCCTCACGAAGGCGGTGAACTCCACGCCCGCGTCCGTCCCCGCATCCGTGCCCGCGTCAGTCCCCGCATCCGCGCCTGCGTCGGGGTGAGGCGGAAACGGGGAGCGGTCATCGTCGTCGTCGCTGCATCCCGTGTAGGCCAGCGCGGCCCCCAGGAGCAGCACACAGCTCATTGCTCGGAGCGTGCTCATGGGCTCACGTCCCGTCGCCGTTGGCACCCGCCTGCGGCGTGGTGAGATAGGGGAAGACGGCGTCGAACTGCGAGGCATCCTGGAGCACGGCGTCATGGAACGGGACGTTGCGCGCGGGGGCCTGCGTGTCGTTCGCGAGCAGGTAGCCCATGGACACGCGCAGCGCCACGTCCACCACGTCATCGCCGGGCCGGCGGCCGTTGGGGAAGCCCGCCGGGTCACACCCTGGATTGGCCAGGGTGAGCTGGCCATTGACGAAGCAGGCGGCGGCGCCCAGGTTGTTCTGGTTCGCCTTCACCGTGGCGGGCAGCGCGGTGTTGAGTCGCTGCATCTCCGCGGTGGAGCCGTTCGCGTTGACGCTGGTCACACCCGTGAGGAAGGCGGCCACCAGGTCCGCGCGAGGGAAGACGGTGGGAGCCCTCACGCCCGCGCCGCCGAAGAGCAGCTCCAGGATGGCGGGCAGGGTGGGGTGGGTGACGTAGTCGGCGAACTGGGCGTCGTCCTTCGGCTCGCTGGCGTTGAAGCGGTCCTTGTCCTTGATGCCGATGACCACCTCGTTGACCAGCGGCATGCCCAGGCGGCTCACCTGCGTCCACGCGCCCCCCTCACGGGAGGGCACGGTGTACGACGCGGTGGGGTTGATGGCGCGGGCCTGACGGACGCTGGCCGCCGTCCATCCGCCGATGACGTCCTGGGTGCCCGCCTTGAGGCAGGAGATGGGGACCTCGAGCGCCAGCGTGGTGATGTTCTTCTTCGCCAGCGGGTTTGGGACGGCGTTGCGGGCGTTCGGGTCGGTGATGACCGCGGGAGGCGCGTTCACCAGGTCGAACACGGGGCCCAGGTTCACGGCGAAGGGCTCGCGACGCTGGCCGACGAACAGCTTCGCGGTGCCCGTGCAACCCGGGATGTTGACGTTGTGGATGTGCTGGCGGGCGTAGGTCTCGTACGTGGCGGCGTTGCCCAGCGACTTGGTGCCCACGTAGTCCGCCGGCTTCGGGAAGAGGGCGGTGTGGCCGGCGGTGTTCGTCACGTCCTGTCCGGCCGCCGCGCGGCGAGGGCCTCGGACGACCTTGACGGTGTAGTTCTCCTGGACGTTCTGCGCGCTCCGGTCCGCGCTGGTGATGGCGCCCACGTTGGTGAAGGGCACGGACACGCTCTTCGTGCTGCCGTTGTTGCCCACGTTCAGCGTGATGCCATTGGGGCCGTTCAGGTTGTTGGTGAACCGGAACTGGAAGGTGATGTCCTCGATGGCATCCCCGTTGTTGTCGACGAGGATTTCGTAGAGGGCATCGGGGTCCAACGAGAAGTAGTTGGGGCCGCCGTACGCGTCCTGGAGGGGCAGGTAGTTGGCGATGAGCGTGACGTAGTCCCCACGGCCCGGCTCATAGCTGCGGAACATGTAGAAATCGGTGGCGTCGACCTTGGGCATCCGGGTGATGAAGGGGGCTTCACGATGACTGGAGGCGTGGGCGGTCGGTACGAGCAGCGCCGCCGCGAGCGCCAGTGCGCTCGCGAGTTGTCGTCTTTGCATGCGTGTCTCCACAACGTTGGGGGCAAATCCCACCGACGGGCCAGGGGCTGCGCCGGACATCCGGTGGTGAATGCAATACGGGGATGCGACGTGATTGGATGGGTCAGAGCGGAAGGACGCTCAGGTCCAGCGCTCGCTCCGCGAGCCACACGCAGGCGATGAGGCCGATGGCCGCCGAGCCCCCGACGAGTATCGCGCGGCGATACATGGACGCGCCGCGCAGCAGGAAGGCGACGGGGAGGAAGACGGCGACGCAGGCGAGCTGTCCCAACTCCACGCCCACGTTGAAGCCCAGGAGCGTCGTGGCGAGTCCCCCGGCGGGCAGGCCCAGGTCGGCGAGCACCGACGCGAAGCCGAAGCCATGCAGCAGGCCCAGCGCGAAGGCCACGGCCCAGCGGGTGCCTCGAACCCGAGGAAAGACATTGTTGGCCGCCGCGAGGATGACGCTCACCGCGATGGCGGACTCGACGAGTCGGGAGGGCAGGGACACGAGCCCGAGCGCGGCGACGCTCAACGTGAGTGAGTGGGCCACGGTGAACGCCGACACCACCTTCACGACGTCGCGCAGCGCGGGGCCGAACCTGTCCACGGGCTCCCATCCGCCCGTCGGTGAGCGCCTCAGGACGGAGGGCAGCAGCAGCGCCAGCAGGAACAGCAGGTGGTCCAGGCCCGCCCAGATGTGCTCGACACCGGAGTGCACCATGCCGCCGAAGTGGCTCCATGCGGACAGCCTCGCGAGGGGAATCTCCACCGCGTGGCGTGACGCGGACAGGATGAGCGTGCCCTGTCCCTGCTCACCTGTGACCTGGACGACGCCTCGGTGCTGCGGGTCGCGGTCGAACAGGAGGGTGTAGTCGAGCGTCAGCATCGAGGGTTCGACGGGGCAGGCCGCGCGGAAGTCGAGCACCGCGTAGGCCCCGTCGGAGTGACGCGCGACACGAAGGTCGCCCTCGGCGGTGGTGGGGCAGGGCATGCCGGCCGTGCCCAGCGACAGCCGTGACAGGACATGACGGGCGATGTCCTCCTGGCGGGTGCGCACCTCGCCCCAGGCGAGCGCGCCGTCTCCGTTGGAGTCGAGGCCCAGCACCGTGTCCAGGTCCCTGAGCGCCACGTCCCACCGGCCGTTGAAGCCGTGCGCGGCGCGTTCGAGGTGCAGGTAGCTGTCGCTGGGCTTGTGAGCCAGGGCGATGGCGGGCAGCAGGACGAGCAGGGCGAGGATGCGGTTCATGGCGCGGTCTTCTTGGGCCGTGCGGCCAGGGCGAGGAGGCTCGGCGCTTCGCGGGAGGTGTTCATGGCGCGGCTTTCTTCAGCCGCTCGGCCAGCGCGAGCAGTCCCGGGTCCTCGCAGGAGGAGGCATCGAGGAAGGTGAGGGCGGGGCGCGCCGCCTCGGGTGCTCCGGCGGCCAGCGCGGACTCGAGGAGGACGCGCACGTCCCAGGGCTCTCGTTGCGCCTCCCAGTTGGCCTGGGCGAGCGACAGCGCCTTGCGCGCGTCCTTCTCCACGTGCAGCGCGAAGCGGGCTTCCTCGCGTGCGTGCAGCGTGTCACCGCGCAGCCGGCTGGCCGCATACCGCTCCGCCAGCTCCTGGGCGAGCGCGGGAGCTTCCGCGGAACCCAGGGCCGTCTCCGCCAGCACGCGGCGCAGGAGGTGGCCGTCGTCCGTCGCGTGGTCCTTCATCAGCCGCGACGCATCACCCGGCCGGTTCAGGTCCAGCAGCAGGTCCGCGAGCGCCGCGCGGGTGTAGGCGTCATCCGGGTCGGCCGCGAGCGCCTGTGTGTAGAGAAGCTCCGCCCGTGCCGAATCCCCCGCGCGGGCAGCGGCTTCGCCCAGGGTGGACAGCGCCCAGGCCTGCTCCTCGGGACTGCCCATACCCCCGCGCCGAGACATCGCCTCCGAGAGCCGCGCATAGGCTCGCCGCGAATGTCCGGCGACGCTGTCCACCTGCGCGCGACACACGGCGGCGGTGAGGGCCCCCGCGAGCGTGTCCAGCGGCGCGCAGCTCTTCTCCGCCTCCGCATGGTGACCCCGGACACCCAGCACCACGGCGCGCGTCAGCCACGCCTGGGCGTCCCGAGGGTCCTCCCGGACGGCGGCTTCCAAATCTCGCAGGGCCGCGTCGAACTCGTGGCGGCTCTGTCGCAGGGTGGCGCGCAGCAGGCGGACCTCATGGGGAGGCTCGGCCTCGTCCCACCAGGGCGCGAGCGCGGCCTGGGCCCACCCAAGGTGTCGTGGGTCGCCCCGGGCTCGCCCCTCCTTCAACTCCAACCGGGCCAGGCGGACGGCGAGCTCCAACTGCCGGGGCTGGCGGTCCAGCTCCTGTCGCAACGCGGCACGCTCGCGGGCGCGGGCGTCGGTCGCTCGGGCGGGCACCTGCTCCAGGACCTCCGTGTCGTTGTCGGGCGTGAAGGGCGCGGACGCAGCGCCTGTGCCACGACTGCAACCACAGGCCAGTGCGAGCACGACGCCGAAGACGCCGCGAGGAGAGCGTGTGACGGGAGGCATTGCCCATCCGTACGGCCCCGTGAGGCGCGTGGATTTCGCGTCGAATATCGGGGCGGTGTCGGGGCGGCCCGGAGGATGAGGGGTGAGCCCCCCATCGCCACGACAGGGGCGCGCGCCTCCGCTCGCGGAGTGATGACTCGACCCCTCGCTCCTGTGTCATAAGGGCGGGGTCTTCTGCCTGCCGGAGTCGTGTCCTTGAAACTCTCATCCCTCCTCGCGAAAGACGGCCTCCAGCGACTGCCCGCCCGGGTGCGGCGGCGGCTGGCGTTGGAGGCGCGGCGACTTGTGTCGGTGGGCGTCGCGCACGTGCCGCCGCTGCGCAGTGGACTGGAGCTGCTGAGCTTCGAGCTGTCGCTGCTCCTGGCGCAGGGGAGCAAGGACATGTACGGGGCCAGCTATTACGGCGCCGGACGCAACCCCTTGGACCGCGAGGGCAACAGCGGCTACGAGCACTACCGCCGCGACTCCAGCCACGCCAACAAGGCGGCCTATCTTTTGTGGAATCACTTCGACGTGCGCACCTCGTTGGACGTGGGCTGCGCGCTGGGTTTCACGGTGCAGGCGCTGCGCGAGCTGGGGTGGGACACCCAGGGCAGTGACTTCAGCGACTTCGCCATCCACCACGCTCCGTGGGACGTGAAGCCGCACCTGTCACTCGGAGACCTGTCCCAGCGCCTGCCTTTCGACGACGGACAGTTCGAGCTCGTGTCCGCCTTCGAGACGCTGGAGCACCTGCCGCCCTCCATGGTGCCGCACGCGATTTCGGAGCTGCACCGCGTGACGCGGGGCTTCCTGGTGGTGACGGCGCCGTCCTTCGGCCCCTGTGGCACGGGACCGGATGGCTGGTTCGACGGGAAGGTGCGGCCGGAGCGACTGGAGCACTACCGGTCGCTGGGGCCCGACTACCTGGGCCCGGTGCCGGAAGTGGACCTGGCGCGCGACGAGTGGGGCCGACCGCTGGAAGGGCACGTCACGATTGCGTCGTTCGCATGGTGGCGTCGCCAGTTCGAGTCCGCCGGCTTCGTGCTCGCCCCGGCGCTGGAGCAGCGGATGTACGCGGACATCCAGGCCTTGGGCCTCCAGGGCCTCTGGAACCTGTATGTCCTGCACCGGCCCGGAGTGGCGTTGCCTGCAACGGACCTGCGCACACCGGAGGAGCAGGCGCGGCTCGCCCGGCGGTGGGACGTGCCGCTGGGCGCAGGCTGAGGGCCCGCGCTACTCGAACAGGGACAGCTCGGCGAGGGTGGCCCTCGTCGAAGGGGCTGTCCCACTGAGTCATCGCCTCGAAGCCCCTCCACGGGGGACCGAGGCGCCGTCCGGTTGTATTCGTAGGCGAATACCTCCCCTGCTCGAGGGAGAGGGTGGAGCTGGAAGGCAGACGTCTCAGGGCAGGGACAGGCCCAGGTCATCGAAACTGCCGACCCATGGGGACGCATGGATGGGGCGGGTGAGAGACTGACGGAAGTCGATACCGAGGAGCCCTTCGTGCTGCAACGCCCCGCCCATGTCCCGGCTTCAATCGCCGCGGCGCCGCTCGCCTTCCCGTGGGACAACGCGCTGTCGCTCGCGCTCGACAACCCGGACAACATCCCCGACCCATGGGCCCATGCGGTATCCCTGGTGAACTACAAGGGCAAGGCCGCTCTGGGGCTGGCCTGCATCGAATGGGTGGCGTGGCGGCTCTCGGGCCTGACCGACGTCAACGACCTGCTGTCCAGGCTGGAGGCGGCCTGGGCCTCGACGGCCGCCGTACCGTACTCGCGCGGCCTCGACTACGACGGCGTGACGAGCGCGGCCAACACCCCAGGCAATCCAGAGGGCCCGCGCCAACTGGCCCTGATTCGCATCCAGGACCTGCACTTCGCGTTCAAGAAGGGACGCCAGCAGATGGTGAACGAGGCCGGCAAGTGCGCGCTCCTGGCGAGCCACGTCTTGCCGCCCGACTGTGGGTTCGAGCCCTGGCTGCGGCGGGCGCTGGCCGCCCTGGCCGCCAATGCCCCGGTCGGCGCGCGCCCCGACCGCAAGGTCAAGGTGTTCGACCACGGCGCCGAGCGTCCCGTGCCGCGCGCCTGGTTCGAGTCCCTCGCGGTCCCGGCCGATGCCGACGTGGACCGTGCGGCGTGGGACGACTTCCTGCGCGCGTTGGAACCGGCCGCCAATCCCTACCTCGTGCCCGCCGACACGCTGCGCGCCGAGGGGGTTGTGGGCAACCCCTATCGCATGGACTGAATCAGTCCCTGGGCCGCCGCGCCTGGCTCAGCACTCCGGCAGGCCGACGCTGAGGTTCGCGACCTCGAGCACGTTGACGGCGAGCCCGCCGCGCGCGGTCTCCTTGTACTTGTCCTTCATGTCGCGGCCGGTGTCGCGCATCGTCCGGATGACCTTGTCCAGGCTGACGAAGTGGCGTCCGTCGCCGGAGAGCGCCATGCGCGAGGCGTTGATGGCCTTCACGGACGCCATGGCGTTGCGCTCGATGCAGGGCACCTGCACCAGGCCACCAATGGGGTCGCAGGTGAGGCCCAGGTTGTGCTCCATCGCGATTTCGGCGGCGTTCTCCACCTGGAGCGGCGTGCCTCCGAGCACCTCGGTGAGCGCGCCGGCGGCCATGGAGCACGCGCTGCCCACCTCGCCCTGGCAGCCGACCTCGGCGCCGCTGATGGAGGCGTTCTCCTTGTAGAGCACTCCGATGGCGCCGGCAGTGAGGAGGAAGCGCACCACGCCGTCCTCGTTCGCGCCGGGCCAGAAGCGCCAGTAGTAGTGCAGCACGGCGGGGATGATGCCGGCCGCGCCGTTGGTGGGCGCGGTGACGACGCGGCCTCCGGCGGCGTTCTCCTCGTTGACGGCGAGCGCGTAGAGGTTCACCCAGTCGAGCACGGTGAGCGGGTTGGTGAGGCCGGCCTCGGGGCGACTGAGCAGGCGCTGGTACATGGCCGCCGCGCGGCGCTCCACCTTGAGGCCGCCCGGGAGGATGCCGCTGGACGCGCAGCCCCGGCGCACGCACGCCTGCATGACGTCCCAGATGCGCAAGAGTCCGGAGCGGATGTCCTGCTCGGAGCGCAGCGTCTTCTCGTTCGCCATCATCAGGGCGCTGATGGGCATGCGCTCCCGCTCGCACAACTCCAGCAGCGTCGCCGCGGACTGGAAGGGGAAGGGTAGGGGCGTGGTGTCCTTGCGCAGTGGGTCCTGGCCGGTGGCCGCGGACTCATCGACGACGAAGCCGCCGCCCACGGAGTAGTAGACGCACGCGTCCAGCTCCACGCCGTCCGCGCCGGACGCGGAGAAGCGCATCCCGTTGGGGTGGAAGGGGAGGCTGCGGCGGCGGTGCATCACCAGGTGCTCGCCGTCCTTGAAGACGATGTCCCGCTGGCCGAGCACGCTGATGCGGCCCTCGGTGCGCCAGCGCGTGACGATGGCGGGAATGGCCTCCACGTCCACGGCCTCCGGCGTGTCCCCGCGCAGGCCGAGCACCACCGCCTTGTCGCTGCCGTGGCCCTTGCCCGTGGCGCCGAGCGAGCCGAACAGCTCCACCTTCAGGCGCGTGAGCTTCTCCAGGTGGCCATGCTCCGCCAGTCGCAGCACGAACGTGCGCGCGGCTCGCATGGGCCCCACCGTGTGGGAGCTCGAGGGACCGATACCAATCTTGAAGAGGTCGAAAACGCTGACGGCCATCGCGGGCGCAACATGCCACGTTTCCATTTTTGTCCCAGCGCCTCGGGGCGTGACGTTCCTGCTCCATGTGAAGGGCAGGACTTCTTTGCGTGCCAAGGAGCTGAAGCTCGGTGAGGTGCCAAGCGAGCACGTCGGGTGGAATGCGCGAGCCGTGCCGCGGGACGCCAACGAGAACGCACTGCGTCGTGAGTGCCAGGGTGTTCTTCTCTTCGGAGACTGGAATGCGTGGGGCGAAGGCGCGCGAGTCGGGTTGAAGGTGGGAGCGCCTGGTGCGGGGTGAAGAGGTGGCGGCTCAGGCGACGGCGCGCTCGGGGCGGAGCGAGGTGGGGCTGTCGTGGCGCTCCCCTTCGGCGAGGGCGAGCGACTTGCGGTACTCGGCGGCCTCGGCGATGCGGGTCAGCTCGAACTCGCCGTGGTGTTCGCGCACGGCCTTGGCCACCTCGTCGAGCGTGACGCGGAAGAACTCCTTGCGCTCGTTGATGCGGTTGACGCGGCGGTGGGAGAAGGTGCGGTGCAGCGCGGCTTCGAGCGACGGTGCGTCGGGTGTGCGGATGATGGCGTGGACGTCGAACTCGAAGGGGACGGAGGCATCGCCCAGCTCGTCGATGCGGTCCTGGGGCACGAGTCGTCTCGTCATGCCGACCTTGTAGATGTCCTCTCCGAAGGAGCCGATGTTGGAGATGACGTAGACGTGGCCGGTGCGAGTGAGCTGGGCCTGGGAGATGGCGCGTTGGCGCTCCTGGTCCTCGGCGACGCGGCGTTCCAGTTCGGCGATGCGTTCGAGGAGCTTGGATTGCTCGGCGCCCTTGCTGCGCTCCAGCTCCCCGCGGGCCTTGCGCAGGGCTTCTTCGTCACGCTGGGCCTCGCGCTCGGCCTCCAGCTTGGCGCGTTCGAGTTCTCGCTGCGCGGTCTCTTCCTCGCGCATCTGCTCGCGGATGCGGCGTTGTTCTTCCTTCTCCTCCTGGCGCTTCTCTTCGTATTCGTGGGCGAGGCGCAGTTCCTCCAGCTTCAGCTCGACGTAGTCGGTGGAGATGAAGCACTGCTGAATCTCGGTGAGGCCGCTGATGGCCTCGGCGGACTTCTGGATGCGGGCCTCCATGGCCTTGATGTTCTTGTAGGTGACTTTGGCCACGCAGGCGTCCGCCTCGCCGTTGAAGGCGCGGAGCATCAGCTTGAGGGTGCGCTCCGTTTGCTTCTTGCCCTCGGCCTTGCTGCCGTTGACCGTCCATTCAATCTTGCAGGAGGCGGCTTGCTTGTTCTTGAGCATGGCCTTCTGGCGTTCGCGGAGGGTGTCGAGGCGGTGTTCGTACTTCTCCGAGGAGGAGAGGTTGTAGATGGGTTTGTAGAACCCGTAGGAGCGGAGGATGGTCTCTTCTTCGAGGGGGCGGAGTTCGGCGCGCAGCTTGACGATGAGGGGCTCGAGCTGGGCCTGTTCCTCGCGGGCTTGATTGCGTCGGGCCTCGACTTCCCGGACGGCGGCGTCGGCCTGTTCCCTGGCGCGAGCGAGTTCCGTGCGGCCTTGCTCGCGAGCACGGGTGAGTTCGGTCTGGGCTTGTTCGCGGGCCTGGGTGAGTTCCGAGGCGACGCGGGTTCGTTCGAGGCGGATGGCATGGTCCGTCGACGCCCTGACCTGCTCCAGGTCTGCCTTCGCGCCCCGGATGGCGGCGTCCGCGAGGTCGCGTTCCCGGGCCAGCTCGGAGGCGACGCGGTTGCGCTCGGTGGCGAGCATGTGTTCGGACTCGGCCTTGGTGCGTTCCAGGGAGGAGAGGACGCGCTGTCGCTCGGCCTCCACGTCGAGCACGGGCTTGAAGCGGGCCCGGACGGCTCGGAGCTGGAGGGCGGTGCGGACCAGGAGTCCCGTCAACAGCAGGCTCGAAATCGCCAGGGCCAGGACGGCAGGCTGCATGGAAGTCTCCCCCGTGAAGAGTCCCCGCCGTCGGACGGTGGCGCGGAGGAGAAGCACTGTGCGCCTGGGGCGGTTTGCCGGGGTATCACCCCCAGGGGGTATTGTATCGTCCCCGCGTCACCTGTTGCTGAGAGGGAGCCATGTCCCGTTGCGTAGTTCGGCTCACAGGTTCGACTGAAAGGACGTAGCGATGCGCTTCCGCGCCTGCACTGCACTCCTGCTCGTCCTCTCGGCGTGCGCTACGTCAGAACCAAACTTGAGAGAGCGAGTGTCCCCGAACCCCAGGCGCGCCAATCTCCAAAGAGCGGCAGCGCTACCGTGGAGTGATGGGGGACGGTGCGCAGCCCGTGAGGCTTCCCTCCCTTGGCCCGTGCTGGCGGAGCGGTGCTATCACGCCCTGGACCATGAGCGGATCCGGTTCAACGACCTGAGCGGGAGGTGCGCCGTCGCCTCGGCGGGAACGGTTGTCCTGGGAGTTGGCCTCTGTGTCTTGGCTGCCCCTGAGATCGTCGTGGGCGCGGTCGTCGTCGTCGGCGTTGTGGTGGTGGGCGTCGCCATCAAGGAAGCGCTGGATGCCTATGAGTTGAGGAGAGGGAGTGGTTCCGAAGAAATAGAGTCCGTGCCTCAGTCGATGCCTGCCCCGCAGGAACTCTCCGCGAAGCGAAAGCCCAAGCCTGTGCCATCAGGACAGGACTGGTTCCCTCCGGGGACGACCGAGCCCCGAGGCCCGGAGCGACGTCACAAGTGCGAGCCCGTCCCAGTGCCGCACCGAGGCGGAGATGAAGAGCACAACAGGTGTGCTGATAAGGTCCCGAACAACAGCTTCCCTGGCTGGGATGTAGTCGTCAACGGCAAGCAATTTGATGCATTGCAGCGGGCCACGCGCACGCTATGGGAAGTAAAGACTGATGATTTTGACCTGCACTCGCCTCATTCACAGAGGTTCTTTGCCCGGGTCAAACTACCGGAGATAAAGCGCGAGCAAATGCTCGCGGAGGCATGTGGGTACAAATTTGTCGTGGGGGTCCGAAGCGCTGTTCACAGGACCGCGCTTCTTGAACTGGATCCCGATCTTGAAATCGTTGTCATGGACTGGTGTTAAGGTGATGGCTTTGCAGAAATCTCTCAACCTCAACGTGTACGCGCCCGCGCTTGTTGATGACGATAAACGGCCGCTTGCCATCATTCATGGGATGGAGCGCGCTGTGCCCGGATTGCGGCTCGCGTGGACGCTTTCTGAAAAAGGGGGCTTCGTTGCATTGCCGCGCCGCGATGAATGGATTGCGGCGGAAAGGACCGACGGTGGGTTTCCATTCCTTTGCAACGATGACGAAAGCCGGCCTGTGACGCTTACCGGGTGGGAGAATCCAAGCGGCCTTGCTGTAGGCAGTCCGCCACGCCTTGACGTTCATGCGAATCTGCCGCTCGACGCAGGCGGCATCGCGGCGGCGCCTGATGTGCTGGAGGCGATAGGCGAGAAAGCTCGCGCCGTCTGGGGGCATGTATCGCCGTCGGGCTATAATGAGGTCGTGTCGCAGCAGTTTCGTGGTCCGGAAGAGGAGCCATCTGCGACGTCCCACGGACTCCCCGGCCTTCTTCGCCCACGGTACAATCGTGCGGCCGAGATTCCACATTATCTTGGGTGGTTGAATTACTGGTCGTCCGCTACCGCAGAAGCCCTCGGCTTTCCGGACTCAGCCCGGGATGCGGACCTGCTCTCACGAGCGCGGCGCACGGAATCGGGCGGTTGGGTCGTGCGGCTCACTGATGCGCCGCTCGATCTCGGCAATCCCGTTCATCTGGAAGCGCTCCTGCGTGCTTATGATCGCTTTCCGGAGATCGGGGGGCGCTCAGCACCTTGACTCAGCAGGAGAGAAGAAGCTGGGTGACCACGGGTAGGATGGTGAGACGCAGATGACTCATCCTGAATCTGCGCAAGCCTCGGCGCCAGGACATCCATGCGCGGCTACTCTACTGTGCGAGCGGAAGCGTGCAACCGCTGAACGCCGGCCGTCGGTCGGCTCCGGCAGCTCGCCGTGTCCCGTTCGCCTTCGAAGGGACTCACACGAAGTATGGGTGAGCCACAGAAGCGGGTGAAGCTAACCGCCGCGTCTATGCACGAAGACACTGTCCTACAACTCTGAGTCGAGCAGCAGCCTGCCGACGGCCCGTTTCTGATTGAGCTGGCAACTGCTTCGCGCGCGGCCAGCATGTGTCGGAACGAGTTTGCAGACCATCGTCTGAACCATGGGTGGCCCTCACCAACAACCGGCCCTGCTCTACCATTCGGCAGGGCTACAATCCGCTTACATCAGCGCTACTACACATCCAATACTGCGTAGGTGGTGTCCATGCTCTCTCGCTCAATCTGCCTAGCCAAGAATCCCTTCCTGGCATTTGCCACCTTTTCCACCAAATCAGCCAGACTCTCAGTCAACTCTATGTGTCCATTGCTGGAGCTATACTTGATCACTCGCAGCCCTCGCGTATTTTTGAGAATTTTCTGCTCTTCCGAAGACAGCTTTTCGGCAGTCACAAAGTAGTGTGGCTGCCCCGGATTGTGGCGTAAAGATTGATTCTCGAGTATCAACTGAATATCTGGATCGCTCAATCCACATCCAAGAAACAGCGTCGTATTCAAAAGAAGGAGCGAATCAATGACTCGAAAGAAAGCATATTCCTTGACTCGCGCTGCAGCATACGCCGAACGCGTGAGGATAATGCTCTCTGGATGGTCGATTGTGCCATGAACCTTCAGTAGCAGTCGTTTCCCCTGGCGAAGATCTGAAACGACATCATAGTCGCGAGCCCATTTTACAATGACACTGTCGACATGTGTCGAGGCATAGGCGTCATATATTTTATCGAAATTGGGAGTGACAACGACTTGCTGCTTTAGATTGTGAATGTGTTCGTGGTTCTTGTTGTGCTTGAATCCGGCCGAGAGTTGTGCGTCAAGAAATCTAGGCCAGTCTTCGGCCAAATCCCCACCAATCAGTTCACATGCGGTCAATAGGTCGCCATTCCGAATTAACTTGCGCGCCCTTGTCTTTAAAGAAGGGCATTTTTCGGCAGCCGTTGTGAGTAGCTCAGTCCAGTTTGGCGGACGACTGCCTTCCATGTTTACTGAGCCAGCAGAGATTCCGGCTCCGATAAAGACAACCGCTCGTCGCTGCGCAAGTGCTTCAATAACGCTAGCCGGCCAAGTGATCATTGGAGTTCCTCAATATTCTCCATCAACCGATCGGCCATGGCGGCAAACACCTTCTTGGTCTTTCGAGCCTTGGAGTTATGCGTCCCCTGAGCCGAAATCGCAAAAATTGGTCGCCTCTGCTGTTGAGACATTGGGATCAAGCTCGACAAATTCTCGACAGAGCCCAGTTCATAATTCACCTCAGAGTGTTCTGGTTGCAGTTTTGAAATGAAGTTGGCCTCAATAATGTCGGGTATCTGGGCTCGAATTCGCTCGTAGGCGGCAACAGGCTGAACCTTGCCGTGCTTGTCTTTCTTGGCCTTATACTGCTGCGTAATATAGCCACAGAATTTTAGACTCTCCGGCCGTCGAATGAAGCTCAGATCGCCTGGGTTTTCGTTCAACTCCAGGCCGACCCGAAGTTGTCGGCGCCATTTGTCTAGAACCTGTGTAATGTTCTCGATTGCGCGCAAGGAGAAAATGTCAATTGACATAGGGACGAGAAAGAAATCAACCGCCAGAAGAACAGAGCGATTGATCGCACCCAGAGAAGGCCCCATGTCAAACAAGACGAAGTCATAATTGCCGCATCTGGAAATTAGATCCGAAAACAAGAAAGTTGTCCTGAGGCCTCGGGTGCTGCCGGAGGTGGCATCTTTCCAGTCTCCCGAAAGCAAATCCTCTGCAATCGCGAGCCGGGGGTCACCCAAAATCAAATCAACCCCATACTCTCCTCCCTCAGTGGGAGAGAATCTCCCGCTATATCCACGACCGACAGCAAGTGGATGCACCACGCTGTTGATTGTAAATGCCTTGTCCGGATTGGCATAGACACTGTTTACGAGCTTCTCCTGTAGGATGTATTGTGTTGCGTTGCATTGCGGATCGGCGTCCACGATCAGCACTCGCTTGCCATACTCCTGAGCCAGTACAGCGCCTATGTTGCAGATCAGTGTTGTCTTTCCGACCCCGCCCTTGTTGTTGAAAAATGCAACAGACTTTGTCATTTCCGCCATCCGCCATAGTTCATTGTGTGTGGTCCATCGATACGCTGTCTTCACCAGGGATCATACCAAGAGAGTCCTAACTTAGCAGCATCTGGTCCGCGTAATCCTACGGCTGAAGTTCCGAAGGCCCCGCAGTCCTCCTCCTGTTGAAGAAACAGGAGGAGGACTGAGCGAGGCTTCTCATGCAGCAGCCATCGGCTACAGAAGCACAGGCATAGGAAGTCCGACTGGTTGGCTGTGTCGCGATAGCGCTGGAGACGGTAAGTGGCTGGCTGCGGCCGCATTTCCGCAGGCGCAAGGCGCATTCCACCGCAGTCGAGTACGTGAAGGCTCTGCAGGGGTGAGCACAGCTCAAGAACGTGCAGAGCCTTTCGGCGGATGCGGGGCATCAAGCGTCCTATTCGTTCCTGCACCTACTGCTGCGTGCGAAGTGGGACGCGGATGCGGTGAGCGACGACGTGCTGGAATACGCACGCAGGGCGCTGGGCGAAGGAGGCATCTTGGCGGTGGACGAGACGGGCTTTATGAAGACGGGAGAGAAGTCCGTGGGCGCTTCTCGAAGACTTACATCAGCCCTACGTGCTGGCGGTGGCCTCCAGTACGCATGTCTGGCGAGGCTTTTGGTGAGCGTCAAGGTAGATGTCGCGTGAGAGGGTTCAGCCGATGGGATTCATCTCCTGCACGGCCGGGGTGAGGTTGGGCGAGGGGCCCAGGCGGACGGAGCCCGCAGGAGTTCAGTTGCGCGTGACGCGGCTCCAGCGCTCCGGGTGACGGGATTGGGCGCGCTGGTACACCCGGTGGCGTCGAGCCAGCAGCGAGGCCTCGCGACCGAAGTGCCTGTCGTCGGGCGTGACGAAGCGGATGGCGGAGTGTCGGTGCTCGGTGTTGTACTTGGCCACGAAGCGCGTCACCCAGCAGCACGCTTTTGATGGTTCCACGGTGTTCCACGGGCCACCGAAATCGCGTAGGACTCGTCTTGTAGAGGGTGGGAAGCACCTTGTGTGCGTGCCTCTATTTGAAGAGCTCCGTCCCTCTTCCTTGTTGGTGAGGGTGGGCGTTACGGAGGAGGCTGGAGAGAGTCCAGCCTCCTTCGGCTCACCGAGGCGCGGGCTGGATACCCATCGAAGGCAAGGGCGTTGAGCCCATCACCTTGGGCCTGACGGCGAGCAAGCGCAGGCCGTTGGCTACGACGAGCAACGTGCTTCCCTCGTGCAGCACCACCGCGTGGCTGATCTGCGTCAGGCCGAAGAGGGTCGCGATGATGAGCACCGCGCTGATTCCCAGCGCGATGACCAGGTTCTGCTTCATCACCGCCGTGGCTTGACGCGCCAGTCCCAACGCGAAGGGCAGACGGGACAGGTCATCGCTCATCAGCACCACATCCGCCGTTTCCAGCGCCGCGTCCGAGCCCGCTCCACCCATCGCCACGCCCACCGCCGCAGCCGCCAGCGCGGGCGCGTCGTTGACTCCGTCGCCCACCATGGCCACCGAGCCCTGCCGCCCCATCTCCCGGACCGCTGTCACTTTGTCGGCGGGCATCATCGGCGCTCGCGCTTCGTCGAGCCCCACCTGCGCGGCGATGGACCTCGCCACCCGCGCATTGTCTCCAGACAGCATCACCGTCCGGGTGATGCCCTGCTGCTTGAGCGTCTCGATGACATGCCGCGCTCCCGCGCGCACGGTATCCGCAACCCCAAGCACTCCGAGGTAGCGCCCTGCCTTGCGCACCACCATCGTCGTCTGCCCCGCCTCCTCCAGCCGGTCCACCTGCGCCTTGATGTCGGCGGGAACAGTGTCCCCTTCGAACAGCGCCAGGCTGCCCACGTCCACCAGCGCGTCACCCACCTTCGCGCGCAGGCCCTTGCCGTGGATGGCTTCCATGTTGCTTCCGGCCGGGGCCTGGATGCCCCTCGCGGACGCGGCCTCCACCACGGCGTGCGCCAACGGGTGCGCCGAGAGCGCTTCCACTGCCGCCGCCGTTCCGAGCAGCTCCTCGTCCGTCACGCCCTCGACCGGCGCAGTGCTGAGCAGCTTCGGCTTGCCCACCGTGAGCGTACCCGTCTTGTCGAAGGCCATGGCATTCACCTTCCCGAGCAGCTCCAGGTAGATGCCGCCCTTGATGAGCACGCCACCTCGCGCGGCCGCCGCCACAGCGGACAACACGGCCGACGGCGTGGAGATGGCCAGCGCACACGGAGACGCGGCGACGAGCAGGGAGACCGCGCGCAGAATCGCCTCCTTGAGCGGCATCCCCATCAACACGAGCACCACGGGGAACACCACCGCGCCAATCATCACCAGCGGGGCGAACGTGCGCTCCAGCCGCTGCGCGAAGCGCTGGTTCGGACCCTTCTGGGCCTCGGCCTCGGCCACCATGTCGACCACTCGCGCGAGCACCGACTCCGACGAGAGCCGCGTGACCTCCACCTCCAGCAGCGCCTCGCAGTTGACCGTTCCGGAGAACACCTCGTCCCCAGGCTTCTTGGGGACGGGCATGGACTCGCCAGTGATGGCGGCCTGCTCCAGCGAACTCTTTCCCTCTCGGATGATGCCGTCGAGCGGAACGCGGTCTCCCGGACGGACGACGACGCGGTCGCCACGGAGCACCTGCGCGACGGGCACTTCCACCAGCTCGCCACCCCGGCGCACTCGGGCCACCTCGGGACGCAGCGCACCGAGCGACTCGATGGAGCGCCTCGCACGGTCCATTGCCCTGTGCTCCAGCGCGTGACCCGCGCTGAACAGGAAGAGGAGGAAGGCCCCTTCGAACCAGGAACCCAGCACCGCGGCTCCTAGCGCGGCCACCACCATCATCGTCTCGATGTCGATGCGCAGCTGGAGCAACGACTTCACCGAACCCCGGATGGCGAAGAACCCGCCACTCAGGATGGACAGCGCCCACACCACGGTGGGCACTAGCGCGGGCACGGGCGCGAAGCGCTCCAGCAGCCACCCCGCGACGAGCAGCACTCCCGAGGCCACCACCAGCGGCATCTCCAGGAGCGGCGCCAGGCCGCCTCCGTGCGCATGGTGCGAACACGCATGGCCGTGGCTCGGCACCTCCAGCGTGTAGCCGAGCTTCTTCGCTCCGGTCTCGATGCCCTTCAGCGAGATGTCCTCGCTGTCGTACTCCACGACGAGTCGCTCACTGGCATACGCCACGTTCGCGGACAGCACGCCCGGGAGCTTGCCGAGCCCGTGCTCGATGGCCGTCGCCGAGTCGGCTGAGCTCATCCCTCGCACGAACCACGTGTGACTCTTGTACCGCTTCGCCACCTGCTCACCCGTGCGCTTCACCGTCGCGAGCAGCGCCGCCGCGTTCACCAGCCCGGGGTTGTAGTGGAGGCAGACCTCCGCGTAGCCCTGGTCCCGGCGCAGGTGCACGTCGATGACGCCGTGGTGCGCCTCGAGCGCGGCTTCCAACTTCTGGAAGCGGCCCGCGTCATCTGTCTCTCCCGGTAGCGCGTCCTCCAGGTCGAGCTGGAGCGCGACTCCTCCGCCCTCCGCCGAGCGGTAGCCCGGTGGACGGACGCGCTTCGGCTTCGGGTGGTGGTGGTGATGCCCGTGGTCGCCGTGGTCGTGGTCGCACCCGGCTCCGTGCTCATGCGCGGCGGCCTGACCGTGGTCGTGTGAGCACCCTGGACCGTGCTGATGCGCATCGGCACCGTGGGCATGGTCATGACCGTGCTGATGCGCGTCTCCACCGTGCGCGGCATGGTCATGGGTACACCCCGGCCCGTGGACGTGCTTGTCCTCGCGCTTGGGGCCGATGATCTTCAATCCCTTCAGTACGGGCTTCGCGGCGGCCGGCTTCACCGCCGCGAGGGACGGCCCGTGGCCATGTCCGTGGTCATGCTTGCAGTCCGGTCCGTGGACGTGGTCGGCCTGGGCATCGGTCTTCTTCTGCTCGGACATGGCGTCTTCTTCCTGAAGCTGAAACCTAGTGGCGGTGTCCGCCGTGCTTGCGGGCAGGGGCGGGGGCGGGAGTCGGAGCACGCACGGGCTCGGCCTCCTCCTCGTGGTGGTCGTCGTCCTCGTGCTCCTCGGGAATCGGCTGCGTGAAGCGCTGCCCCGCGACCTCCAGGGTGAACGCCTTGCACTCCGGAGGAACGTCGAACTCCAGCACCGCGGGGAGCCGACCCTCGTACGACTTCAGCGTCTTGCCCTGCTCGTCGTAGACGGTGCCACCAGCAGCCACCGTCATCGTCTCGTCCACCAGCACCGCCACCAGCTCCGCCATCTCCTCCATGCGGTCGGCGATGCGGTGGCACCACAGGTGGCCCACGCCCGGATACGTCTCGTGGGAGATCTCCTCCATCTGCTCCTCGTCCACCTGGTCGCCCACGCCGACGAAGACGAAGCTCATCCGAGGCAGCCGGCCCGCCGCGATTTCCTTCGCCACCTGCGTGGCGTAGGCCCGCACGTCGTTGCCGTCCGACAACTGCGAGTCGGTGATGATGACCGCCAGCCCGCGCCGCGCGCCCGTCTGCACCTGCTGCTTCATGTGCGCCACGAAGTCGCGCAGCACCGGCAGCATCACCGTGGCCTTGCCGTAGGCCCTCGGCCCCGGGAAGCGGAAGTCCTTGGCCTGCACCGCCGACAGCAGCCCCACTTCCTCCAACTGGCTGCCATCCCCGGTGGCCCAGTACGCCACGCGCACCTGCCCGTCGCGGTCCTTGCTGGCCAGGTACTCCAGCATCCACCGCATCTGCGGCTCGACCAGGTTCTTCACCGGCGCCAGCTTGGCCAGCACACCGCGAGGACCGTACTCGTCCTCCATGCTCGCCGAGCCATCCATGTAGAGGGCCACGTCCAGCCCCTCCACCGTGGGGTCATGCAGCAGCGTGGCCACCACCTTGTTCCCCATCCGATGCACGTCCGAGAACGGACGCACGATGACTTCGTGGCCAGCCATCAGTGATGGTCCTCGTCTTCCTCGTGGTGGTCCTCGTCCGGCAGCGGCTGGGTGAAGCGCTGGCCGTTCACCTCCAGGGTGAAGCTCTCCGCTCCCTCGGGCACGTCGAACTCCAGCACCGCGGGCAGGCGGCCCTCGTACGTCTTCAGCACCTTGCCCTTGTCGTCGTAGATGGTGCCGCCAGCGGCCACCGTCATGTTCTCGTCCACCAGCACCGCCACCAGCTCGGCGACCTGGTTGATTTCCTTCGCGATGCGGTGGCACCACAGGTGCCCCACGCCCGGGTACTCCATGTGGGCAATCTTCTCGAGCTGCTCCTCGTCGATGGCGTCACCCACGCCGACGAGCACGAAGTTCAGCCGGGGCAGCCGTCCCGCCGCGATGTCCTTCGCCACCTTCGCGGAGAACGCCTCCACCTCGTCGGCGTCATGCAACTGTCCGTCGGTGACGATGACCGCGCAGCCGCGGCGAGCGCCCAGCGGCACCTGCTCCTTGAGGTAGCGCACGTAGTCCTTCAGCGCCGGCGCCAGGAAGGTGTTTTTGCCCAGCCTCTTCGCGCCGGGGAACTTGTACTGCTTGACGTCCACGCCCTTGAGCTCGCCCACCACCTCGACGTCCTTGCCGGAAGAGCCGCTGGCCCAGTAGGCGACGCGGAGCATTCCGTTGCGGTCCTTGGTGGCCAGGTACTCCAGCATCCACTGCACCTGCGGCTCCACCTGGTTGGCGGGGTCCTTCAGGGGCGCGCCGCGCAACCACTCCAGGAAGGAGCGGTTGGGACGTTCGTACTTGTACTCCTCCTGCATGCTGCCGGACGCGTCCATGTAGATGGCGACGTCCAGGCCCTCGACGGTGGGGTCGTGCAGCAACACCGCACGTACCTTCCCCTCCTCGACGTGAAGATCCGAAAACGGCTCGACCGGCTTCTCGTGACCCATCGTTCCCCCTGCCAGGTTGGGGGCCGAGGCTATCACCTTCCGGCGGGGTTCCACGCCCTCGCGCGAGGCGCCCTCAGTCCTCGAAGTCGGACATCCAGTCGGGCTTCTTCGAGGGCACGGACGCCGAGGGGGCGGACGGCTCACGCCGAGTGCCAGGAGAGGGAGCCGCCGGGCGTGGCTTCGCTCCAAAGTCCTCCATCCAGGAGGGCGTGCCCGGCTTCGCGGGGGGCGGAGGCGCCGCGGGCTTCGCCCTCGTGAGTCGAGGCTTCGCCGCCTCTGGATGCGCCGCCGCGTGCGCGTTCAGGAAGTCCTGCATCCAGTCGCTCGGGCGCGGGGGCTTGGGCGGTGCGCGCGGGGGC
>NZ_VIFM01000159.1 GCF_006636215.1 Myxococcus llanfairpwllgwyngyllgogerychwyrndrobwllllantysiliogogogochensis | reverse complement strand
CCCGGGCAGGCCCGGGCACCCCGGAGAGGCCCAGGCGACGTCCAGGCGCGGCGCCCGGAGCTCGAGCAGCTCGCCGGCGACGTCCAGGCCCCCTCTCGGCCCGGGCAGGCCCGGGCACCCCGGAGGGGGCCGGCGTCGTCCATGGCGGCTGTCGAGGGAGACCAGCGGCTCACAAGAGGCCTACGAGGACTCCTCCCACCACAACCACGCTACTTGCCGCAAGGAACGCAAGGCCCCAGGCGCCAACACGCGCTCGAAGGCCTCCAGTCCGCTCACGCATCATCGTCCACGCTTCGTGCGCCAGGTAGCCGGAGACGCCTAACAACGGCACGAGGAGCAGCCACCCTGCCGGAGCTTTGAGGATGACCGAGGCTACCCGTGCGCCTCTACTCTCCTCTGTCCCCAACCATGCCGGAACATCACCGCTGCCGAGCGTGTAGCCGACGGTGATGCAGAGGGACGCGAACACGACCAGACACATTCCTCCCGCTGTCATCATCCAGCCACGAAGTTGCCGCGCTGGGGTAGGCGGCTGCGAGGGAAAGCTGACTTTCGCCGCCAGCTCTCGGATGAGGTGGTTGTTGCGCGCCACCTCCACCCGACTCGCCTTCATCACTTCGTGGACGCGCTCCAGTTCCTCTCTCATCGCAGCGTCGTAGTCCTGCAGAATGACGGCGACTGCCCACATCGGGTCGTCATCCCGCAGGTCAAGCGCCTTCTGGAGCCGCAGAAGGCGCTCACGCTCGCGCGCCGACGGCACCCGTCCGAGGAGCTGCTCGAAAACCGGAGGCTGCTCCAAGGTTCCCATGTCACTCACCCAAGGGCTGCTCTGAACACTCCGTCGGCCTGGTCGCGCCAGTGTTCGAAGCCAATCCTCAGCCCGTACGACAACTCCTTTGCAGCACGGGTCAGGGAGAGGCGATTGCTGTACACCGCGTCCGAGACGCGGTCCGACAAATCCGGGAAGCTGAGGCTCTTGCCGCCCGCCGCTTCAACAGCAGCGCGGATTCTGGAGCCCTCGTACAACTCGAACTTCTTCTCTTCTCCGAAGTAGAGATTCCGCAACACATGCACCTTTGACTCGCCTCCCCACTGCGCCAGCGCCTCCTGGAACTGGCGCAGCAGCTCCAGGCTGTCCCGCTGGCGGTTCACCACCCACAACGTCACGAGGGGGCGGCTGAGCTCTGCTGCTCCACGAATCAGGTACCACCCTCGCTTCGCCACAGAGTCGTTGTTCCGCGCAGCCGTGTTGACCACCACCGGCTTGTCCGGATGCGTCGCGAGAATATCCGCGAGAACCTCCCATCCCTCGTCGTCATCGAGGTTGACCGACGATGCGCTGATATCCCCGTTCTTGACCTCCTGATGGTAGGCCTTGATGACGTCCGGATTCGAGGTATCGCACTCGACCAAGTACGGCTTCTCCCCCTGTCGCATGAGGAAGTCGCAGAGCGCCATGCTCACCATCGACTTGCCAACGCCACCCTTGCTGCCACCCACCCAGTAAATTTTGTTGCTCACGTTTTCCTCCTACTGCCCTAGATGACTTCGCTGTCCGGCACTGGCTCAAAGACCCCTTTGTTCGTCACGGGGCCGGCTTGTCTCGGTTCGCTCTCCTCGCTGGGCATGGGCTTCTGCGGGCTGTCCCGCACCGTTGCGGGTCCAGCGAGTCCTTCGCTCAGCGACAGCTTGGGCTGGCCCTTAGGAGCGGCTACGCGAGGTGCTCCGCCTCGCGTTGTGTCGTTCGCCTTCGCTTCGCTTCGTCCGGTCGCAGTCCTCTCCTTCACTTGGTGCTTCTTCGTCGCCTTCTCGGCCTCCTTTGCTCGTGCTTTGATGGTCGTGAGCGTGGTGTTGAGCGTTGCCTCATTGATGGGCAAGCCTTCGTCTGTGAGGACCTTTGCAATGTCCGCAACGCGATAGCCCTTGGACTGCAGCGCCTTGATTTGAGGGAGAAGCTGAGAAACCGCTTCTATCTTCGTCAAGTCGACCCTTGTGGGCACTGCTGCTTCATTGCTGAGTCTCTCCTTGAGCCGAAGAATGTCCTCATGCTTAAGGGTCCCTGCCTTGGGCATGTGGTCCTCCTCTGAAAAAGAGTGAGCGAGGGGCCGGTCGAGAGACGCGCGCCGCCTTACGTCGTGAACTACTAACGTATTACAGATGCCGGCGCAAGCATCCTGTTGGCGGTTCATTGCGGCGTTGCTCATGCATAAGGGAATGATGACGAACCCGTGACGCATCGCCACGGTGGGCATCTCTCAGTGACAACAAAGCAATGACGGAAGGGTTCGAGAGGCATGCGCCCTCATTGGCAGCACGACGTCACACCGATAGGGCCATCGTCCGAGCCGCAGTCGGCTGACCCCCTGCTGCAGGACCACTGCGACTTCGGAGGCCACAACGACGAAGACAGCAGACGACAGCGAAAGTCGTAGGGGTAGGGCAAGATAAAGCAATGTTTCCATGGTGGGGATAAGGTTCTGTTTCTACTGGCGAATTCTTGGTGACAAGGATGCTGCTTTGGTGACCTGTGATATGATAGCATGACGGAATCACAGGGGAAATCGGGTCACCAGGAAGGCGCCATGGGCTCGTCGTCAGAGGAGGATGGAGGCGGACGCTTTCGGCCGGCCATGGGGCGGGCCAAGCGGGTTCGAGAGGAGCGTCTGCCGACGTTCCAGAACGCTGTGCTGGCACGCCAGCGCCTTCTCCAGCCGTCCGGAAGCGGCGGAGCATCTGGCAGTAGGGGAAAAGACGTCCGGGGCGGGCACCCGAATCGCGGCCATGCTGCTCGAGACGTTCCTGCGCCAGGTCCGATGGACCGACGAGTGGCGGTGAAGGTCTCCGTCGTCCAGCAGAACGAGTACGGGCGTAAGGCCGCGCGACTGCACCTCCGCTACATCGAACGGGAGGGCGTCGAGAAGGATGGCGGGCGCGGACAGTTGTACGGACCGGACGGCTCGCTGAAGCTCGAGGATGCTCTCTCGGAGCTACCCGGGGAGCCCCACCAGTTTCGCCTCATCATCTCGCCGGAAGATGGGGCGGCGCTCGACCTGCGGGACTTCGTGCCCCGACTCATGGAGCAGATGCAGCGCGACCTCGGCCGGCGATTCGAGTGGTTGGCCTCCAACCACTACAACACCGAGAATCCGCACGCCCATGTGGTCATCCGCGGGCTGGGCACCGACGGTCACGAGCTCAGGATGGACCGAGCCTACGTCAGCAACGGCATTCGCTGGAGGGCTCAGGCCATCGCGACGGCGGAGCTGGGACAGCGGAACGTCCTTGAGATTCAGCAGCAACTCGCCAAAGAGGTTCGGCAGGAACGGGTGACGTCCCTCGACAGGGAGCTCGAGAAGCGGGGTAGGGCGACCCCTGGTTTTGTCGAACTCAGCGGCGCGCCGACCGATGCGGGGGCGCGAATGGAGCGAGCGCGGCTGGTTGGTCGGCTCGGGACTCTGGAGCGCATGGGCTTGGCGCGTTCGGCCGGGCCGATGCGCTGGCGGATGGAGCCGGACTGGACACGGAGCCTCCAGGCCCATGCCGAGCGCAGCGACATCATCAAGCGGATGCACCATGGGCTTCAGGGCGACCCGTCCCGGTACCGAATCGTCGAGGGACCTCGCCACCTCCCCGCGATGGTGGAGGGCATCGTCCGGTTCCGCGGGCTTCATAACGAGGGGAAGGGGAGCCACTTCGTCTGCATCGAGACGGCGGGAGGGGAGGGGTACTACCTCCCGCTTCGCGGCCTCGCCGAGGACATCCGGGAGGGGGAGGTTGTCGCCGCGCAGTTCTCTGCCCGTGTTCATACCCAGGAAGACAGCAGCATCGATGCCGCAGCTCGGCTGAATCGCGGCACCTACTCGCCCGAGGCGCATTTGAAGGCCCTGGTGCAGGGGAGGGTGCCTGTCCAGGACTCAGGGCGGAACAGCTCGAGCGAGGACATCGTCAAGGCATGTGTGCGTCGATTGGCTGCGCTCGAGGGCGAGGGACTGGCGGTGCGCACCGAGACTGGCTGGAAGGTGACGCCTGACTTGCCTCTGGTGCTGGCGAATGCCGCCGGCGCCTATCCGAAGCTCCAGAAGCTGAAGATTGAGCGGAAGAGTCCGACTCTCGAGAAGCAGCGGGCCTACAGGGGACCTACGTGGCTCGACACGGTAGAGCCACCTGTTGTTGCACTTCATGGGTTTGGCGCTGAGCTGTCCGCCGCCATCCGCTCGCGTCGGGTGTTCCTCAAATCCCTGGGTCTGGCACCAGGTGAGAAGCTCCTCCAGGAGCTGCGCAAGCTCGAGATGCGGGAGACGGGCGAGCGGCTGGCCCTTCAGCAGGGGGGGGAATACGTCCCGGCACTCCCGAAGAAGGCTTTCTGGAACGGGAAAGTGGTTCTGACGAAGCCGAACGAGGTGAGTGGTCGTCGCTTCGCCCAGGTCTATCGGGAAGGGCGCTTCGTACTTCTTCCGCTGACGGCGGAGCTACGTGGGCTTGAGGGCCAGCGCATCGAAGTTGGACGCGAGAATGGTGCCCTCGTCGTCCGCCGACCGGGCCCGCGCCGCGGGGCCTAGTCGGAGGCTGTGCTTCTATTGTATCGCATCATTCTGTCATGCTATTGCGTTGCGGCATGCGTCGATTCCTCCATCCGGCTCATGTCCTCGTCTCGGTGCTGGGGGTTGTCGGGAGCCTCACCACCGCGACCCAGTACCTCGCAGCGACTTTCGCGTACCAACCCCAACTCGGCGAACCCCTAGGCAGAGTCGCAGGGCATAGCTTCTACCCACCACACTTCGTCTTCGTGTGGACGTGGCGCTACGGGAGCTACCGGCCCGCCGAGGCATACCTCTCCACCGCGGTGTGGATTCTGTTCGCCGGCGTGGCGCTCACCATCCTCTGCCTCTTCGGGCTCGCAATCCTTCGGGGAGCACCAAGCTCCAAGCGCACGACGTATGGGACGGCACGCTGGGCGACGAGCGACGACCTCAAGCGCGGCGGGCTTCTCGTCAATGACGGTGTCGTCCTCGCGCAGACAGATGACGCAGTCCTGGACGAGTACGTCGACGACAACGGAGAGCGCCGGCTTCGCGAGGAGCGCCCGGGCAGCTACTTGCTCCGGCACAACGGCCCCGAACACGTCTTCGTCTTCGCGCCGACGCGCTCGGGCAAGGGCGCGGGAATCGTCATGCCAACGCTGCTGACGTGGCGCGGCAGTGTCCTCGTGTACGACCTCAAGAAGGAGCTGTGGCACGCCACCGCCGGGTGGCGGAAGAAGTTCTCTCACTGCATCCGGTGGGAGCCGGCCGCAGAGTACTCCGCACGGTTCAATCCTCTCCTCGAGGTCCGCGCAGGACCTAACGAGGTCAAGGACGTCCAGAACATCGTTGAGATGCTCATCGACCCCAGCGGCAAGCGCGGTGACAAGGACCACTGGAAACTCGCTGCAGGGACACTGCTCACCGCAGCCATCCTCCACGTTCTCTATTCCGAGTCCGACAAGACGCTCGCAGGCGTGGCGACATTCCTCTCCAATCCCGAGCGGAGCATCATCGAGACGCTCGAACTGATGCTCTCGACGCAGCACACACCAAGCGGACCCCATCCCGTCATTGCGTCGTCCACTCGCGAGGCGCTCAACAAGAGTGAGAACGAGCTGAGCGGTGTCGTGTCAACGGCTTGTGCGTTCCTCGGAATCTACCGAGATCCGCTCGTAGCGAGGAACACATCCGCGAGCGACTTCCGGATTGCGGACCTGATGCATGCGAAGCGCCCGGTCTCCCTGTACTTCGTGTTGCCGCCGTCAGATGGGGAGCGGCTGACGCCGGTGATACGCCTCGTCCTGAATCAAATCGGGACACGCCTGACGGAATCCATGGCCGCTCCAGTGTACAGGCCAGCCCACCAGGTGCTCGCCGCAATCGCGTCACGCGTGTTCCGCAGGGGCAATGTTGAGGTGCTGCCTCCTGCACCCAAGGACGACGGGCCGAAGCACCGACTCCTTATGCTGCTCGACGAGTTCCCAACGCTCGGCCGCCTGAGCTTCTTCGAGAGGTCCCTGGCGTTCTTTGCGGGGTACAAGATTAAGTGCCTCCTCATCGCGCAGTCCTTGGGGCAGCTCGAAGAGCAGTACGGCCCCAACAACTCGATTCTCGACAACTCGCACGTTCGCGTCTCCTACGGTGCGAACAACGAGAAGACGGCGGCGCGCATCTCCGAAATGCTCGGCAAGTCGACTGTCGTCACCGAAAACGTCAGCTTCAGCGGACAGCGCCTCGCCGGGTGGCTCGGCAACAAGTCGAGCAGCGAGCAAGAGCATGGGCGCGACCTCCTGACGCCCGGCGAAGTCATGACGCTGCCAGCGAGCGATGCCCTCGTCATCGTCGGAGGACTCCCGCCGTGCCGAGCCCGGAAGGTGCTCTACTACGCCGACGCAGCGTTCTCTGCCCGGGCAAATCTGCCGCCCCCTGAAGACCCCCGCGAGCAGGCGCGCGAGTTCCTCGTTCGGGTCGTCTCCAACGACTGGGAACAGAGGAAGCTTTCCGCGCCCGCGGCCACGCCGCCTGTTCCTGTCAGTCCAGCCAATGACGCAGCTCTACCTACGCTGATGGGAGGCGGCGCCACGGCTGTCCCTGCACCTCCGGCCCTGGGTGCCCCGAACGTGGAGGAACTCGCCGAGACCTCATCGCCCAGCTCGACAGAGACGCCAAAGGCGAGCCCGGGCCCTGCGGCAGCTCTTCCGGTTGCGACCGGAGCGTCCGCCGGCTCCGCCGCAGTTGTTGCGCCGAAGAGAAGGAAGGCGCGCCCGCAGCAGCAAGAGCGACTCTCTCTGGACCTGTTCGGCGCGACGTCGGAGCCACCACCCCTTGAACGAGCGCCGTCAGGCGATGCGGACGAGCCCTCGGAGGCGCCACCGCCATCCCCCCATTCCGATGATGCCGACCCCTTCGACATGCTCTGGAAGTCGGGCATTGCTGCGGACGGCAGCACTCCGGATTCCGATGACGACGACGAAGGCGCGCCGGAGGAAGACCCCGCTCCTGTCACCTCACCTCGTAGCCGACGCCGTGGAGATGTCCCGCTGTGAAGACTGACCCAAGCCCGAAGCAGGCGAAGAAGAAGCGCAAGAAGATACACCCGTACGTGCCGGTTGACCTGGCCGCGGCAATCAAGAAGTACGCTGCGGCCAAGCGGGTCACTGAATCGAGCGTCGTCATTGCCGCTGTCGACCAGTACTTGTCAGGGACGGGCGACGCGACGCTCGTATTGAAGCGCCTGAACAGGCTCCAGAATCGAATGGTGGCCATGGAGACGCTCGCGACACTCCAGTCCGAGGCTTTTGCTCTCTATCTCGAGTTCTTCTTCGCCCACCTCCCCGTCGTCCATGGGGACGATGCGAAGGCTGCAGCGAAGCAGGCCGCCGGCACCCGCTTCGCAGGCTTCGTTCAGATGCTTGCCGAGCGCATGGCATCTGCGAACCGCTTCGCGTCCGAGGTTCTACCCGACATCTCCAACACGGACGAGTTGGCGGCGGCCGCTAGCGGCACGGCGGTGACGTCATGACCACCGACGCTGACGCGAAGATGCAGACGTTGCGAGCCATCCTCAGCCCCCTCGTCCAATACCTCGATGACCCTGGCGTGCAGGAAATCAGCCTCAACCCTGACGGAGCCCTCTGGGTGGAGCGCCGCGGCGAGCCGATGCGTCCCACGGGACGGCATCTCACTCCAGATGAGGCAATGCTCATGGTCCGCCAGGTGGCGCATTGCATGGACCGCGAGGTCAATGCCCAGCACCAGTCGCTGCCGGCCACGTTGCCGGGATGGGGGGCTCGCTTCCACGGAGTGATTCCGCCTGCCTTCGCGGCACCTGTTTTCTCCATCCGTCTGCCCGGAACAAAGCTCTTCACGCTCCGCGACTTCGTCGGGACTGGAGTGCTCACGCAGCACCAGGCGGACGAGTTGGCACGCTCCGTCAAGGCCCGCCTCAACATCCTCGTAGGCGGAGGCACCGGCTCCGGCAAGACCTCCTTCTCAAACGCGCTGCTGCAGGAGCTGGCCGAGACTGCTGACCGAATCTACGTCATCGAGGACACAACCGAGCTCCGCTGCGACGCGCCCAACAAGCTCGCCTGCATGGTCAACCCAGAGTACAGCTACCAGCGCGCCGTCATGGACGCGATGCGAATGCGACCCGACCGCATCGTTGTCGGAGAGGTGCGCGACGGAGCAGCCCTGGACCTGCTCAAGGCCTGGAACACTGGCCACCCGGGCGGTATCAGCACCATCCATGCGAACGACACGCGCAGCATGCTTGACCGTCTCTGCGAACTCATCCGAGAGGCCGTGCCCAATCTCGATGCCCGGGAGCTGGTGGCCAGGACCGTCGAAATCTGCGTGCATCTCAAGCGCGACCCAGTGGCGAAGGCTGGCCGGAGTATCACTGGAATCTGCCGTGTGAAGGGGCTCACGCCTGCCGGCGCGTGGGACCTCACGCCCTTAGTGGACGAGTGAAGCGGACGGGTGCCAGTCAGATGCCGCTCTTTCCAGAGTGGGAAGCGACCACCGGCAACGAGCAGCTCGACAGGGCCCGCCGCCCGCGCTGTGGATGGTGCGGCGCAAACGTGGGTCTCTCCAGGTGTGGGCCGGCACTCGGTGACTGTCCCTTCTGCCGACGACCGAACCGATGGCGCCCATCCCCTGAGGAGTAGCGGAAGGGTGTGGTGCCGGACGTTGCGCAGAGGTAGGGGGCAGTAGGGATGGAACTCGGCCTGTGCTTCTATTGCATTACGCATGGCTGTGATGGTAAAGAATCGCAGACGCTGCTTGTGGACGGGGCATTTCGTCCCGTCACGAGCGCTGGCACGCCATGGTCGACCGCTCCTTCATCACCGAGACAAGTCGTGGGCCTACCGAGCACGAGGTAGCTACCTCAACCAACGGGCCATCTGGTCTGCTCCTCTTTGAGAGGCCGAAGGATGTCCCGACCGACCTCATGAGTCGAAGTGCTCTTCGGCGAGCCGGGCTGGAGCCAGGCCCTCTCCGCGGCCGTGTTCGCCTCTCGTCGGGGCTGGTCGAGCTCTTCCGCCGAAGTGAGGCCAAGCCCAGAGGCGCTGCAACGCCCGCTCAGCTGGCCGCCCTGGAGCGGGCGAACACGGTGCGAGTTGCGCGAGCTGCGGAGCGCGACAAACAGCGGCTCGAACACGAGGCATCACGACGAGCGCAAGTCCGAATCGAGGTAGCCGTGGCGATGAACAAGGCCCGCGCGAATGCGCTCTCGCTGTTCAAGAGCTGGGCCTCAGACCGCCAGGCCGTGGTCCTGGACGTTGAGGCAACCGACCTCAAGGGCAGGGTCGTGGAGGTGGCTGTCGTCGACCTGGCCGGCGCCATCCTTCTGCACCGACGCATCAGCCCTGGATGCGAAATCGCTCCAGAGGCCCAGGCGGTCCACGGACTCAGCCTCGCTGACTTGGCAGGTGAACCGGGCTGGGAGAGTGTGGTGGATGAGTTTGAGGCCATCACGAGCGGTCGGCCCGTACTCGCCTTCGGAGCCCATTTCGATGGGCCCACGATTGCGCGGACCACCGAAGTGGTGTGCGGCCCGGAGAGAGGGCGCCGTGCGCGCAAGGCAGCAGAGTCATGGCTCTGCGTCCAGGGCGCCGCGGCCCCCCTCCTGGGGGCGTGGGACCCGAAGTACAACGACTTCAAGTTGCCATCGCTCTCAGCCGCATGTGCGTTTGCGAGGGTTGACGTCACGACTCTCCCGCGCGCGCACTCGGCTGTCGGCGATGCACTGCGGACGGTGGCCCTCGTGCATGCGGCAGCGCGCCTCGCGGTTGATGAGCTGACGGCGGACGGTATTCCGGATTCGTGGCTGACCTACCGGCCACGGGCTGTTGAACGGGGGTCATGATGAGTGGAGTGCTCTGGCAGTGCGGTCAGTGCAGCAGGTCCTTTGATAGCCACGAGGAAGCGCATGCCCATGGCCAGAGCACAGGCCACCTCATTGCGTCTGCGGGTGCGGGGGACGTGGAGGTCCCCGCTCTCTCTCCCGTTGCCATCGCAATGGCCAGCCGGCAAGCCGCTTCGATTCTTCTCGAGGCGGAGGGCCACCTCGGAAAGTCGGCCGTTCTCCTTGACCAGGTGTCGAAGGTGTCGGCGCTCGCCAAAGAGGAGAGGGTCGCGCTTGCGCAGCTGGCCCTTCAGGCGAGGACGACGCGACGCACCGCGACCAGTCTCATGCGCCACTACGCGCTCGGAGTCCCTGTGCTCCCCTCACAGCAGGCGCAGGTCATCACCTGATGGGACGCCCGTACAAGATGCCCCGCTCTGACGCTTCCCTTGTAGAGGCCCACGAGGCTCTCCTTCGGCTGGCAAAGCGGTACGTGCGAGCCGTCGCGAACGAAGGCGCACGTGCGAAGGCGCTGATGGCTCGGCGGAAGGACATGCAGTCGCGTGCCTTTCAGACGGCGTCGGCCCAGCATCTTCACGCGGCTGAGCGCGTGCTGTACGCACGCCGCAACCTTGCTGACAGCCTCGCGCGGGTTCTCGTCCGTGGCCACCGGGTGGAGTGCAAGTGCCCGGCTTGTGCTCCGGAGCACAAGGCCGTGCGCCCGCCGCGTCCTCGCCGCCGCACCAGGCGCGCCGGTTAGGCCGTTCGACGGCACCAGATGTGGCACCGCTGTGGTGCCCAACCGGCAGGGGTGAGGTTCCCCCCCTCCTTGCCCCTGCCGGTTTCTTTTTCGTCACGCGCCGATGTAGCTCGCCTGCCTCAGATTCGCCCGACTCCAGGATGGATACCCTGTCACTCCTAAGCGTGCTGCCCAGTGTCCTGCTGCTCGTGACCGTGGGGCTCTTGGCGTGCTGGCTCGTCGCCGACGCTCCGCATGTCCTCCGGGCTGCGTGCTCCAGCGGGGCCGTGCTGGCCTCGAGCGTTGTGCTGTCGGCGCCTCACGGTCCGCCCCCCGGCTACACCCCCTGGGTGATTGTTGCCACAGGCGCATTGCTGGAGCTATCCGTGAGTCTGTGTCTCCGGCCCGGGACGGTGCCCGACTGGACTGATGCGGGAGCGACGCCCGTTCGCGTGCGCGACTTCGCTGCGTTCCGGACACGTGAGGGGCGTGTGCTGCTGCTTGCGAGAGTCGTGACGCTCATCCCCATCGCCTTTTCCCTTGCGGCCAAGGACTGGCACGTTGCCGCAGCCCAGGCGCTGGCTGCGCGAGTGGTCTGCACGCTCGTCGGCGAGCTCCACCTACGGTGGACGTGGGTGCGCATCTACAGAGGGCGCTCGTTTCAGTTGGTGCGCGACGACTGGACTCCTCCTGCTCGACTCTGATGTTGACCCACCGATGGAGATTGTGAATGAGAAGGCTTGCTGGTTTCTTCGGAATTGCCCTGACGTTCGGAAAGTTCGCCGTCGAAGTGCTCGTGCTGACCTACGCTGCCCTCCTCATCTGGTTTGGATATTTGGTCCTGACGGACGGCACCGGTTTCCAGCTACACCTGATGTTGAGCGACTACGCGGAGGCGGTGGTTTCGGACGGGGCTGCTCATGGCCTCTGCATCTTCACCGCCGTTGGACTCTTCCTCATTGCCCTCATGCTCGCCGCCTTCGCCGCCCGCATGTTGAATGCGGGCGAGGGGAGCGTTCGCGAGGTGAGCCGCCCCAGTATCGGTGCTGCACCCGCAGATGCTGCACGAGGGAGCCCAATGTCCGTCGCCGTCGGTCCTCCCGACGGCCCCGGGATGACTCCGAGCGGCCGCCGCATCTACAACGCCGTACGCTGCTCCCAGGGGACGCGCGTGCTGGTGCAGGAGAGCTGCGAGCCGTTCTACCCTCATTGCTGGCTTGCCCTCACGACCCCCTTTGGGAACGAAGCTGCTGCGCACCTCGCCCCTGACCAGGCGCACCAGCTCCGTGCCGCACTTGACGAGTTCTTGAGCGCCGTTGACCGCCACTCGACAACGGCTCAGGTGGACTTGTGGAAGCTGAATCCTGATGGCTCACCGGCACCACTTGCCGCCGGCATGCCAACCGCGACGTCGCCACTGCTCTCTGTTGTTCGTGATTCCCTCGCCGACGTCCCCAGCATCGCTTCCCTGGGGCGCAACGTCTACGAGCAATTCCTCTGCACTTCGCGCACCGACGTGCGTGTCCAAGAGAGCAATGCAGCGCCTGATGCCCATTGCTGGCTCATCCTGGCCGAACCTGGAGGTCCTTCGGCGCGCGCCCACCTCAGCATTGGAGACGCCTTCCGCATCGACGATGCCATCTCCCGTTTCATTGACTCCTCCACTGCCGGCCTCGATTGGGCTCTTGAGGAACTCGGCTGGTCGTTCGCCGGCTGGGACCACGACCTCGGCTTCGGCGCAAGACGCCGGTGTGCACCCGCCGAGGCGAGTCAGCCGCCGGAGGTCATCACCTCGTGGAGTTGCTCTGAGCTGCTCGACCTCGCCAGGGCTCGACCGGGGCTCATTGCTGCTGCCTCAGTGCCGCCAGCAGCTGACCGTGACCAATCCGTGCTCCAGGACATGCTCGACACCCTCGGCTGGGAATACTGCGGATGGGACGACGAGCAGGGCTTTCGCGCTGAGCGCCGCAGCGCTGCGCGCGAGGAGTGGATGGCTCCTCCTGGCGACCAACTGACCGCGAGAAGCCAGGACGAGTTGATTGCCCTCGTCCACGGCCGCGTTCGTGCCGCGCTCGCTGCTTGCGACGGTGCGCGAAGAGATACCCTCCGTACTTGAAAGGCGATGACCACATGAGCAGCTCGAAAGGGATGACGAGCTTGAACGCAGTGCAGCCCGTGACGGCTTGCGCCCACTTGGTGGGCGCAACCTGCGATGCCTGCTGCTCGCTCGCGGCGCAGCTCGCTGCTCGAGGGTTCGTGCTGCGGTGCCTCGCGTGGACCGGCTATGGTTGGGCGCGGGGAATCTGCCATCCGTGCGCCCGCCGGATTGACGCGGTCTCCGCCCGCGAAGCTCTCTGCCAAGACTGCCAGGACCTGCTGGCACGCACGGAGCCTGACGTCATGCCCATCTCGCTTCGCCGGCTGGAGCAGGCACGGGCTGACACGGATATGGGTATGACCGTCGAGGAGTTGTGGCGTCTGGTGCTCGCCGCAGTCCAGCAACTCCATGGTGGCGGTGTCACTCTCCACGACTACCAAGCAGTCGGCTACCTCGACCCCGGCGTCCTGCTCCTGGTGCACCCCGAGGGGCGGCCTCTGACTGACGCGTCGGACCGTTCGGCCGTTTCGGCGCGACCCATGACGACCGTAAGACTGGCGCCACCCCATCCAGATGCACGAGCGGAGGGGTTCCTCATCGGAGTGGCACCGAGGATGCCTACTGCTGTCGCTGCACTACTTCTTGTTCTTGTTCTTGTTGAGGTAGTCCCTCACCTTCGCCGCCGAGTGCCCCACCGCAGCGACTGCGGCGAGCAGCTCCTCCCTCGAGCACCCGAATGCCGCGCACCAACTGCGGATCTCGTGCTCCTGCTTGATGCTGATGAGGTCGTTGTCCGGCGTGCCACGCTTCTTGGGATCGTCTGCCATTACCGTACCTTTCGCGCGTCGAGGGGCCGCCCGACGACGCTGGGACCCCGCGGGTCACCTCCACCAGTGATAATGCGTGCGGACGGACAGTCAAGCGAAACGCTGAACGGACTCTCAGTCCCAGCGGCTCTGATAACCGGAATCGTCTCGTAAGTGACCGAATTTATTAGTGTCCTGCAATGGGGATTATGCCAACCAGCTCGAAGAAAATGACACGCCGAGACCTCCCTCCAGCGACAGAAAGGAGGGTGACGCTGGCGCTGCTATGCCTTGCCATCCCGTGCCTTTGGGTCTTCCGCGAATTCCTCACGACCGGCACGGACGAGCAGCACCCGCTCAGGTTCTTCATCAGCGCTTTCGCCGATTTCCTCACGTTCGCCATCTGGGCCTTCATCGCACTCCTTCTGCTCGCGCTCGCAATCAACACGGCAGCCTTCGCCGTTCAGACGCTCCGGGCACGCCGTCGGCGCGCATTGGCTTGGCCGCAGGACATGGACCGGCGCAGAGTCGTCCCCCTCTCCGTCACCCTTGAGCAGCGCGATCACCCTGACAGGACACGGGAATGACGAGCTTGAAGGTAATGCAGCCCGTGACAGCCTGCGCCCACCTGGTGGGCGCAACCTGCGATGCCTGCTGCGCTCATGCAGTTCGCCTCGTCCTTGAGGGATACGTGCCGCGATGCCTTGAGTGGCATCTCCAAGGCTGGGCGCGTCACCTTTGTCAGCGATGCCTGTCGCTGATGAACGGCTCACCGGTCAGGCGGGCAGTCCTCTGTGAGAGCTGCCAGCAGCAGGCTGCATTCGCGGAGCCCAGGGTCATGTCCAGCTCGCTTCGAGAAGTTCGGATCGCGCGCGCCGAAACGGAAGTGGGGATGACGGCCGAGGAGCTATGGCATCACGTGATGGCCGCAGTCCAGCAGCTCCACACCGGTGGCGCGCAACTCCGGGGCTATCACGCAGTCGGATATCACGAGCCCGGTGTGCTCTTCCTTGTCCACCCACAGGGCCGGCCATTTACGGACGCCGACCTGGCCGTGGACATTGAATCCGCTGCGCGAGAGTTCATCCTGCCGGTTCTATCGGCGGCGGTACTCGTGGCGCCACCAGCGTCTGGCAGCGCCCCCCGAATCGGTCGAGCGTTTCCAGGTGCCAGCAAACTGCGCCGCTGTGCCAATCGGACCTTGCAACTCCCGCGGCGTGAAGGGGAACGACCATCATGACAACTGGAGAGCTCCTGTCGGCAGGCCTCTTGCTGTTGGTCATGGGTGGTGCACGATCGGCTGTTCGAGTTGCGAGAGGACATGCTCATCGCGGCCCGGCGTCTTCCGGACCTGCGCGCCCCGGATTTCGAGCCGCTCTTGGTTCACCTCTCGCGGCGAATCAACCGCGGCAGGGCCCTGCCGCGCGCCGTCCCGCGTGAGGAATTTCGGACCAGCGCTTGGCCGGCACCTGCGATAGGTTCTTCTTCAATCTCGCTGCACGACGGAGAAGCCATGGGAAAGAAGACGTTCGTTCAGAGGGTGGCCCGCCAGCTCCAAGAACTCGCGTTTAAGGACTTCGGGTACAAACCGTCCTACATGGTCTGCCTCCATCTGGCGGAGGCTCCATCTGAGCACCGCATCAGTGCGGACAGCGATGCTGAGGCACAGCGGCTCTTCGCGGCCAATAGAGCGACCTTCGCATCTTACCGTGGCGCCCCCAATGCATGACCGGCTTGGCGCCACCCCAGCCAGGTGTACGAGCATAGGGATGATGCCACGACAGGCATGCCGTCACCGGATAGCCAGGAGCGGTCCATACCACTCGGGGGGGATGGCACCACCCAGTGACCTCGGCCACGATGATGCCCCCTGGAGGCATCCTCATGAAGTTCGAAGACCTCAAACCGAAGTTCCCAACGAACAGCATTTGGACCTGCCGGCAATGCGCCTTTGGAGCGCTCAACAAGGAGCTGGCGCAAAAGCACGAAGAGGCAACGGGGCACCAGCTCGCGCACAGCGCGCTCCCGCAGGGCGCGTCGACTCCCACCCGCGAACCAGACGAACTCAACTGACAGCCCAAGGAGGGGTGAATGGGATTTTTCCGAGAAGAGCTGCGCGGTCATGAGGGCTACCCAATCGGGTTCGTAGCGCGCGAGGGCACAGACGAGGGTGCGCAGCTCTACCGCGAGTTGCAGTCCCCGGGGGACACGGGCACGCGCCAGGTCGACGTGATAGCGGCTGGGTGCGAGTGCGGATGGCGCTCAGCCAGCTGGAAACCCGCCCAGCCGACCCGCTGGGTCCCGTTCTCTGTCTTCGAATCCGAGGAGGACGAAGCCCGCGTGCACGCGCTGTGGGCGGAGCATGTCGACCACGTGCAGGCGACGGCAGGACAGGCACGAGCCGGCAGCCAGGATGCGCGCCTCGCGGAAGCGGTCCTGGCCGCCATCGTTGTCCGCGCAGTTCAACGCGGCGAAGCTCCTCTCCATCTGGAGCGACACGTCCTGGCTGATGCTGGCCTCGACTACGCGGCGCGCGACGGTCTCGACTTCAGGAAGCTCGAGCAGGCTCTGCTCGAGCTGGCCGCTAGTCACCGGCTCAACGCCCGAGCCACCTCTATCTCCACACCGCGGACTCGCAAGGGGGCGCTGTGATCGGGGCGGATTGGCCGCGTCCACAGCGTCCGAGATAACCTCAATCTGACGGCTGTTCGACGAGCAACGCAGCTGCTCCGAAATAGCCAGCTCAAAACGACTTTTCGCCTCAGCCGTCGCAGCTTAGGAGCAGCTCATGAGCCCTGGCGTAACCGTCGGCATCATCGTCTTCTTGGTCCTGCCGCTGTTGATGACCCGCATTGCGCGCGGGCAGAACAAGGTCTGGCACTATGCCGTACTCGGCATTGCCGGTCACTCATACGCTCAATGGCTTCCGAGAGGCGACCCGCCGCTTGCAGCACAGGTCGAGCGGTTCACGGATGACCACCTGATGCCGTTCGTCTACTCGTTCATCACGCCAGAGGTTCTCATCCCGGTCCACGCCACAATCCTTATTCTCGGCTTCGTTGCCGTCATGGTGCGGGTGCGGCGGGGCTACTAAGCGTCCGAGATAACCGGAATCGTCTCGTAACTACCCGTGCTCGCAATCGACACGGCAGCCGTCGGCGTCCGGAAGCTCAGAGCACGCCGTCGGCGCGTGTGGGCGTGGCCGAGCGCACAGATGGACCGACAGAGGGAATGGTGATGACCGAGTACGTCTACGCGTGTTCGGCCTGCGAGTACGTGACCGACAGCAGGGCTGCCGCAGCCACCCACGGAACCTCATCAGGTCATGTGCTCCACCCGTCGGTCATCAACGAGGATGACCTGTCGCCCTCGCAAATCATGGAGCGTGTTGCTGCGCGTCTGCGCAACCTGCAGGAGGACCCCGAGGTGACACGAGAACGGCTTCAAACCGAGGCCGCCTCCTGCGCCGTCCTCGGACATCTCTGGGGCGAACCGTTCCGCATTGCCGGTGAGGTTGTCAGCGGGCCTGGATGCCGCTTCTGCGGCTATCCGCGCGACGCCGAGGACCGGCTTCCCGGCACTTGACCGTCCTGTATAAGGTGCCCGACATGCCCCCCAAACCCACCACCAAAGTTCCTCTTAGGGCGCTGGCCTACGAGCTGGTGTTCTACGCAATGTCCCCCCTCGTGACTGAGCCCCCTGCTCTGGATGCCCCCCTGTGTCAGGGAAGATGTCGCCTCGGCTGACGTGCCGAGCTGACGACTCCCGTCAGACGACCGGACCTCAGCCCGGAGGAACGTGAAACCCTTCTTGACGAGCTGACGGCGATTGCAGCTGCCGTGCGGCGCGGAGGGACCCAAGAGCGGTGGGATAGTCGGCGGAGAAGCCGCATGACTTAACAGCGCAGCTCCCGCTGCCTGAAAGGTGATGACCACATGAGTAGCTCGACCATCAATCGTGCAGCGCTCGCCGTCGCCGCCACCGTCATCCGGTCCCTGGTCGAGCGGGGTGACGGACACATGTACCTTGACCTCGCTGACCGGGAGTTGCAGCCCGCAGGCGTCGGAGACGTCGACCGTGACGAGCTTGATGCCGCCCTGTCGGCCATCGCTGACCAACTGCTGGCCGGTGCAACAGCCCTCGTCACCACGGAACGCGGCGGAGGGCCGAGCTTCAAGAGAGCGACCAAATGACGGCCTCCGGCACGTCCGAGATAACCTCTATCGTCTCATAAGTTCCCGAATTTACTCGTGTCCTATAATAGGGATTATGCAGCTGCGGCCGGTTACTCCGTCATGTGCTTCTCGATGTGGCTGGACAGTCCCTCAATGTCGGAGTCAAAGCCAAGCTCGCGAAGCTCTGAGGCGGCGGTTTGGGCCGCCGCTCGAGCGACTTCAGTTTTGCTGGCCTTCGGAAATTTGCCCTTCACGTCTTCGACGGCAAGCATGACGGCCGCCCCTATCGCCGATTCTCTATCGCCGAGTGCAACCAGGCAACGGAGCAGGACTCTCCGCTGGACGAGCTGTTGCGCCTGTCTGTCCAAAGCAAGCAGGTCAAGAACGCGATAGTGCACTGGCTCGGCGGTCTTCAGGGGATAGGCCAAGAAGACTACGTCAGGGTTGAAGTGCCCTGGCTCAAAATCAATGCAAACGATCCGAACGGCGAGTTCTAAGGCATCAGCCGTATGCGAGTCGCCTTTTTTCCAGAGTAGAGCCGCCCTTTTGAACGACGGCAATAAACCACTCAGGGTGGGTGCTAAAACGGGTTTCGGCGTGTAGCCGTGGTTGCGCAATGCGGACGCGATGCTGCTGATAATTTCCGGGTCTGTCCGTGGCTGGTCCTGCTCAAGGCCGTCACGCGTGGCAAAGAGGGATATGCGGACGAAGTCCTCAAGATATGCTTGGCTGAGTGGAGCAGATCTTCGCGCGGCCGCAACGCTCGTTCGTAGGTGCGAGCGGACCCAGAGAAGGATCCCGCCAGCTGCAATCGCCCCAAGTAAGGATTCTATAAGCATTGAGGCCAAAGTTTAACTCAGGCGCGCCCCCGTAAAGGAGGTGGCAGCGGTTTGGTACAATGGCGGCAGCAGGGGTTCCGCTCGATGGGCCGAGTGGTGATAACCGGAGTCGTCTCGTAAGTTCCCGAATTTATTCGGGTCCCATAACATGAATTATGTCAACTACACTGAAATCCTACATTAGTAAGGCACTTGTTGCCGCCCTCCTCATCTCGTCGGGCATCGGCATTGGGAAGCTGTCACTTGAGCCATGTCCTCACCCGCACCATGTGCAACTCCTCCTCCTCATGGCCTGGGTGCTCGGACTTACTGGCGTTGTGCTTTTCCTACAGCCCGTTCTCGACCTGTGGACGGCCCGGCCTCGCGCCGAGCGGACTGCGCGGCTAAGTGCCGCTCACGCGAAGTACACGCGAAGCCTGACCGAAATCTGGTGCGGCATCCTCGGAGTCGTCGCGCAGCAGGATGGCTACGCCTACGCCCTAACCGTCCACAACGGTTTGGTCGGCCGTGGGATCATCCCAGAGTCGACTGACCCGCTGTCCTATGTCGACGGCTTCCTCCGCGACATGGCGGAACGTGGATGGCTTACGTCACGCGCGATTGACAGCTCTCCTGTGCCGGGGGCCGGGCCCCCCATCTACCTCTACTCCCTCACCGAATCCGGCCGGCGCGCGCGCGAGGTGCTGACCCAATGAACTTCGTCACCGCTGGTCGTGAACTCACCCAGCTTTGGTGCGGCATCCTTGGTGTCATCACGCAGGACGGCGAGGGATACGGTCTCAGCATCCACGACGGTTTGGTCGGCCGTGGGATCATCCCGAAGTCGACCGACCCGCAGTCCTATCTCTACGACGTCCTCAGGGACCTGGAAGCACGTGGGTGGCTTGTGTCGCGGGAGGTCTTGTCGCCCGAGATCGCTGCACTTCGCGGAGGCCGGCCCCGGATCTACTACACGCTCACCGACACTGGCCGGCTTGCACGGCAGGTGCTGGCCTCGTAAGGCAGGACGTCCAACGCCCTCCTGGGACTCCAGGAGCGCCGTGGCAACGGAAGGTAGGAGCTGCAGCATGGGATGGCGCATCATCAAACAGCCGAATCGGCTCTACGGCGTCTACACCGAGGTGACCGAGTGCTTCACACAGCTCAACCTGTCGCGTCAGGATGTGCTGGCGGTCTGCCGAGTCCGTGGCTGCACAGCGGATACGGCACGGCATAAGCTCGAAGCCGCCGACCTCGACGTTTCAGAAGAAGGCAACGCCTCTCGTTGGGAGGAGGCATTGGCCTCGACCGAGCAGCCGCGTACTCGGCTCGAGCAGCTCGTCGCGACGTCTCGCCCCCTGACCATCGACGGTCAGCGACTCGCACCACGCGATGTCGTGCCCTACAACAACCCGGAGCGCCACCGCTGACGGCTGATTCCAGGCGGCCCGGAGCGGGCCCCAGAGGCATTGGTACTTGGCACCCCTCACCCCGTGGCGCTGACGCCCTCCAGGCGGCCCGGAGTGGGCCCCAGAGGCATATTGGTACTTGGCACCCCTCGCCCCGTGGCGCTGACGCCCTCCAGGTGGCCCGGAGTGGGCCCCAGAGGCATTGGTACTTGGCACCCCTCACCCCGTGGCGCTGACGCCCTCGCGCACCCCTGGTGCCTGAGGTGGTGGTAAGGGCCTCCAGGCGCGCGGCGCCTCGGAGCTGCTCGACGAGGACCTGGTGCCGCCGGTGCGGTGGGAGCTGACGCCCTCCAGGCGGCCCGGAGCGGGCCCCAGAGGCGTTGGTACTTGGCACCCCTCGCCCCGTGGCGCTGACGCCCTCCAGGTGGCCCGGAGTGGGCCCCAGAGGCATTGGTACTTGGCACCCCTCACCCCGTGGCGCTGACGCCCTCCAGGTGGCCCGGAGCGGGCCCCAGAGGCGTTGGTACTTGGCACACCCCTCGCCCCGTGGCGCTGACGCCCTCCAGGTGGCCCGGAGCGGGCCCCAGAGGCGTTGGTACTACAGCCCTCGCAGCCCACATCGACGGTGAGGATCGGTCTCAGTGGAACTCGACGACGATCTGGTGCTTCCGGTGGGCATGCGAGCTGACAGATGGAGTGGGCAGTAGGGGAAGAGGCTGGGGACGCGCTCAGCCAGGCCGAGCTGTTCGTCAGCGACTGGCGCCCATCCCTCCGCAGGAGAACAGCGGGCCCATTCGGCCTAGGTAACGCCGAAGAACAACCGGAGTGAGGGCCCTAGCGGGGGCACCACCTACGATGCAAGCCCGCCCTGGAAGTCCGCGGCGTCGTTCCATCGCGCCGTTGGGATGAAGCGAAGTCCTTCGGGCCGTAGCGCGAGGACCGCGTCCACCACGGTGCGATGGAAGAGGTGCACGGATGGCGACTCTGCCAGCCGAAAGACGAGTCGGCTCTCCTCAGGGACAGCCTCTAGTGCCGCTCCGTCGAGCACCAGCCTCTGGATGCCGAGAATGTCGCCGTCGTCTTCGTCGATGCGCAGCAGCGAATGCCGCCTGTCCACACACGCAATGCGCTGGTACACGTGCAGCAGCCAGTACCGCCTGACGTCCTCGCCCTGCACCAGGACGTCTGCGGGCACGAGCTGGACCCCGCGAAGATTCAACGGCTCGAGCACGTCCTTCACCCGCGGCGCCACCACAGGGCGCGGCAGGCTGTGATAGTCGGCCATAACCGGGTTGTGCGGCACAGGATGCCCGAGCCGGAGCTTGATGGGCGCGGTCACCACAACGGGTTCACCTCTGTAGAAGCGGCTCCCATCCTCGTCCCACTCCAACAGAGGGAAGCGGTCAGAGCCAGCGCGCGTGACGACGCAGTAGTCAGCTGTCATGGCCTCATTCCCCTACTGTTAGAGCGCGACTGCTGAGAGGCTGTCCGCTCACCGCATGCTTGAGCCCATGCCGGCGTTCGTGTGGGCACATCGCTCCGCTGGGCTTCTGCCGAATGCTCCTGAGTCCGGAGCATCCCACTCCCCCCGGCGAGTAGTCCAACCCGTCGCGCGTCAGGGTCCATGCGAATGTCCGGACCTGGTCGAGGATGTGCGAACTGAGCTTGTCGAGCTTCCTCAGCAATGCGTCCGGCTTCGCGCAGTAGGTCCCGCTCTTCACTTTCTCCAAGACCTCGTCGAGAGCCCGCTTGACCGCGTCGGGGTAGCTCAAGTGCAACTCGAGGGCATGCCCCTCTGCGTGATTCCCCCGGTGGACGGCGACGCCGAGGTGACATGCGAGTGCCATCCGCATCGGGAGGAATACCCCGTTGGCCTTTCGGTCGATGTGGTAGCCGAAGTCAACGCAGATGCGTCCCCATGTGGGGGAGGCCATCGCCTCAACGCAAATCAGGTGATGGGCTGCGACGGAGAATGCCCCTGCATACCAGTGGTGGGTTAGCAGTGCGCGTCCCTCCAGCATGTTCCGACCGAGGACCGCCGAGTTCCCTAGATTGGTCCCTGTGCGCCCCCCCTTCGCCACTTCGTGTTTCTCCCCATGACAGTGAGGGCATCGCGCATCTGGCAGCTGGGCGAGGGCGACCTCGTCCACTATGCCGCCAACGGGTGGGGCACCGTTGGCCTGCACGATGGGGAACGGGCCGGTGTTGTGGTCGTTCAGCGTGAATAGGTCGAAGTTCCGGACCACTCCCTTGCCCTCAATCCTGACGTCGAAGGAGTAGCTCACGGGGTGCGCGGCTCCCTTGGTCGTGCCACTCGACACTCCACCGCCAGCCGTTCCTCCCTCGTTCCCGGTGGACCTTCCGAGTGACGAACCGGAGGTCGCCACCGGAGCTCCGTTGATGAGAACCGACCGCGACCCATCCTTGAGCGAGTTGCTCTTCGCGACGTTCGGGTACGGCACCGGAATCGGGCCTCCACCACCAGGTGTCCTGCAGACGTCCGGAAACCCAACGACGGTGCCGTCGCTCTCCTTCGTCACCGGACTCATGCCATTAACGAAGGTGGTGTTCTCCTTGGACATGAACTCCCCCAGGGTAGTGCGAGGCTGATGCCGCACACTGCATCTCCGCGTGCTGGCTTCGCTGACGAGAATGCCGACACCCCGGGTGTCGGCCTATCTCCCTGCGGATCCAAGAGGCGTCTTGGACCCGACAGTGCTGCTGCTCGAGTCCTTAGACCCCAGAGGGGAAGAGCTGCACGTGACTCCTCTGAGGCGGAACCGCAGGTATCTCTGCCAGTTGACAACATTCTCGCCGTCGACGGTCGAACCTGCGGCGCGGGATGCCTCAACGGCGTTGGTACTTGGCACCGCTCGCCCGCCACGCAGCCGGTGGACATCGCTCGCAGTGGAGCTCGACGACGACCTGGTGCTAGGTGGATTGGGCAGTAGGGGAAGAGGCTCAGGGACTTGCTCAACTAGGCCGCGCTGCTCGTCAGCGGCTGGCGACCGGCCCTTCGCACTCCTCGAGTTGGTGCGGAGTCGCGTTCGCTCCGCTCTGGCCGAGGTTAACGCCATACCCCCGGAGGGGTATGCCCCGGCTTGAGGGGCATAGGCGAAACTGACTCCAATCGACCGATACCAAGCTGAGGTGCGCGGTGCCCCGAATCGCAGATGTCATGAATCTCCCCTACATGCTCAAGGTGACGATTCCGGCCTATCGGACTGCACAACAGTCCGTGCTGGATGCTCTCCGCGCGGAGCATGGTGCATGGGCGGCATGGGCCACTCTCGTCGAAACTGCCGGCTTCAAGGTCGGCGGCGTTGACGAGCGGACCGCGATGGCGGCCTGGCTCACGGCCGTCCGGGTCCGGCGCGCACTTGAGGATGACGCTGCAAAGTCCGAGGTGCAGACCCAAATGTGGTTTGCCATGCGCCTCGCCGAGGATGGCCTCAAGGAGGAGCAGCAGTCGTGAGTCCCCTCGCCCCCTGGCCGGGCCCTCTTTGGGCCCGTCAGTAACATCCGGCACGTCCTGCGTTTGATGACTGCTGACACCATACCCCCGGAGGGGTACGGCGGGCCGCTGCGGGCTGGGTGACAATCACCCCTCACCACAGAATCACTCGTCATCTATTGACGAATGATATTGCCGGGCACATAGTACGTCCATCAGCACGGCACTCCTGCCGCGCTGCAAACGGGGGAAGTCATGTCCACCACCATCACCAGCGACAACCTGCAGCGCATCACCTTCACCGACATGCGCGAGGCGGCCGAAATCGCGCTCAAGGAGGGCCGGCCTGTCGAGTTCCACTCTCGCTCCACGGAGACTGGCGCTCCGTGCCACACCCTCGTGGTGGACAACAGCGAGGCTGGCCAGTGCCAGGGTGGCAACACGGCATGGGGCGACTGGGAGCCCAAGACGCAGACGCTCAAGATTGACGGTGAGCGCGTCGACCTGAATGGGAAGCCGGTCGACTGAGCGTTTTCTCCGCCGGCCTGCGAGGGATTTCCCGCCGGTTGGCGTCTCAATGAGCGGCACTCGCGGCCCGTCGAGGCCGATGCCTTCGGGCGATTCACCCCAAGCGCCCCCTCGCGGGGCGAGGAGAACAGCCATGAAGATTCTGTCCCTGCGGTTCCAGTCGACGTCTTCCCACGAAACTCTGGCTGCGCTGACGGCTGCCTGCCGGCCGTTCGGCTCATTGACCGGTCCGGAGCTGCCGCACGACGAAGTCCCAAGGCTGATGGTTGGCGCCCAGGAGTCGGACAACCTGGAGGACGTCGCCCGCGCGGTGGGCGCGCTGGCGGCAGCACTGCGGAAGACGGACGCGGACCAGTGGTCGGAGTTGCGGGTGACTGGCCACTCAGTGGGGCTTGTCACCCCAACGTCAAGGACCCAAATCCGGCTGACCGGGTCCACGACGAGTTGGCTCTACGTCGAGGTCGACTTCGGGGAGGCCGGCTCGGCCGACCGAGCCGGCCAGATTCTCTATGCCGCCCATGAGGCGGGTGTGGAATTCACCGCCCGAGCCGCTGAGGGGATGCTCAGCGCCAGCCAGGTGAGAGCGTTGGTCCGTGAACGGGCCGAAGGCATGCTCACTTGGGTTGAGAGCGAAGTGGTGCGCTGCCCGACTGGCAGCTACGCCGCAGAGTTGCCGCACCTCCGCCGACGCGTAGCGGAGCTGCGCGCGTGAGCGCCAGCGAGCGTTTCCAGCCGGGGTCGAAGGCACACCGAGCAGCCCTCGCGCTGCTCGACGCGTGGGGCTGGGCGGAGCCCCAGGCCAGTGGGAAGCCCCTGGGCCGACTGGCGTGGGATGGGGCACAGTGGGGCCTGTACGACGAGCCGGACGGCGAAGTGTCCGAGCTGTGTGCGCAGTCGGCGTGCCCCATCCAGTGCGTCATCGAGGCCGAGATGACGCACCAGGAGTCCAACTGGATGGTGCGTGGTGCTGGCCGGTGGCCGCTCGGTGACGCGCTCGACCATCAACAGGAGCACTAGCATGGCGAGCGATGACGACGGACTCCCCCGGGTTGCCCACGGGGGGGAATGGTTGCGGGCGTTGGTCGAGCGCCCCCACACCACGGAGGAGATGGCAGAGCGCCTGGGCGTCTCTGTCCGCACCGCCCAGCGTTGCGGACAGGACCTGCTTGAGCAGGGCTGGCCCATTGATAGGAGTTACCCCGCCCCCGGCAAGGGGGTCCTCTGGCTCCTCACCTCGCGGCAGGAACTGGAGCGGTGGCTGGGGCTTCGCCGGCGGATTGGCGCCGACGGGTGGCATCCACTCAAGGGCGACTGGACAGGGGCCGTCGCCACTGTGCAACTGCTTGTCGAGGAGGGCGAGCCAACCAAGGTGTCCGTCACCTATGCCGACGGCATCACAGCAGACGACGTCCCTCAGAGCTTCACTGACCGCCTCGCCCAGCGCCTCAAGGGGCTGGGGGTGGCGGCGGACAACTGGGAGGACACAGGGTGGGAGGGTGGCCCGAGCGCCCCCATGCAGGAGACGTCGCGGCTTGAGCCACTGCTCGCGCCGACGGAGTAGCGTCCAGTCCATCACACCCAGGCCGCGAGGGTGATGGCGAGGAGCGGGCTCGAGAACGACACTCGGGACCATGCTCCTCGCCGCCCTCACTGCCTACGCCGAGGCGCGCGGACTCCTCGCCCAGGGCCGCTTCGCCACCCGGCGCGTCCACTTCGTGCTCTGCCTCAGTCCCGAGGGTCGTCTCCTCGCCGTGCAGCCGACGGGTCCGGACGGCGTGGAAATGTGCGTCCCCCGCCCGCCGCTGCGCTCGGTGAACATCGCTGCCGGCTTCATGGTGGACAACTCGAAGTACGTGCTCGGGTACACCGGCGAGCGCAAGCGGCGAACGGAGCGGGCTGCAGAGTGCGTTGCCGCCTTCGCCGCGCTCGCGCGCGAAGCAGCCGAGGCCACCGGCTCAGTGGAGGCAACGGCCGTGATGCGCTTCCTCGCGGACGCCCCTGCACGTGAGCGCGTGCTCACCGAGCGCGAATGGACGGGCGCAGAAACGCTCGCCTTCGCGGTCGAGGGCGTCGGCGGACTGGCGCACGACGTCCCAGCCCTCCGCGCATGGTGGGAGCGACGTGGTGCCCAGGAGGACGCGGGTGGAGTCGTCGGCTTGTGCAGCGTCACGGGTGAGGTGGGGCCACTGGTCCGCGTGC
>NZ_VIFM01000158.1 GCF_006636215.1 Myxococcus llanfairpwllgwyngyllgogerychwyrndrobwllllantysiliogogogochensis | reverse complement strand
GGGCGGAGCGGCGGGGGCAGGCAGCGCGTGGCCCTGCGCGGCGGCCTCCTTCTCATGCGGCGTCATGGGCCGCAGGGTGATGATGGAGCCGTCCTGCTCCATGCGCAGCGAGTAGGCGCGAGAGACGGTGCGCAGCGCCTGGTCAGCGGTGACGTTGCGCAGGTGCACCTCGGCCGGGACATCCAGGTCGCCGGTGACGACCAGGTTGAGGCCGCCCTTGTCGGCGATGGTCTTCAGCGCGTCGCGCAGGCTGCCACGGAAGCTGACGTCGATGCTCCTGGCGGCCGGCGCGGACGCCGCGCTGGGGGCCGGGGCGGACTCGGCGAGCGCGAGGGGGGCGCCCATGAGCAACGCGGGGAGAAGGAATCGAGGGGAGATCTTCATGGGTCGCTCAGGCTTCCGAGGGGGTGGGGGCGCTGCCTGCGAGCCGCTTGAGGCCTGCCAGGGACGTGAGGAGGAGGAAGGCGAGGATGGCCGCCACGGCCAGACCCTCGGTGGACCACAGCGCGCGGGCGCCACTCAGCACGCCCTCGGCGAACAGCCGTCCCTCCACGAGGAAGGACGCGACGCCCGTTCCCAGCCGACCGAGCGCCTGGTCGCTCATCACCAGGTAACCCAGCCCACCGAGCAGCGAGGTCATGAGGATGGCGAGCCCGGACCACACCTCGCGACGCTGCGGCACGGGCTCGGCCGCGACCCTCGCCATGACGCTGGCGACCAGGGTGGGTGGCGGAAGGGGGTCCGCCAGTCGGTACAGGTCCTGCTCCATCAGCCGGTGTTCTTCGAGGACGGCGGAGCACGCTTCACAGTCGGCGGCGTGGTCCAGCGCGGGGCCTTCTCCTTCTTCCAGCTCCGCGAAGAGGACCTCGAGGTCGGGACAAAGGTGCGCGCTCATCGGGTGGCCTCCTCGGTGGTCATCTTCTTGCGCAGCTTCTCTCGGGCCCTGAAGAGGCGGGCCATGATGGTGCCAGGGGCGCACCCGAGGATCTGCGCGATCTCCTTCGTCGTGCGCTTCTGGACGTAGTAGAGCGCGAGGACTTCACGGTCGTCGACGGAGAGGGTGGCCATGGCGTCCTCGAGCGACTGACGCTCCTCGCGGGCGATGGCGCCTTCCTCCTGCGACGCCTCGCCGCTGGGGAGGACCTCCTTCATGGGCTCCAGCTCCTCGGTGCGCACCTTGGTGCGGCGCCGGAGCAGGTCCAGGCAGAGGTTGCGGGTGATGGCCAGCACCCACAAATCGAAGGGGCGCGCGTCGTCGTACCGGTGAAGGTTCTGGTACGCGCGCAGCAAGGCCTCCTGGGACACCTCGGCGGCCTCCGCCTCGCTCTGCAGGAGCCGGAGGGCCAGGCCGTACACCTGGCGCTGGACGCTGCGCACCAGGGACTCGAAGGCGGACGGATCTCCCCGGCGGGCCGCCTGCACGTCGGCCTTCCAGGGGAGCGGGACGGCGTCGTCAGCCATCAGCATCCCGATGGCGTGGGCGAGCGTCCCGGGGGCGTCGTCGAGGGCAAGAGCGTTCACGTCCTGGTCTACGACGTGCGCGCTCCCCCATTGCGTTCAAACGGTTCATCCCCGTTGAAGTCTTATTTCTTTCGTGATTTCGGGCGCTTGGCCGCCGTCTCGGCGCGCGCGATTTCCTTGTTCGCCTTGCGCTGGCGGGCCTTCTCGCGGAATCCGAGCGGGGCAGGGGGCGCTTCCTTGGGGGCCTTCGGGGCGTTTGCCTGGTCGGCGAGCGACCGGCCCCTGGAGGGGGACGCCGAGACGTCATCCTCGCTCGAAGCGGACCGGCTCCGGGCGGGTGCCGCCGCCCATTCAGACGGGGAGCGACGGGTCGAGGGCCCTTCATCGCGGGATGACCCACGGCGGGCGGGAGCCTCGCTCCGGGAAGAGGAGGCGCGGCGGGTCGACGAAGGCTCGTCCTCGCGAGCGGCCCCGGCTCCACGGCGGGCGGGAGCCTCGCTCCGGGAGGAGGAGGCTCGGCGGGTGGACGAAGTCTCGTCCTCGCGAGCGGCCCCGGCTCCACGGCGGGCGGGAGCCTCGCTCCGGGAGGAGGACGCACGGCGGCTGGAGGGGAACTCCGTCCGCGGGGAGCGGGCTCGCTCCTCGTCACGGGTCTGCGGGCGGCGTGAAGACGTGGCGCCAGGACGCTCCGAGCCTCGCTCACCGTCGCGGACGGGAGGACCGCGGCGGCTGGACGGCGCGCCCTCGGCTTGACTCTCCTCGATGATGCGCGCGGTGCGCTCGCGCTGGGCGCGAATGTCGTCGGCGGTCTCTTCAGTGTACGCGAAGTGGAACAGGCGCTTGACGACGAGGGTGGCGTACGCGCCCGGCGGCAGGGTGAAGGCGACGTTGACCTTGATGTCCCCGCGGTTGATCTCATCCGGCTGGGTGCGGCCGACGACGAGCTTGTGCGGGAAGGAGAGCAGGGGCCGCTCCTCGTGCTTGAAGTAGAGCAGGCGCTCGGCGTCGGGGATGCGCAGGTCCGCCAGCGTCAGCTTCTCCCGGCTCAGCACCCAGTGGACGGCCTCTTCCACCTTGGGGTCCTTGAAGGTGGTGTCGGGGGCGAGCAGGGGGAAGGTGGCCTCGCGCAGCACGCGCAGCGTGTTCGCGTCCGCGTCGCGGTGGAACAGCAGCGTGCCGGCCTGGTAGCGCATGGGGAACAGCGACTCGCGCGGCAGCATCAACTGGAGGTAGCGCCGCACGCCCTCGTTCCAGAGGAAGCTCTGGAAGGTGAAGAGCTGCATCGCCCGGTAGTCCGAGTCGATCTGCAGGAAGGCCTTCATGAAGTCCTTGGGGTGGTCCCTCAAGGAGCGCAGCACGCGGTGGTACTTCCGGGTGCCCTCGAAGGGGACGCGCGCGTCCCACTGGCCCCAATTGTCGCGCCAGAAGGCCTTCACCTTGGCGTCCTCGGTGAAATCCAGCTCCGAGGGCTTGGCCAGGAAGTTGTGCAGCGCGGCCTCGAAGTCGCCCCGGATGAGGTCCTTGGCGATGAAGCCCTGGCCGTGCTTGAGCGAGCCGAAGCGCTGGCTGTCGAAGTAGTTGACCACGCCCAGGCGGTTGACCTCGGCGGCGGCCGAGTTGAGGGGGCCCACGGACTCCGGGCCCAGCGCTCGCACCGTCACGGAGAAGCGGTTGGAGGTGATGTTGGCCGAGGACAGGGCCTTGTTCGTGCGGCCCAGGAACTTCAGGCGCAGGTCGGGCTCCTGCATGTCCACGTCGGCGCCGTCCACCGCGATGATCTGCTCGGTGCGCCCCTGCTTGTCCTTCAGACCGCAATAGCTGATGGCGCCCGGCTTCAGGCCGAACGCGTCCCGCAGGCGGGTGACGGCGTCGAACGTGGACAGCTTCTGCTTGTCCATCAGGTAGACGCGGAAACGCCCTCCATCGACTTCATCGAAGCGGTATGATTCCTTGACGCTGAAGTCTTCGGGCTTCTGTTTGATTCTCACGGGCCCCCCTTACCAGTGTGGGACCCAGGAGAGAAGCGGGGCGGAGGGGCGGCTGGGGGGTGGACTCCCCTGGGTGACGCGCCGTCCCAGGAACTGGACGCTGACCAGCCGTGCAGCCCTTCGGAGGCCCTTCGGGTCGGACAGCCGCACCAGACGTTCCCTGTGAGGGAGAGGCTCTGGTAGTGTCCGCGCCGGTGAGGATTCGCGCGTGAGCCAGGTTCCCGCCCCATTCGCTCCGAAATCCGGGCAGCTTCGCGGCCCCCGGCTGACCGGGCGCTTCGCGGACGGCACTCTGGGGGAATTTCCCCTGGGGCCGCTGACGTCGCTCGGCCGCCATCCGTCCAACACGTTGCGCCTGGTCGACCGGGAGGTCTCCAAGGAGCACGCGACGATTGAGCGGCAGGGCAAGGACTTCGTCCTGAAGGACCTGGGGTCCTCGAACGGGACGTTCGTCAACGGCAAGCGGGTGAAGGAGCTGCGGCTGAAGGACGGGGACGAGATAGCCCTGGGCTCCTCTCGCCTCATCTTCCACAGCGGCGAGCCGGCGGTGAACCACACCGCGCCCACCGCGCCGGGCGTGACGGTGGTGGCCCAGTCGGTGTCCATGCCCGCCTTCCTGGCGCAGATGGACCAGGTGCCGCAGAACTTCCGTCCGGTGGAGCTGATGACGGACGTGGAGGCGCTGCGCCGCGACTACGAGAAGCTGCGCATCGCCCACGAGTTCCACCGGCAGGTGGGCCTGCAGGGCAGCCAGACGGCCCTGTTCGAGCAGATCCTCAAGGTCGCCTTCCAGCTCCTCGCGGCGGACCACGGCGTCATCCTGAAGGTCGCCGGGGACGGGGAGTTCATCCCGGCGGCGGTGCACCACCGCACGGGCAAGCCCGTCAACGTGATGCTCTCCGACACCGTGTTGAAGCGGGTGGTGGAGACGGGCAAGGCCGTGCTGACGGCGGACGCCATCATCGACGAGCGCTTCTCCGCGGCGGAGAGCATTGTCGCGCAGGGCATCCGTTCAGCCATGGCGGTGCCGCTGATGGTGAACACGAAGATCCAGGCGGTGCTCTTCCTGGACAGCCGGCAGCAGATCAACGCCTTCTCGGAGAAGGACCTGAACATCCTCTCCGGCATCGCCTCGCAGGCGAGCATCGCGCTGGAGAACTCGGCGCTGGGCGAGCAGATCCGCGCGGAGGCGGTGACACGCGCGGAGCTCAGTCGCTTCCTGTCCAAGGCGGTGGCCGACGCGGTGATCTCCGGCGAGACGGAGGACTTGAGGCAGAGCCGGCTGGCGGAAGTCAGCTGCCTGTTCGCGGACATCCGGGGCTTCACCACCATCTCCGAGAACGAGTCGCCCCAGGAAGTGGTGTCGATGCTGAACAGCTTCTTCTCGGCGATGGCGGACGTGGTGTTCCGCTACGAGGGGAACCTGGACAAGTTCATTGGCGACTGCGTCATGGCGGTGTGGGGTCCGCCGCTCTCGCATCCGGACGACGCGGCGCGTGCGCTGCGGGCGGCGCTGGAGATGCAGGACGCGGTGGAGGAGATCAACCGTCAGCGCGTCGCGATGGGGAAGGCGCCCATCGAGGTGGGCATCGGCATCAACACCGGTCAGGCCGTCGTGGGCTACATGGGCAGCGCGGAGCGGCATGAGTTCACTGCCATCGGGGACACGGTGAACACGGCTTCTCGACTGTGCGGCATGGCGAAGAGTGGCGAGGTGCTCGCGTCGGAGTCGACGGTCCGCAAGTCCGGGCCTGGCTTCGACGTGGAGGAGCTGAAGGCGCTGCAGGTGAAGGGCAAGGAGAAGGCCGTTCCCACGTATCGTGTCCACGGCGTGGAACACACGACCGCTGCTTCCCCGCGCCGCGCATGACGACGACCCAGGAGTGTCCCAACTGCGGGATCCAGCACGATACCCGGGTCTATGTCAGTGGGCAGAAGGTGGCGTGCCGCTGTGGCATCCGCTTCGAGGTGCGGCGTCAGGACGCGAGCGGCGCTCGCGCGACGTCCCACATCACCGTTGCCCCGCACCGCGCGCAGGGCGCTCCGGAAAACACCCGCGACACCGTGGTGCCGGGGCTTGGCGCCGACGAGCGCGCCCCCCGGAGCACGACGAGCTACGCGAACGGCGGGGCCCTCCGGGACGCCTCGCTGCTGGAGGAGCGCGAGCCCCCGCGTGACGAGCCCGGCTCGGTCCATGGGCGCGTGACGCTGGTGGGCGGGACGGCGGCGAGCAGGGGCCCGCTGGCGAGTGGCATCGAGGTGCTGGGCGTGAATGCCGGCGCGGCGCCCTCGTCGAGCACGGGTGCTTCCCCGAGCGACATGGCGCTTCCCGGGGTCCCACTTCCGGGCGCGGACGTGGCCCCTCCCCTCAATGCCAGCATCGGGCCGAGCGGTGTGGCCATGCCGTCCGCCACACCCGGCCTGGAGGTTCCCGTGGGCGCGACGGTGGTTCGCTCGTCGACGCCGACGGGCCGTGGCAACGCGGACTCCGACTTGAACGTCCACGAGGTGGACACCTTCGTGGCGGCGTCGCGGGTGTCGCTGCCGGGGTTCGAGCTGCTGGAGTTGCTCGGCCGCGGTGGCATGGGCGAGGTGTGGCTCGCGCGGCAGACGTCGCTGGGACGCACGGTGGCGGTGAAGCTGTTGCCGCCGAAGCTGGCGAAGGACCCGGAGTTCGTGGCGCGGTTCGAGAAGGAGGCCACCGCGCTGGCCGCCCTCAACCACCCGAACATCGTGCAGATCATCGACCGGGGCGTCGCGGGCGAGCACTACTACTTCGTCATGGAGTTCGTGGAGGGGCGCTCGCTGAGAGAGGCCATCTCCGCTGGCGCGCTGTCGCCGCAGCAGAGCCTGAGGCTGATGCTCCAGGTGGCGCGCGCCGTCGAGTGCGCGCACGACAAGGACATCATCCACCGCGACCTCAAGCCGGAGAACATCCTGCTGGACGGGCGGGGCAACGTGAAGGTGGCGGACTTCGGGCTGGCGGGCATCCGTCAGTCGGAGTCCCGGTTGCAGCTCACCGCGACGGCGGTGGCCATGGGCACGCTGAACTACATGGCCCCGGAGCAGCGGCGCGACGCGAAGAACGTGGACGGTCGCGCCGACCTGTTCTCGCTGGGAGTGGTCCTCTACGAACTGCTCACCGGGGATGTGCCCCTGGGGCGCTTCAAGCTGCCGTCCCAGCGCGTGGCGGGGTTGGATTCGCGCGTGGACCTGGTGGTGGAGCGCTTGCTGGAGACGGACCCGGAAGCCCGCTACGAAAAGGCGGGGGAGTTGTGCGCGGCGCTGGAGACGATGATCTCCACCTCGTCCGCGCCGGGCCTGATGACGGGCATCCAGCCGGCACGCCAACTGGCGACCGCGCGCGCCCCGACGACGAGCCAGATTACCCGTCGCCTGCGCATGGGCTGGCGCCAGGTGCGCAGCGGGCTGTCCATCGTGGGCGGGCTCGCGGTGATTGGCCTGGCGGCACGGGTGTTCATGGACGCGTCGGGCCAGAACGGTTCCGAGCGGACCTCCTCCGAGCAGGGCAGGAAGGTGCGCACGCCCACCCGGCCGTTTCCGCCGAACACGTACGGCGAGGCCTTCACCTCGTCGAGCGTGGCGTTGGCTCAGAAGCCCGGCGGGGAGACCCGGTTCGGCGTCACCTTCGAGGGCCAGGGCACCGAGGAGCTCAACCTCCACAGCGGGCGGTGGGTGATCGAGGAGGGTGAGCTCAGGGCGTGGCAGGGCGGCCTGGATGCCTCGGGACGGAGGCTGGTGCCGCGCGCGTACGTGGCGCACCGCTACTTCGCGGCCGACGACTTCGACGCCCAGGTGTTGATGGACGTCAAGCCGCTCGGGGACGAGTACCCCGAGGAGCCGGACGCCCAGCACTACGGCGAGCTGTCCTTCCGCATCAAGGACCTCCAGGTGTCGGCCTTCGCCATTCCGGGCGTGGGGATGCGCCTGGCGTGGCGCTACTTCACCGAGGATGGCCACGAGGTGGTGGGCAACAGCGCGCAGGACACGGATGGGCTCGTCGAGGACGAGATGCCGCTGCCCTCGACAGGGCCCTACTTCGTGCGGCTGAAGCTGAGCCCGAAGGCGGAAGGCGTCGTGCTCGCGGAGGGCTTTCTCGGCAAGCAGCGCTTCGCCCGGAAGCTGCTTCCGGGCCTGAAGAACCGCGTCGGCAAGGTGGCGGTGGGGTGCCGCAACCTGGCCTGCACCTTCGACGACCTGTCGGTGAAGGGACAGTTGAAGGAGCGTCCTCCCCGCCAGGCGGTCGCGGGCCAGGAGCAGTAGTTCCTCCAGAGCCGGCTCCGCCTCGCGCGCCGGTCTCCTGTTTCCGACACTCCTCGCGCATCGCGCCTCGCCTCGGGCCCTTGCGGAGCGGGCAAGTGTTCTCCTGCCGAGGACTGTCCTCGGGGAGACGGGTTCTCGCCCTGGACGACCTTGCGCGGGCTTCGCGGGCGTCCCACTTTCTTCCGGTGTTCGGGGCCCTGGGGGCTCCGGTCGAGCTGCCGGGGGACGGGATGGAATTCTGGCGCGTCGTGTTGGCGCCCATCTATGCGGCGTTCCTGGCGGCGCTCGTCGTCGCGGCGTTCACGTTTGGACGGCGAGGCGCGCGAGCCCGCATCCCGCGACTTCCACTGGTCTGGTTCGGCATGCTGGCCCTGGGCGCGCTCGCGCTGGTGTTGCGCCTGGGGGAAGGCGGTGCGCCGACGCTCCTGTCGGACGAGGCCGTTGGCAAGTCCCTGGCGCTCGCGCTGCTGGTGGTGGCGGCGCTCCTGGCGGTGCGTGGCACGCGGGTGCGCTCGGGCGCGGATCTGCTGCGGGGCACGGTGCCCCAATCGCTGGATGAGGCCGTGGCGAACCTGCGCTCCGGTGAGGCGCCGGGTTGGGGCGTCTACCAGGGCACGCTCGATGCGGAGGAGGTGCTCACGTCACCGGGCGGCGTTCCCTGCGCATTCTTCGAAGCCGAACTCCGCGAGGTGGCGGCGGACGGTCGGAAGGGCGCGCTCCTGTCGCGAGAGCGGGCCTATTCGCCCGCGCTGATGTTGCGAGGCGCACAGGTCCGAGCGCGCGTGAGGTTCTCTCCCGCGTCGCTGATGGCGCCGATGCGGCCTCGTCGCTGTCGGACGCTGTCGGTGACGCCGCCCTCGTCCTGGTACGAGGAGGTGCCCGTGAGTTCGGAGGGGCGCGGGCTGTCGGGCGCGAGCGAGGCCGACGATGAAGCTCGGGCACTGTCCTGGGAGCGCGTGGGGAGCGCGGGCGACACCTGCTTCGTGGTGGGCGAGCTGCGGCGCGGCGCGCGCGAGGGCACCTACGAGCTGAGGGGCCGGCGGGGCGGGGCGGCGATGGTGGTGCTGGGCTCGGACGCCGACGTCACGAGGGGCACCCTGGCACGCCTGGCCTGGAGGCACTTCGCGGCGGCCGGAGCGATGTCCATGGCCGCCGCGTTCATGCTGTCGCGCTCGATGTGAGCCGCGCTACGGCGTGGACGGACCCCACGCCGTGGAGAACACGAGCTGCTCCTGGCTGTCGGCGAGCCGCACGGTGAAGGTCCGCTCGATTCCGCCGAGCCCCCGAGGCGTGCTCTTCGCCAGCTCCGCCAGCACCGCGCCGGCCGTGCGCAGGTGGAAGCCCGTGTTCCACAGCCCCTCCAGGTCGCTGTGCACCGTGCGCAGCTCCTCGCCGCTGCGGCGCTCCTCGATGGAGCGGCGCAGGCGCACCAGGCCGTCCACGAAGCGGCGGCACTTGGCAAGCGTGTTGCGGTTCTTGTCCGTGACTTCGGCGAAGCTGAAGTTGCCGCCGGGCGGCTGCCACGTCTTCTCGCGCAGGAGCAGGCCCGCCGCGAGCTGCTTCACCGTGGAGTCCCGCTCGATGAACCACGCGGCGATTTGCGCGGCGCGGGTGGGGGAGAGGTCTCCGGACAGGAAGCTGCCCTTGTTCATCACCTCGGTGAGGTACGACTCCCAGATGGGCGCGTAGACGAGCTTGCGGAACTCCGAGGACACGCGGGCCGTCTGCTCGCTCCACGGCATGGCGCGGGCGAGGGCGCGTGAGAACAGCTTGAGGTCGAACGTCTGGAGCCGGGGCACCAGCTCGCGCAGCATGTCGTCGGACACCTTCAGCTCGACTTGTGTCTGCACGTCCGTCTTGCCCAGATGGGCCTCGAGCTTCGTCGTGACGCTGGACGCGTCATTGGCGTCCAGCACACCCCAGACGACGGCGTCGTCCACCGCCTGCTGCAGCTCCTGCTTCGTCAGCTTCTTCTTCTGCCCCCACAGGAGCATGTGCAGGCCGTAACGGAAGTCCGACGCGGCCGGGGCCTGGGCGAAGGACTCCATGTCCGCCCGGAAGTCCACCGCCCAGCGGTTGCGGTGGCCCATCAGCGCGTCCTCGTACGTGCGCTGTCCCAGGAACGCCTGCCGCCGCGCGCCCTGCGTGTTCTCCTGCGACACCCAGGTCTGCTTGAGCGAGCCGCGCGCCTTGAACACCTCGAAGGTGCCCAGGCTCAGCGAGAAGCCCACGGTCTGCTGGAGCGTGAAGGACGCGGTGTTGAGGTAGTTCTTCAGGGTGAACCTGCCCGCGTTCTCCGGCGCGCGCAGCCACGACATCAGGTCCACCAGGTTGCCGAGCACCAGCTGGCCGTGGAAGTTCAGCGCGGTGGCCTCGTCCAGCTCGACTTCGAGCAGCGTGGAGGACTCGGAGATGCGCAGGTATTCGTACTGGAAGGCGGCGCCGATTCGCGCCTTCACCACCTTCTCCAGCGCGCCCTCCACCTTCTGCTTCAGCTCCTCCCACTCCTGCTTCAGGTGGTCCAGGTTGACGAGCTGCGGGTCCAACCCCAGCCGCTCCAGCACGGTGCGCAGCAGCGCCAGGTCCTCCGAGGAGGCCACCTTCTGGAGGGCCTTGTCGATGAGCTCCTCGACCTTGGCCTCGGCCTGTCCCGCGAGCGCGGACAGCACTTCCTTGAGTCGGGCCTGCACGGCCTCGGGGTCCGCGAAGGCCACCTGGATGCCCAGGCCCGCGCCCTGCGTGACCTCGTGGGATTTCGCCTTGCGCACCGCGAGCTGAAGGCGGCCCGGGCTCGGACGGGAGAAGCTGAGCTGGTAGTCGTCGGTGAGCGAGACGCGCGCGCGCACCAGCGCGACGATGGACGTCTTCAGCTCGATGAGCTCGCTGTTCCGGACGAAGGACAGGTCTCCCAGGTTGGTGGTGAAGAGGTCCGCCCAGCCCAGGTCCAGCCCCGTCTCCAGCATGCCGCGCACCCGCCACGACAGCGCGTCACCCGTCCCCAGCTTCGTCAGGTCCGTCGAATTCACCAGCAGGCGCGGCGAGGCCAGGTCTTCTTTCGCGGCCTCGCGCATGTTGCGCGCCAGCGGATGCGCGCGGTAGTCGCTGAGCGTGGCGGACAGCTCCGTCTTCCCATTGGCGGAGACGAAGGTGTACCTGCCGGAGGCCGCCGCCTTGACGAGCCCGGTGGCCTGATAACGCATCCACCCCTTGTCGCCGCCCAGGAGGAGCTGCGGACGCGGCGAGTCCGAGGGCGGGGCATTCGCGGCGGCCGCCTCGCCGACGATGCCGTTCTCGTCCACGTCGCCGGGGGAGTTGAAGTTGCGGACCGTGGCCTCGGCGCTGGCCTCGAAGGAGAGCGCGAAGTCCCCCAGGTTCAGCTTCGGCGGGAGGATGCCCTCGCGCGTGAGGCCCTCCTGCGCCAGCGTCACCCGGATGTCCTGGTCCTGGAGCTTCACGTCCGGAATCTTCTCGGCCAGCTCCGCCGGCAGGTTCGCCAGCGTCTCAATCACCTTCATGTGAAGCCCCCTCGACCTGCATGGAAGTGCCGTCCCAGCATGCTCCAGGTTATCCCGGGAGGCACGTGCTGTCGGCTTCGAGGTGGAGTCCAGGGCTGGCCCGGCTGGCTGCCTGGGCGCGAGGGGGTGGGCCCGCGGGGAGGAAGGTCACACCTCGTCGCCGAGGCCGTATTCCTTGAGCTTCCGGGCCAGGGTGTTGCGGCCAATCTCCAGCACCTTCGCCGCAGCCGTGCGGTTGCCCTTCACCGAGTCCAGGACGCGCAGGATGTGGAGGCGCTCCACCTCCGCGAGTGGCAGCAGTCCGGCCTCGGCCGATGAGGGGGTGGCCGTCGCGCGAGCGGGGTCCGCCATCGACTGGGGCGCCGTGCTGGCGGGAGGCAACCGGTCCATGTCGGGCAGGGGGAGGTGCTCCTCGAGGATTTCGCCCTCGCACAGCACCACCGCGCTCTCGATGCAGTTCTCCAGCTCGCGCACGTTGCCGGGCCAGCGGTAGCGCTTGAGTCGCTCCAGCGCGAGCGGGCTGAGTCGGGGCGGAGGCAACCGGTGACGTCGCGCCACGGCGGCGACGAAGTGCCGGGCCAGTCGCTCGATGTCCTCCGCGCCGCGCTCGCGCAGCGGAGGCAGGACGACCTCGACGACCTTGATGCGGTAGTAGAGGTCCTCGCGGAAGCGCCCCTCCGCCACCATGCGCGCGAGGTCCCTGTGCGTGGCCGCGACGATGCGCACGTCGACCTTGATGGCCTGGGTGCCGCCCACGCGCTCGAACTCGCGGTCCTGGATGACGCGCAGGAGCTTGCCCTGCACGGGGAGGGGCAATTCGCCAATCTCGTCGATGAACACCGTGCCGTTGTCCGCCGCCTCGAACTTGCCGGGCATGCGGTGGTCCGCGCCGGTGTAGGCGCCACGCTCGTGGCCGAACAGCTCGTTCTCGATGAGCGTGGCGGGTAGCGCGGCGCAGTCCACCTTGACGAAGGGCTTGTCGCGGCGCGGCCCGTTGACGTGGACGGCGCGCGCGAAGAGCTCCTTGCCACTGCCGCTCTCCCCGCGCAGCAGCACGGTGGCGTCAGTGGGCGCGGCCTTGCGCACCAGCCGGTAGATGGCCTGGAGCTGCGGGGACTCGCCGATGATGCGGTTGAAGAAGTAGCCCACCGGGGCGTGCGGCTGGTCTTTCGCGCGCTGGAGCTCCTGGTACAGGCTGGTGCTCTGCAGGGCGGTGCTCACCTGCGAGGCAATCGCGTCGAGCCGCTCGGTGTCCTCCGGGGTGAAGCGATCTCCCCCGCGACGGTTGAGCACCTGGAGCACGCCGTACAGCGCGCCGTCCGCGTCGCGCAGGGGCACCGCCAGCAGACTGGTGGTGCGGTAGCCCGTCATCCGGTCGATGTCCGCGAAGAAGCGCTGCTCTCCGCGCGGGTCCGGGACGTTGATGGAATGGCCCTCCTGGGCCACGGTGCCCGCGACGCCCTGGCCCAGCTTCACGCGAATCTGCGACACCTCCGGCAGGTGCGCGGCGCGGCTGAACAGCTCCCGGCGCGCGGGGTCCAACAGCCACAAGGTTCCCCGGTCCGCCTGCATGGTGGCGGCGATGCGGTCCATCAACGTCTGGAGGAATGCATCCAGGTCCACCTCTCTGCCGACGAGCGCTCCGAAGGGGAGGAGGACCTGGGTGATGTCCGCGGCAGGGGGCATGGTGGGCAGTGGCGGGAGGATGAAGGCCGACGCGTCACCATAGCATTCGAGTGGCATCGTTCCGCCCGCCTCTCAGGCCGCGCGGCCCAGGATCAGTCGCTGCCCCTCGCGGGCCGGCTCGCACACGGGGAAGAGGGTGCGCGCCTGCTCGGCCATGTCCTCCAGCGTCTCGTCGGTGTGCGCCGGGTCATGGTGGAACAGGCACAGCCGCCGCGCGCCCACCGTCTTCGCCACGTCCGCCGCGTCCATCATCGTCGAGTGGCCCCAGCCCTTCTTCGGGATGCCCTTGCGGCCGTCGTACTCCTCGGGCGTGTACTGCGCGTCCAGGCACAACACGTCCGCGCCCTCGAACAGCCGCGCCACCTCCGGCGTCAGGTCCTCGCGGCACAGCTCCACGTCCGTGGCGTAGATGAACGAGTGCCCATCCGCCTCCACCCGGTACGCCAGGCATCCCTGCGGGTGCGGCACGTCGATGGGCGTCACCTTGAAGGGCCCCACCTCCACCGTCTTGCCGTGCAGCGCGGACAGGAAGTCCATCCGCGAGCGCATGATGCTCAGCGGCACCGGGAAGTGCGGCGGCTGCATCTGCGCCGCCAGCTCCGACTGGAGCGCCTGCGCGCCATTCGCGCCGGGGCCGTACATCGTCAGCTCCGTCGTGGGCAGATACGCGGGCGTGAAGAAGGGGAAGCCCTGCACGTGGTCCCAGTGCAGGTGCGAGAAGAACATCGCGACCTTGTGCGGCGGGCCCTCGCGCATCATCACCTCACCCAACGCCCGGATGCCCGTGCCCGCGTCGAGGATCAACCGGTGGCCCTGGCTCGTCACCTCCACGCACGCCGTGTTGCCGCCGATGCGCGAACCCGAGACAGCGATGCTCCCCCGAACGCCGTAGAACCGGATATCCATGACGACCTCCTCATTCAATGGAGGGCCTCCGTGAGGACGCCCTGATGCCCCGTGCTTGAGCACGTGGGATGCCATGTCCAAGTGGCTGGAATTATTGACGAGAGGTCTGACGTTGCGGGGCACCGCACCATTCTGGAGCGCCCCTGGATGGTGCGGCCGTACCATTCCGGGGCATCAAGAATTACGGGGAGTTCCGACTGATGGCCAGGCTGCTGGGGGCCCTGGCGTCCATCGCCCGCGTGGGAGATCCGGTATAGGACGGAGCCATGGCGTTGATTGCGTTCTGCACCATCAAGGGTGGCGTGGGGAAGACGACGCTCTGCGCGCACGTGGCCTCCGCGCTGGCGGACATGGGCAAGCGCGTGCTGCTGTTGGACCTGGATCCCCAGGCGCACGCGTCGCTCGTGCTGGGGCTGGAGAGTCGCGAGGGGCCGTGTGTCGGGGAGGCCCTGGGCGCGCGGCCCAAGTACCGGTTGGACCAGGTGGTGGTGGCGTCACCGAAGCGGCCCACGCTCTTCATCGCGCCGGCGGCGCCTCGCATGGCGGCGATGGAGCGCGAGCTGTTCCAATGGGGACACCGCCTGCAGGCGATTCCGCGCGCCTTGAAGACGCTGAGCTGGACGCCGGACGTCATCCTCGCGGACACGCCGCCGAGCATCGGCGCGTACACGGAGGCGGTGCTGGGCTTCTCCGACCTCGTCGTGGCGCCGGTGCCCACGGGGGCCTTCGCGCTCCAGGGTCTGGGTGAAATCGAAGCGGCGTGGCGCGACGTGCGTGAGCAGCAGAGCGGCGAACTGGTGGCGGTGGTGAACCTGTGGGACCGGCGCACCACGGCGACCAACGAGGCGATGGAAGAGGCGCTGAAGGACTCGACGGTGCCGGTGCTGCGCGCGCGGATTCCGCGCTCGGAGTCCATCAATCAAGCGGGGCTGGGCTACGAGGTGGTGTTCGACACGAGCCCCGCGGCGCCGGGTGTCGAGGAGCTGCGGGCCCTGGCGCAGGAGCTGGCGAAGCGCGTGGGCCTGCGCTGACTTACGGCGTGGGCACCCGCCCCGGGAGCACGGGACGGGCGCCTTCGCGCGAATCACTCAGAGGTGGTAGTGGCCGGCGGCCTCGGGCTGGTAGGGCACGGCGACGATGCGCAGTCGCTTGGTGCGCCCGCTCGGCAGCGGCCAGGCAATGGACTGCCCCACGGACAGGCCGATGAGGGCGCTGCCGATGGGGGCCAGCACGGAGATGCGACCCTCGTCGCTCTTCGCGTCCCTCGGGTAGACGAGCGTGACCTGCCGCTGCTCGCCGGTCTGCTCATCCTCGAACAGCACGGTGCTGTTCATCGTCACGACGCTGGGAGGAACCGTCTCCGAGGACACCACCTGGGCCCGGGACAGCTCCGAATCAAGCATCTCCACGAGCTCGGCCGTACGGCCCCCTCCATGGTGGTCGATGACCTGGCGCAGACGCTCCAGGTCGGTCTCAGTCACGATGAGGGACTGCTCGCTGGTCATGTCGATGGCTCCCGTGAAAAGTAAAGAATGAGGATAGGGTCAACACCGCGCCAACGGCTGGGCGAAATATCTATTCCCGGCGAGCCCGGAGAGCCATGCGGGCCTCAGCCGCCGTCGTCCGGGAGCTTCAGCACCCACCACTCGATTCCCTGGGCTCCGTCGTCCGCGAGGAAGAAGACCTGGGGCCCCGCGCGCGTGAAGAAGTAGGGGAGCGCGCCGAGCTGTCCGGGTACCAGCTCCTGTCGTAACCGCGTCCCGGACTCCATGCCGTGGGTCTCCCAGAGCTCCGCGCCGTTGACTCCGTCGTCCGCATGGAAGAGGGCGGTCGTGCCCACGCCTGTCATCCAGCGGGGCTCCGAGTGGGCGGGGCCCGGGTGGATGTCCTTCACGAGGAAGGCGCTGCCGGGCGTGCCGTCGGTGCGCCACAGCTCGATGCCGTGGGTGCCGTCATCAGCGCTGAAGAGGACGCTTGAACCCAGCGCGCCGAACCACAGGGGATAGGAGCCCTCCGGGCCGGGGTACACGTCGAAGGCCAGGGTGGTGCCGCTCTCGGTGCCGTCGCTGAGCCAGGGCTCGCGGCCCGCCATGGGGTCCGCCGCCGCGAAGAAGACGCGGTCTCCCGCGACGGTGAAGGTGTCCGCGTATGAACCGCTCGGGCCCGGCCAGATGTCGCGCAGGAGCCGGGTACCGGCCTCGCTGCCATCACTGACCCAGGGCTCCTCGCCGTGCTCGCCGTCGTTGGCGGCGAAGACGAGCCGCGAGCCGAGGGTGGTGAAGGTGTTGGGGAACGAGCCGGTGGAGCCTGGGAGGAGGTCTTTCACCAGGTGTGTCCCGGGCTCGGTGCCGTCGCTGATGCCGAGCTCCCATCCGGCGTCAGGGAAGTTCGCGAGGAAGAAGATGCGCGAGCCCACGACGGTGAGGTAGCGCGGCGAACCGTCCTCGGCGCCAGGGGCCAGGTCCTTGACGAGCGTGGTGCCCGCGGGGGTTCCGTCCGTGCGCCACAGCTCCTCGCCGTGGTTCGCGTCGCGCGCGTTGAAGTACGCGATTCCGTCCAGCACGACCAGGGTTCCGTCGCCCTGGCTGCTCCCCGAGCCGGGCCGGATATCCCTCACCATCACCGTGCCCTCGGTGGTGCCGTCCGTGCGCCACAGCTCCCGGCCGTGGACGCCATTGTCGGCGAAGAAGAGGACCCATGGGCCGACGACGAAGAAGTCGGAGGGCTCGGAGGATAGGGGGCCCGGGCGCAGGTCCTTGATGAGCACGGTGCCCGCCGGGGTTCCGTCCGTGCGCCATAGCTCCTGGCCGATGCTGCCGTCGTCCGCGTCGAAGTAGAGCGTGTTGCCTCGTGCCGTCCACGCGCGGGTGTTGGCGCTGCCTGGGCCCGGGAAGATGTCCTGGATGAGTCGCGCGGGTGAGGGGCTCGAGTGCAGCGTGTCCTCGTCGTCGCCCGGCCACAGCAGGTGCTTCGTGGCGACTCGGAAGTCGTAGCCCACGTCCCGGGCCCACAGCTCCGCGCCGGTGCCGCGCTCGTTCGCGGTGAAGAACACCCTGCGGCCGCTGACCGTGAAGTCGCGCGCGGCGGACGAGAACGCGCCGGGGGACAGGTCCTCCAGTCGAGAGGTTCCGCGCCCGGAGCCATTGCTGCTCCAGGGCTCGTGGCCCTTCCCGGTCTCGCGTGCGGAGAAGTACAGCCGTCCCCTCGCTTCACGGAGGAAGGCGAGGGCGGAGCCCTGGGGGCCGGGCACGAGGTCCTTGACGAGCACTGTGCCGTCGGGCGTGCCGTCGCTGCGCCACAACTCGTCACCGTGATCGGGGGACCAGGCGGAGAAGTAGAGGCGCCCGTCCATCGCGGTGAGTTCGCGGGGGTTGGAACTGGCGGAGCCCGCGGCGATGTCGCGCACGGGGAATGTCCCGAGCACGGAGCCATCGCTGCGCCACAGCTCGTCGCCATGGTCGGGGAAGTTGGTGACGAAGAAGAAGAGGTTGCCCGCGGCGCGAGCGCGCAAGGGCCCATCGAGCGTGGGGAACGGGAGGTCCATGAGCCTCACCGTGCCATTCGGGTTGCCGTTGCTCGTCCAGAGGGCGAGTGCGGGGAGTTCACCGGGAAGGACGTCGTCGTCCTCGTAGCTGACGAAGAAGAAGAGTCGGCCGTCCACCTGGGTGAGCGCCCTGGGGCGGACGATGACGCTGGGCGGGGCATCGACTTCCTTCACGGCGACGGTGCCGCCGGTCGTGCCGTCGCTGCGCCAGAGGACCCGGTCGACGAAGAAGTAGAGCCGGCCTTGCGCTGCGACGAGTTGGGAAGGGAATGCGCCGGATGGACCTTCCGCGATGTCCTTCACCAGCGCGGTGCCTCCCTCGGTGCCATCCGTCCGCCACAGCTCGACGCCGGACTGGCCGTCATGGGCGAAGAAGAAGAGGTGCTCGCCGAGCTGGACGAGGCTCTCGGGATGGGAGCCCAGGGGGCCTGGACGCAAGTCCACGACGAGGCGGGTGTTCGAACTCCGTCCTTCACTGCGCCACAGCTCCTCGCCGTGCTCGCCGTCATGGGCGACGAAGTAGAGCGTGTCTCCCACCGCGGTGAGCTCACGCGGCTCCGAGCCGAGGGGCCCGGCGCGGAGGTCCTTGACGAGGAAGGTGCCTCGGTCCGAGCCATCGCTCTTGAAGAGTTCGGTGCCTCGGGAGCGGTCGGTGGCGACGAAGTAGAGGGTGCCGTTGACGTCGGTCAGTTCATGCGGGCCGGAGCTGAGGCGGCCTCCCGCGATGTCGTCCACGGGGTAGGGGGAGTCCAGCACGTCCGGGGTGCCCCCCAGTTTTCCCATCGACAGGGTGTCCGCATCTCCTCCGCCACAGCAGAGCGCGGAGACCAGCAACGTGAGGAGCAGTGACAAAGGCAGGAGCGGCAACGCCATGAGGGACACCGTTCTTCGCGCGACATTTCTCGCGCGAGTGGGCGCCAAAGGTGGCTTGCTCCCGCCTCGTGAAAACCCACCCTCCAGGGACGGGGAATTGAGCGCTCGGGCACATCGCCACGGTCGGTCCGAGGCGACTCAGCGGCCGAAGCCGCGTCGAGAAGTGCGCCACGGTGGATGGAACAGTGTCAGCCTGGGGACCACTGTCTGGTCCGGAGGGCCAACATGTTCACGTTCATCGATGGCCTGTCGTCCTTCCTGACGCCGTTCGTTCCTTGTGACTACTGCTACCTCTCGCCCGAAGCTCATCTCCAACCCGCGGACCTCGTCACGCTCGGCATGGGCCTGGCGTGGATGCTGGAACAAAAGCGGGAGGACCTCGCGGGGTGGTATCGGCCGCTGAGCCTCGCGTTGTTCGAGCGCTTCGGGCTCGTGAATCTTCCTCAGCACGAAGCGATGCGGGAGCAGACGTCCGGTGTCGAACTGCTCAAGATGCTCGGGGTCGTCGACTCGCCGGAGAGGTCCGATGGATTGGGACGCGCGTGGCTGATGCGCAGCCGGCTCCTGGCGCTGCCTGAATGGGCCTCGGGAGTGCTGGAGGGCCACCCGTTCCAGCTCTCCGTCAGACATCGAAAGATGCCGACTGAACTACGTCCCATGGCAGAGAACGTGGCCAACGAGCTGGCCGCTCACGCCACTTCCGCGACAGCACTCGCGCGGAAGCTGGACCGCTCCATCGTCGCGCTCTGGGGCTGCCCGCTCGAACGGCTCGACCAGCGTGTCACCGTGGCCGAGCTTGTCGCCGAGGGACTTCAGCTCCAGACGTTCGAGCCCTGACGCTCAGAACGGACTGTCCGCGCCGCGTGTCGGCAACACCGACACGCCGCCGGACAGATACGCGTCGATGGACTTCGCCGCCTCGCGGCCATCGGATAGGGCCCAGACGATGAGGCTCGCGCCCCGGCTGGCATCCCCCGCGCTGTAGACGCCATCCGCCGAGGTGGCGAAGCGCTTGTCCACCTGCACCGTGCCGCGAGGCGAGAGCGCCACGCCCAGGTCGTCCACGAGTCCCGTCGTCTCCGGACCGGTGAAGCCCATCGCCAGAATCAGCAGGTCCACCTCGAGCGTCGGCTCGGAGTCGGGAACCTCCACCAGCCTCGGGCCGCCGCCGACCGCGCGCTGCACCTCCACCTTCACGGCGTGCAGGGCCTCCAGTTTCCCATCCGTGCCGACCAGTCGCTTCGTCTGCATCGCGAAGCCACGCTCGCCGCCTTCCTCCTGGCTCGACGACGTGCGGAAGACCACCGGCCACCGGGGCCACGGGTTGTCCAGCGCGCGCACGGAGGGAGGCGAGGGGAACAGCTCGATTTGCTGCACGCTCTTTGCGCCCTGCCGCAGCGCCGTGCCCAGGCAGTCCGAGCCCGTGTCACCCCCCCCCAGGATGACCACGCGCTTGCCGGCCGCGTTCAGTCGCTCCTGCTGTTCACCGTGCCCATCCACGAGCCGGTTCTGGTGCTCCAGGTACTCCATGGCCTGCACCACGCCGCTCAGCTCGCGCCCAGGCACCTCCAACTCACGCGCCCGTCGCGCGCCCATCGCGAGCAAGAGAGCGTCATGTCGCCCGCGCAGCTCACGGAAGCTCACTGATCCGCCCACGTCCACGCCGGTGCGGAACACCACGCCCTCCGCCTCCATCAGCGCGAGGCGACGGTCCACCACGGACTTCTCCAACTTGAAGTCCGGAATCCCGTAGCGCAGCAGCCCTCCGGCCTTCGGGTCGCGCTCGTACACGGTGACGCTGTGACCGGCCGCATTGAGCTGCGCCGCCGCCGCCAGCCCCGCGGGACCCGAGCCCACCACGCCGACAGTTCGTCCCGTGCGTCGAGGGGGCGGCCGGGGCTTCACCCAGCCCTCCGTGAAGGCGCGCTCGGCGATCTCCTTCTCCATCTGCTCGATGGTCACCGCGTCGCGGTCGATGGCCAGCACGCACGCGGCCTCGCACGGCGCGGGGCACAGCCGGCCCGTCATCTCCGGGAAGCCGTTGGTGCGGGTGAGGATGTCGTACGCCTCGCGCCAGCGGCCCCGGTACACGGCCTCGTTGAAGTCCGGGATGAGGTTCCCGAGCGGACAGCCCTGGTGACAGAAGGGGACGCCACAGTCCATGCAGCGCCCTGCTTGTCGCTTGGCTTCCTCGGGAGCCAGCGGCAGCGCGAACTCCCGATAGTCGCCCAGCCGCTCCTGCTTCTCGCGCTTGTGCGGGTGGACGCGGGCCCACTCCATGAATCCGGTCGGCTTGCCCATGGTTCAGCCCCTCCCGCCGACGACGTGTTGGAGCTGCGCCCCCACCGGGGTCTCCGGTGGCTTCTTCGCCGCGCGTCGCGCCTGCAACACGCGCTTGTAGTCCGTCGGCATCACCTTCACGAACCGGGGCACCATCAGCTCCCAGTTGTCGAGCACCCGCCGCGCCAGCGCGCTATGCGTATGCCGCAGGTGTCGCTCGACCATGCCGTGCACGAGCCAGATCTCCGACTCGTCCACCAACGACTCCAGCTCCACCATCTCGAGGTTGCACCGCTGTCGGAAGGTCGACTCCTTGTCCAACACGTACGCGGTGCCGCCGCTCATGCCCGCCGCGAAGTTGCGGCCCGTGGGGCCCAGCACCACCACCACGCCGCCCGTCATGTACTCGCAGCCGTGGTCTCCCACGCCCTCCACCACCGCCTGCGCGCCGCTGTTGCGCACCGCGAAGCGCTCCCCCGCGAGTCCTCGCAGGTACACCTCGCCCGCCGTGGCGCCGTAGAGGGCCGTGTTGCCCACCAGCACGTTCTCCTCCGCCACGAAGCGGCTGGACTGGTGCGGGTAGACGATGATGCGGCCGCCCGAGAGGCCCTTGCCCACGTAGTCGTTGGCGTCTCCCTCCAGCTCCAGCGTGACGCCGGACACCAGGAACGCGCCGAAGCTCTGGCCCGCCGAGCCCTTCATCCGCACGTGCAGCCGCCCGTCCGGGAGCCCTCGCGCCCCATACTTCTTGGCGATCTCCCCGGACAGCATGGCGCCCACCGCGCGGTGCGTGTTGCTCACCGGCCGCGTCAACAGCATGGCGGGGCCACCGTCGAGCACCGCCTTCGCGTCGCGAAGCAGTTCGTGGTCCAGGTGGTCCGACACATCCTTGGAGCGGGGCACCGTGCAGTGACGGGGCTCGCTCTCCGGAGCGGCGGGCGCGGCCAGCAGCGCGGAGAGGTCCACGCGTCGCGCCTTCCAGTGGTCCACCGCCGCGCGCTGGCGCAGCAGGTCCACCCGGCCCACCAGCTCCTCCATCGTCCGAGCCCCCAGCGCCGCCATCTTGCGCCGCAGGTCCTCCGCGATGAGCAGGAAGAAGTTCACCACGTCCTCGGGCTTGCCCTGGAAGCGCTCTCGCAGCGCTCCGTCCTGCGTGGCGATGCCGGCCGAGCACGTGTTGAGGTGGCACTTGCGCAGCATGATGCAGCCCACGGCCACGAGGCTCGCGGTGGCCATGCCGAACTCCTCGGCGCCCAAGAGCGCGGCCACCAGCACGTCGCGCGCGGTGCGCAGGCCACCGTCCGCCTGCACGCGGATGCGCGAGCGCAGCCCGTTGTGCACCAGCACCTGCTGCGTCTCCGCGAGGCCCAGCTCCCACGGAAGACCCGCGTGGTGGATGCTCGAAATCGGCGAGGCGCCCGTGCCGCCCTCGTATCCGGAGATGACGACGCAGCCCGCGCCCGCCTTCGCCACGCCCGCGGCGATGGTGCCCACGCCCACCTCGCTCACCAGCTTCACGCTCACCCGCGCCTTCGGGTTGGTGGACTGGAGGTCGTAGATGAGCTGCGCCAGGTCCTCGATGGAATAGATGTCGTGGTGCGGAGGAGGGGAGATGAGCGTCACGCCCGGCGTGGACCAGCGGACCTTGGCGATGCGCTCGTCCACCTTGTGGCCCGGAAGCTGTCCGCCCTCGCCGGGCTTGGCGCCCTGGGCGACCTTGATCTGCAGTTCGTCCGCGTTGACCAGGTACTCGGTGGTGACACCGAAGCGCGCGCTCGCCACCTGCTTGATGGCGCTGCGGCGCAGGTCGCCGTGCTCGTCCGGCTGGTAGCGCCGGGACTCCTCGCCGCCCTCGCCGCTGTTGGACCTGCCACCCAGCCGGTTCATCGCGATGGCCAGCGTCTCGTGGGCCTCCGCGCTGATGGAGCCGAAGGACATGGCACCCGTGACGAAGCGACGCGCCAGCGACAGGGCCGGCTCTACTTCTTCCAGGGGGACGGGACGACAACCCTCGGTCACGACCTCCAGGAGACCGCGCAGGTTACAGTGCTCGTGCGTCTCGTCGTCCGCCAGCCGCGAGTACTCCGCGAACTGCGCCGCGTCGTTGCCGCGCACCGCCGCCTGGAGCTTGGCGATTGTCGCCGGGTTCCACTTGTGCCGCTCACCCTGTCGACGCCAGCGGTACTGGCCGCCCACGGGGACCTGGCCCTCCGCCGTTTCGAAGCCGCGCGCGTGGCGCTCCGCGACCTCGCGCCCCAGCTCGGGCAGGCCCACGCCTTCCACTCGGGAGGGCGTACCGGTGAAGTGGCGTTCAATCAGGCCGCGCTGAAGTCCCACCGCTTCGAACAACTGGGAGCCTCGGTAGGACTGGAGCGTGGAGATGCCCATCTTGGACATCACCTTCATCAGTCCTTCCTCCACGGCGTGGATGAAGCGCTCCTGCGCCTTCTCCGCGTCCACCCCCAGCTCTCCCCCGTCCGCCATCGCCCGCACCGTGTCCAGCGCCAGGTACGGATTCACCGCCGCCGCGCCGTAGCTGAAGAGGCAGGCGAAGTGATGCACCTCGCGCGCCTCCGCCGTCTCCAAGAGGAGGCCCGTGTACATGCGGATGCCGTCACGGACCAGGCGCTGGTGCACCGCGGACATGGCCAGCAGCGCGGGGATGGCCGCGTGCGTGACGTCCACGCCCCGGTCGCTCAGGAGCAGGATGCTCGCGCCCGCGTCCACCGCGTCGACCGCCGCCGCGCACAGCTTCTCCACCGCCGCTTCCAGCGCGCCCTCTCCGCCGTCCAGGGGATAGAGCAGCGACAGGCGCTTCGTCTCGAACAGGCCCTCGCCGTGGATGGAGGCCAGCCGCGCGAGCTGCCCGTTGGTGAGGATGGGGCCGGGAAGCGAGAGCCGATGGCACTGCTCGGGCGTCTCCTCGAAGGTATTGCTCTCCGGGCCCAGCGCCGTCGCCAGCGTCATCACCAGCGACTCGCGCAGCGGGTCGATGGGCGGGTTCGTCACCTGCGCGAAGAGCTGGTGGAAGTACGAGAAGAGGCTGGGGGCCTGGTCGCTGAGGACCGCCAGCGGCGTGTCCGTGCCCATGGAGCCCACCGGCTCCTTGCCCGTCTCGGCCATGGGGGTGATGACCGAGCGGATGTCCTCCACCGTGTAGCCGAACGCGCCCTGGAGTCGCGTCAGCTCGTCGCCTCGCAGCCGCTCCGGCGCGGCGATGGTGGGCAGGTCGTCGAAGGTGAAGACGTTGCGTTGGAGCCAGCGACGGTAGGGCCAGCGCGTGCTGATGTCGCGCTTCACCTCTTCGTCCTCCAGGATGCGGCCCTCGGTGGTGTCCACCAGCAACATGCGGCCCGGCGTCAGGCGCCCCTTGCGGCGGACCTGCGAGGGTGGCACGTCGATGACTCCCGTCTCCGAGGCGAGGATGATGCGGTCATCCTCCGTGACAAGGTAGCGCGCGGGCCGCAGCCCGTTGCGGTCCAACGTCGCGCCGATGAGCTGCCCGTCCGTGAAGGCGATGGCCGCGGGCCCGTCCCACGGCTCCAAGAGCGCGGAGGAGTACTCGTAGAACGCGCGCTTCTCGTCCGACATCAGCGCGTCGCCCTCCCACGCCTCCGGAATCATCATCATCATCGCGTGGGGCAGGGTGCGGCCGCCCAGGTAGAGCAGCTCCACCATGTTGTCGAACTGCGCGGAGTCGCTCTTGCCCGGGACGATGATGGGCCACAGCGGCTCCAGGCTCCCGCCCAGCCGCGCCGTCTGGAGCAGCCCGCGACGCGCCGTCATCCAGTTGCGATTGCCACGCAGGGTATTGATTTCGCCGTTGTGCGCGATGAAGCGGAACGGCTGCGCCAGCTCCCACGTGGGGAACGTGTTGGTGGAGAAGCGCGAGTGCACCAGCCCCAGCGCGCTGACGAACTCCGTGTGCTGGAGGTCCGGGTAGAAGCGCGGCAGGTCCGCCGGGAGCAGCAGCCCCTTGTAGACGAGCGTCTCCGAGGAGAGGCTGGCCAGGTGGAAGCGGCCCATCGGGTCCACGCCGCGCGCCTGCACGCGGTTCTCCGTCAGCTTGCGGATGCGGTACAGCTTTCGCTCGAACGCGCTGGGCACCACGCGGCGCCGCGCGATGAAGAGCTGGCGGATGACGGGCGCGGCCTCGCGAGCCACCGGCCCCAGGTGCTCCGGCGCCACCGGGACGTCGCGCCAGCCGAGCACGCGCTGACCCTCCTCGGCGACGACCTCCTCCAGCACCGCCTCGCAGGCGGCCCGGGCTTCGACCTCCTGCGGGAGGAACACCTGCGCCACGCCGTACTGTCGACGCGGAGGCAGCTCGAAGCCCAGCTCCGGCGCCTCATGCTCGAAGAAGCGGTGCGGCAGTTGGACGAGGATGCCGGCGCCGTCTCCCGTTCGAGGATCCTTCCCCGCGGCCGCCCGGTGGCTCAGGCGGTTGAGCAGTTCCAGGGCGTCCTCGACAATGCCTCGAGAGCGCTCACCTCGCAGGTGAGCCACGAAGCCCACTCCGCAGGCATCGTGTTCGGTCTCGGGCTCGTAGAGGCCGTACCGGCCGGGGAGGATCGCGGTCATCAACTTCCCCTTTCCCGCCTGACGCGGGAGGTCATCGCTGTGTCGCTACACGCTAACGCGACGCGTCGACTCCCGTAAAGAAGCCACGAGCGAGAGGCCGGTGGTTGGGCAGTGGGCCAAGGGGCCATGCCGGCCACCCCCAAGACGGAGGCCCTCGTCAATGGGTGGGCAGTCGATTGCCCTCGGGGGAGGGGCGGCCTCGTCACGCCGTGGGAGGGACCCACCGTGGTGGGTGGACCGGGGGCGCCCGGGATTCGCTATGAAGCGGCGCGTCCGCGCGAGCTCTTCTCGCACGGCGTCATGAGGACCGCGCCATGCCCTACACCCCCATCATCGGCACCCTGGGCTACGTGATGTCGCCGGACGGGCAACGGGTGCTGCTGATCCACCGCAACGCCAGGCCCGACGACGCGCACCTGGGCAAGTACAACGGGCTCGGCGGGAAGATGGAGCGCGACGAGGACGTGGGCGCGTGCATGCGCCGCGAGATTCGCGAAGAGGCGGGCATCGAGTGCACGCGCATGGTCCTTCGCGGCACGCTGTCCTGGCCCGGCTTCGGCAAGCACGGTGAGGACTGGCTCGGCTTCGTCTTCCGCATCGACGCCTTCGAGGGCACGCCGCTGGAGCGCAACGCGGAGGGCACGCTGTCCTGGGTGCCCCTCGACGAGCTTCCTCGCCTGCCCATGTGGGACGGAGACCGGCACTTCCTGCCACTCGTGTTCGACGAGGACCCTCGGCCGTTTCACGGCGTCATGCCGTATTCCGGGGGACGCGCGTTGAGCTGGAGTTTCACGCGGCTGTGAGACGCACCCTGTCTGGGTTTGCCACGCGCGGGGTGCGTGTATTGGCCACTGTGATGAAACAAATACGTCCAAGTCGAGCTTGCGCGTTGACGAGCCCTGGCTCGCGGGCGTAGTTCTATGGATTCTGAAGATGAGAATGGTTCTCAATTTCAATATTCCCTCCATGGAGGGCGTCCCGCCGGCCGAGCGGAGCGTGTCGTCCGGGCAGCTGTTCCGCCTGGGCGAGACGTTGGAAGGCGAAGGCGTCTGGGCCCGGTGGGGCTGGGCGCTCGTCATGGCGGTGGTGGTTCACGTGGGGGTGTTGGGGGTCTGTCTCT
>NZ_VIFM01000157.1 GCF_006636215.1 Myxococcus llanfairpwllgwyngyllgogerychwyrndrobwllllantysiliogogogochensis | reverse complement strand
CCCCCAACCCCGCCCCGCGCGGACCCGGCGACGAGGTGACGCTCACCCTCACCTTCCAGCCTCGGGCCCGCCCGGAGCAGCGCGTCTCTTTGCTCCTCGGCGGCAAGGAAGTGCCCGCCCCGGAGCGCGCAGTGCCGGTGGACAGCATCAGCTTCACCGCGCGGGACGTCTCCGCAGGCGACCACTTCGTCCGGCTGCGGGTGGACGGCGTGGACTCGCTCCTCATCGACCGGACCCAGACGCCCCCGGTGTTCGACGTGTCCCAGCGGGTGACCGTCACATGAACCTCCCGCTCCCCCACTCCTGGCAGGCAGCCAACCAGCGACAGCTCGCCGCCGCGCTCGCCGTGGTGCGCGCGCGATTGCTCCAGCATGCGCTCGTCCAGCAAGAGGGGCCGCCCGAGCAAGTCCGGGACGTCGAAGCCGCCCTCGCCGCGCTCACCGAGGCCGAGTCGACGATGCCGGCGCCCTCCGCGTTGGAGAGCCTGTGCGACGCCTTCCGGCTGTCGGCCTTCGAGCGCGACATCCTGCTGTGCTGCGCCAGCCTGGAGCTGGGCACGGGCTTCGGTCCCCTGTTCGCCGCGATGAACGGGGACCCGCGTCGGACGTGGCCGACCTTCGGACTGGCCCTGGCCGCGCTGCCCGGAGCGCACTGGAGCGCGCTGACACCCGTGGCGGCGCTGCGGCGCTGGGAGCTGGTGTCCCTGGCCCCGGGCGAGCAGCTCACCACCAGCCCGCTGCGCATCGACGAGCGCATCCTCCACTACCTCGCGGGCCTGTCGTACCTGGACCGGAGGCTGCAGGAGTTCCTCACGCCCGTGCCCGTGCCGGGAGCCCTGCCGCCCTCACACCAGGAGCTCGCGGAGCGCCTGCGTCGGCTGTGGGAGCGCGAGCCCCCGGCGGGCGCACCCTCTCCCGTGGTCCAGCTCTGTGGCGTGGAGCCGGAAGGAGCCCAGGCCATCGCCAGCGCCGCGTGCGCGTCCCTGGGCCTCCAGCTCCACGTGGCCCGCGCGGGCCTGCTTCCCTCGGGCGCGGAGGAGCGGGCGACGCTCGCCCGGCTGTGGGAGCGCGAGGCGCTGCTCCTGGGGAGCGGCCTGCTGCTGGAGTGTGACGAGAGCACCGGAGCCGAAGCCCTCCGACTGGCCACGGCCTTCGCGGAGCGGCTCCAGGGCATGGTGCTCATCTCCGCCCGGGAGCCCCTGCGACTGCGCCACCGGGCCTCGCTCCAGTTGGACGTGAAGCGGCCCACGCGCGGAGAGCAGCAGGTGCTCTGGATGCAGGCGCTCGGCTCGGAGGCGGCCGTGCCGCTCAATGGCGCCCTGGAGCGCGTCACCACGCAGTTCGACCTGCCCCTGCGCTCCATCCGCGCCGCCAGCCTGGAGGTCCACGAGCGCGGCCCCTTCCAGGAGGAGGCCTCGCTGGGCGCCGCGCTGTGGGCCGCCTGTCGCGTGCAGTCGCGTCCCCGCCTGGAGGAACTGGCGCAGCGGCTGGAGCCCATGGCGGGCTGGGACGACCTGGTGATGCCCGCGGACAAGAAGGCCATCCTCCGGGAGATTTGCGCCAGCGTGCGGCAGCGCACGCGCGTGTACGAGACGTGGGGCTTCGCCGCGCGCGGCATGCGGGGCCTGGGCATCAGCGCGCTGTTCTCCGGCGCCAGCGGCACGGGCAAGACGATGGCGGCGGAGGTGCTCGCGCTGGAGCTGGGGCTGGACGTCTACCGCATCGACCTCAGCCAGGTGGTCAGCAAGTACATCGGCGAGACGGAGAAGAACCTGCGCCGCGTGTTCGACGCCGCCCAGGAAGGTGGCGCCATCCTCCTGTTCGACGAGGCGGACGCCCTCTTCGGCAAGCGCACCGAGGTGCGCGACAGCCATGACCGCTACGCCAACATCGAGGTGAGCTACCTGCTCCAGCAGATGGAGGCCTACAGCGGGCTGGCCATCCTCACCACGAACATGAAGGACGCGCTGGACACGGCCTTCCTGCGCCGGCTGCGCTTCGTGTTGCAGTTCCCCTTCCCGGACGCCGCCCAGCGCGCGGAAATCTGGCGGCGCATGTTCCCCGCCGCCACGCCCACCGAGGGCCTGGACATGACGCGGCTGGCCCGGCTCAGCGTCACCGGCGGAAACATCCGCACCATCGCCCTCAACGCCGCCTTCCTGGCCGCCGACGCCAACGAGCCGGTGCGGATGGGCCACCTCCAGCGCGCGGTGCGCTCGGAGTTCAGCAAGCTCGACAAGCCCTTGGCGGAAGCCGAGGTCTCGGGGTGGACATGACGCCACGACGCATCCGCCTGCACATCGACGAGCTGGTGCTCCACGGCATCGCCCCCGCCCACCGCGAGCAGGTGGGCGAGGCCGTGCGACAGGAGCTCACGCGGCTGCTCGCGACAGAGGGACTGCCACAAGGGCTTGCCGGCGGCGAGGTGGCCCGGCTGGACGCGGGCGCGGTGCAGGTGACGCCGCACGCGGCGCCCCAGTCGCTGGGCGCACAGGTGGCGCGGGCCGTGTACTCGGGCCTGGGACAGGGGAAGTGACGGCATGAGTTCGTTCCCACGCACACCCCGCACGCAGCGAGGCGCCATCGTCGCGGTGGACCCGTTCAACCCCGTCGCGAGCCTGGTGGTGTTCCAATACAACCCGGACACGATGACGCGCACGCTGACGCCCCAGATGTCGGGCGACGGCGGCAATGACCGCACGGAGGCCCTGCGGCTCGCGGGTCCTCCGGTGGAGAACATCCGGGTGGACGTGGAGATAGACGCCACGGACCAGCTCGCCAATGGCGACCCCATCGCGGGGAGCCTGGGCATCTACCCCCAGCTGTCCTCGCTGGAGATGCTCATCTATCCCAAGTCGGCGCAGGTCATCCTCAACGCGGTGCTGATGCAGGTGGGCACGCTGGAAGTGGTGCCCGCCACCGCGCCGTTGACGCTCTTCATCTGGGGCCCCAAGCGGGTGCTGCCCGTGAAGCTCACCGAGTTCACCATCACCGAGGAAGCGTTCGACCCGAACCTCAATCCCATCCGCGCCAAGGTGTCCCTGGGGCTGCGCGTCCTCTCCTACAACGACCTGCCCCTCTTGCACCCCGGCTACGCCCTCTTCCTCACGCACCAGGTCGTCAAGGAGGCCATGGCCGTCGTCGGCAGCATCTCCGGCGTCGCCAATGCCTCGCTGCCACGCTGAGCGCCACGCCTCACGGGAGCTTTCATGCTCGACCCCACCAGCCGCTACGCCTCCCTGGAAACCGCCACCCTCACGCTCCCCGACGGGCGCGTGGCGGCCTACAAGCGCCGCCGCTTCATCCCCGCGGGCAATGCCCTGAAGGTCCTCGCCGAAGTCACCGTCACCGAGGGAGACAGGTTGGACCTGCTCACGCACCGCACGCTGGGAGACCCGGAGCACTTCTGGCGCGTCTGCGACGCCAACGACACGCTCAACCCCTTCGACCTGATGCGCGAGACGGGCTCCGTGGTGCGCATCGCCATGCCGGAATTCTGAGCGCGCGATGAGCCTGCTGGGAATCCACCTCACCCTGATGCTGGGCCCCACCGTGGCGGTGCCCGCGCCCGCGTCGTTCATGGAGTCCCTCCAGAACGTGGAGGTCACCCACAACGACGAGGGCCGCTCGGGCTTCCAGCTCACGTTCGGCGTGGGCCGCTCGGGCCCCATGCACCTCCTGGACTACGGGCTGGTGGGCCACCCGCTGCTCAAGCCCATGAACCGCGTGGTGCTGCTCGTCACCTTCAACGTGATTCCGCAGGTGCTCTTCGACGGGCTCATCACCCACCGCACGCTCACCCCGTCACAGCAGCCCGGCGCCTCCACGCTCACCATCACAGGAGAGGACATCAGCACCGCCATGGACCTGGACCAGAAGGTCCACGAGCACCCGGCCCAGGTGGAGCCCATCATCATCGCGCAGCTCGTCCTGAGCTACGCGCAGTACGGCCTGATTCCCGTCATCATCCCGCCGCCCTCGCTGGACGTGCCGCTGCCCATCTACCGCACGCCCGTCTTCCGAGGCACCGACTACGCCTACCTCCAGGAGATGGCGAGCCGCTACGGCTACGTCTTCCAGGTGACGCCCGGCCCTGCGCCGCTGACGAACACCGCGTACTGGGGCCCGCCCAACCGGCTGGGCATTCCCCAGCGGGCCCTGTCGGTGAACCTGGGCGCGCAGACGAACGTCGACTCCATCAACTTCCAGTACAACGCGCTCGCGTCCACGTCCGTGAGCGGGCAGGCCATCGCCTTCGGCCGGGCGCTCCCGGTGAAGACCTTCGCGAGCCTGCGCGTGCCCCCGCTGGCCAGTCAGCCCGCGTTGCTGTCGCAGTCCCGCGTGCGCACCTCGCTGCTCGAGGACGTGCCGGACGGCGCGGGCTACATCGCGGCCTTCGCCCAGGCGCAGGGCCAGACGGATGCGTCCACGGACCAGGTGCTCACGGGCTCCGGGGAGCTGGATGCCACGCGCTACGGCGACATGCTGCGCCCGCGAGGTCTGGTGGGTGTGCGCGGCGCGGGCTTCGAACACGACGGCTTCTTCTACGTGCGCAACGTCACGCACTCCATCCGCCCCGGTGAATACAAGCAGCGCTTCACGCTCACGCGTGAGGGGACCGGAGCGCTCACCCCTGTGGTGCCGCCATGAGCACGTACTTCGGGAAGTACCGCGGTGAGGTGGTCAACAACATCGACCCGCTGATGATGGGCCGCGTTCAGGTGAAGGTCCCCACCGTGCTGGGCGACAGCCAGTTGGGCTGGGCCATGCCGTGCATGCCCTATGGCGGCAGCGGCAAGGGCTTCTTCGCGGTGCCGCCCACGGGCGCCAAGGTCTGGGTGGAGTTCGAGCGCGGAGACCTCAACTACCCCATCGTCGCCGGCTGCTTCTGGGGCGAGGGCGAGGCCCCGGCCACCCCCGGCCTGCCCACCACCAAGGTGTGGAAGACGGACGCCATCACCCTGAAGCTCGACGACCTGCCCGGCGCGGGCGGGCTGACCATCGAGGTGAGCCCTCCGGCCGTGCCCATGCCGCTCAAGGCCACCTTCACCGCGGCCGGCATCGAAATCGACCACGGGGGGACGGCCAAGGTGGTGCTCAGCGCCACCGGCATCGAGCTGTCGTTCGGCGCCGCCAACATCAAGCTCGGTCCCACGGGCGTCAACGTCAACAACGGCGCGCTGGAGGTCATCTAGCCATGGGAGCCTTCTTCCTCCACGTCGGAGCCACGGTGATGTGTCCGCACGGGGGCCAGATGCAGACCACGCCCGGCAATCCCCGCGTCAAGGTGGGCGGCCAGCCCGTGGCCACCATGGCGGACCAGTATCTCGTGACCGGATGCCCCTTCCCGCCGCAGACGAGTGGCCCCTGCGTGCAGGTGAAGTGGCTGGTGCCCGCCGTGCGCGTGCGCGCGGGAGGCCAGTTCGTCATCCTGCAGAACAGCGTGGGGATGTCCATTGGCGCCGCGCCCCTGGGACCGCCCCAGGTGGTGATGACGCAGGTCCGGGTGAAGGGAACCTGAGCCATGCACATCGCCTTCCCATACCGATTGGATGGACGGGGCCGCACGGCGGACGCGGACCTGGACACGCACGTGCGGCACCTGATTGAGCAGGTGCTCTTCACCTCGCCGGGCGAGCGCGTCAACCGGCCCACGTTCGGCACCGGACTGGGGCAGCTCGTCTTCGCGCCCAACAGCTCCGAGCTGGCCACCGCCACGCAGTTCCTGGTGCAGGGCGCGCTCCAACAGTGGCTGGGAGACCTCATCCAGGTGGAGGCCGTGGAGACGCTCAGCGTGGAGGCCACCCTCCAGGTGACGGTGCGGTACGTGGTGCGCCGCACGCAGCAGCGTCAGACGGCCCGGTTCACGAGGGAGCTCTGACATGGGCGCGCGCTACGTCTGCAAGAGCGAGCAGCGACGCCGGCTGGTGGAGGCCCACGCCACCTTCAACGGCATCGACTATCTGGAGGTGCTCGACGAGGACGCGGAGGCGCTCGGCCTGGAGCGCCAGCGGACGCTATGGGTGCGCTGCTACAAGCCGCTGCCCGCGACCCTGAACGCGGACAACGTCTCCATCACCGGAGGCGTGCGGCTCAAGGACATCGGCGTGGCCCTGGCCTTCCGCATGGACCTGGCGCCTCCGGACCCACTCACCACGGCCGCCGAGCGGGCCGAGTACACGCGGCGCAAGGAGCTGGACGAGGCCAACGGCACGCACGAGACGGAGCAGACGCTGGTGGTGCGAACCACCTCCTCGGGCGACTTCTCCACGTACACGCTGGCGCTGCTCCGGGGCTTCCTGGACACGGTGCCACCCGCGGACTTCGACGCGCCCCTGTCCCGCGTGGACTTCACCTTCAAGGTGGAGTGTCCGAGCGAGTTCGACTGCGCCCCGCCGAAGCACCCCGACGCACCCTCGGGCGAGGACCCGCCCATCGACTACCTCACGCGGGACTACGCCAGCTTCCGGCGCCTGCTGTTGGACAGGCTGTCGGAGGTGACGCCGCAGTGGAAGGAGCGCAACCCCGCGGACCTGGGCGTGACGCTGGTGGAGCTGATGGCCTACTCGGCCGACTACCTCAGCTACTACCAGGACGCGGTGGCCACCGAGGCGTACCTGGGCACCGCGCGGAAGCGCACCTCCGTGCGTCGCCACGCGAAGCTCCTGGACTACCCCATGCACGACGGCGGCAACGCGCGCGCGTGGGTAACGGTGCAGGTGGCTTCCGGCGCGGAAGGCTGGGCCCTGCCCGGGCCCACCGACGTGACGCCGGGCGCGATGTTCGCCACCACCGTGGACGCTCCGCGCGTGCTCGATGCACGGCAACTCCAGGCAGCCGTGACGGCGGGCGCGGAGGTGTTCGAGTCGCTCCACCCCGCCACCCTCCATGCCGGCCATGGCCGCATCGTCTTCCACACCTGGGGCGAGGACCGGTGTTGTCTGCCCCAGGGCGCCACCGCCGCCACGCTCCTGAATCCTCCCTTCGACTCCGACCCGGCGCAGCGGGTGATGACTCCGAAGAACTTCACGCCCGGGCTGGTGCTGCTGCTGGAAGAGGTGCGCAGCCCGGAGACCGGACGCGTGGTGGACGCCGAGCCGTCGCGCCGCCACGCCGTGCGGCTGACGCAGGTGGAGTTCACCCGCGACCCGCTGATGGACCTGGACGTGGTGGAGGTGGCGTGGGGCCCCGAGGACGCGCTGCCCTTCGAGCTGTGCCTGTGGAGCGTGGGCGTTCCGCTGGACTCCACGGGCGAGACAGAGGACCCACCAGGACAGGCCGCGCCGGTGAGCGTGGCACGCGGCAACGTGGTGCTGGTGGACCACGGCCGCACGCTGACGGACGCGCTGCCCACCGTGTCCGTCGAGGGCCGCTACCGTCCCAGGCTTGCGCGCGGGCCGCTCACCCAGGTGTCCCGGGTGGACGGGCGCCGCGCGGTGGACCCCACGGCCTCCGCGGCGGCGGCGCTGCGCACGCCCGCCGAAGAGGCGCTGCCCGCCATCTGGTTGCGAGAAGCGGAGAGCGGGCGGGTGTGGACGCCCCGTCGCACGCTGCTCAACAGCGGCCGGTTCAGTCGCGAGTTCGTCGCCGAGGTCGAGGACGACGGCCGGGCCCGCCTGCGCTTCGGAGACAACGTGCTCGGCGAGCGCCCCAGCCCCGACGTGGCGCTATCGGCGACATATCGCATCGGCAACGGCACCTCCGGGAACGTGGGCTCGGAGTCCATCTCCCACCTGTACTCGCCGGTGGGCGGCGACTGGCGCGCTGCCATCCTGCGCGTGCGCAACCCGCTGCCCGCCCGAGGCGGCGTGGAGCCGGAGTCCGTGGAGCGGGTGCGCGTCAACGCGCCAGAGGCCTTCCGCGTCCAGCAGCGCGCGGTGACGGAGGACGACTACGCGGAGGTGGCCCAGCGCCACCCCGAGGTGCAGCGCGCGGTGGGCAGCCTGCGGTGGACGGGGAGCTGGCACACCATGTTCGTCACCGTGGACCGGCGCGGCGGCTTCCCCGTGGACGCGGACTTCTCCGAGCGGCTCACCGCGTTCCTGGAGCGCTTCCGCCTCGCGGGCTACGACTTGCGCGTCGACGCGCCCCTCTTCGTCCCGTTGGACATCGCCATGACGGTCTGCGTGTCGCCGGGATATCTCGCCGCCAACGTGAAGGCCGCGCTGCTGGAGGCCTTCAGCACGGCGGAGCTGCCGGGCGGACAGCGCGGCTTCTTCCACCCGGACAACTTCTCCTTCGGCCAGCCCGTGTACCTGAGCCAGCTCGTCGCCACGGCCATGAAGGTCCCCGGGGTGGCGTGGGTGGAGACGGAGGACGCGCCGGGCAAGCCGCAGCGCTTCCGCCGCTTCGGACAGGTGCCGCGCGACGAGTGGAAGGACGGGCTCATCGCCATGGAGCGGCTGGAGATCGCCCGGCTCGACAATGACCCGAGCCAGCCCGAGAACGGGCAGCTCGACTTCTTCATGCAGGGGGGCCTGTGAGCACGTCAGCCAAGGGCTCGGGGGACTGCGAGGCGTGTGAGGACCGGGGCCCGCCGGAGCCCACGCCGCTCTACAACCGGCCGGGACAACCCGCGCTCGCGTATCGCATCGGCACGCACTCCAGCTTCTTCCAGCGCATGCTGGCGCGACTGCCGACGGAGTTCCTCCCGGACGGAGAGTTCCAGGGCACCCGACCCCTGGCCTCGCTGTCCACGCGCAGTCCGGAGGACCTGTCCATCGCGCTGCTGGATGCGTGGGCCACTGCCGCGGACGTGCTGACCTTCTACCAGGAGCGCATCGCCAACGAGGGCTTCCTGCGCACCGCCACGGAGCGGCGCTCGGTGCTGGAGCTGGCGCGGCAGCTTGGCTACGAGCTCAAGCCCGGCGTCGCCGCCAGCACGTACCTGGTCTTCACCGTGGAGACGGCGCCCGGCGCGCCCACGCGGGTGACGGTGCCCGTGGGCGTGCAGGTGCTCAGCATCCCCGGACAGGACGCGAGGCCGCAGACCTTCGAGACGACGGAGGCGATGGAGGCGCGCGCGGAGTGGAACGTCCTCAAGGTGCCCAGGACGCAGCCGCAAGAGCTGCTGCGCGGCGAGGACACGCTCTACCTCCAGGGCATCCAGCCCGGAATCCAACCGGGAGACGCCCTGCTGCTCGTGGGCGAGGAGCGGGAGACGGTTCCCGGCAGCGAGCAGTGGGACTTGCGCTGGGTGACGCGCGTCACCCGGGTGACGAACCCGACGGAGCCGGCGCTCAACCACACCGTGGTGGAGTGGGAGCCGGGGCTGGGCAGCGACACGCCTCGCGTGGACCCGGCGGACCATCCGCGCGCCTATGTGCTGCGGCTGCGCGGCAACCTCTTCGGCTACAACGCGCCGTCTTTCAAGGCGATGCCGGAGGACATCAAGAAGCTCTACAACCCGGACTACAGGCCCGGCGACAATCGCTTCACCCAGTGGCCCCACTTCGAGAACCAGACGGCCGTCCAGGGCATCGTCGACCTGGACCGCGAGTACCCCACGCTCGTGCTCGGCAGCTGGGTGGCGCTCTGGAAGTCCAAGTACGTGGAGCTGTATCGCATCACCGACATCCAGCCCTGGGCGCGTGAGGACTTCACGATGAACGCCAAGGTGTCGCGCCTCACGTTCGACACCAACGAGCACCTGTCCTACTTCCCGCTGCGCAGCACCGTCGTCCTCGCGCAGAGCGAGGAGCTGCCCATTGGCGAGATGCCCCGGACGGACCCGGTGGGCGGCAATGACATCGAGCTGGACCGCGCGGTGGAGGGCCTGGAGCCGGGCCACGTGCTGCTCGTCGAGGGCCGCCCCTACCGGGAGACCTCCGAGTCAGGGGAGTGGGTCCGCGAGGTGGTGGTGCTGGACCGCGCGGAGCCGCTGGCGAATGGACGCACGCGACTGGTGCTGACGGAGGAGTTGTCCACGCAGCTGGTGCGCTCCACCGTCAGCATCTACGGCAACGTGCTGCCCTCCACGCATGGCGAGACGGTGCGCGAGGTGCTCGGGGGCGGAGATGGCTCGCGCATGCTCCAGCGCTTCGTGCTGCGCAAGCCGCCGCTCACCCACGTGCCCGCGCCCACCGATACGGGCGGGGAGAGCACGCTGGAGGTCCGGGTCAACGGCGTGCTCTGGAAGGAGGTGCCCACCCTCTTCGGCCAGGACGCGCGCGCCGAGGTCTACATGGTGCGCATCCAGGACGACAGCTCCGTGGTGGTGACCTTCGGCGACGGCGTGTCCGGCGCACGGCTGCCCACGGGCCAGGAGAACGTGACGGCGGTGTACCGCTCCGGCATCGGCCCGGAGGGCGAGGTGGACCGGGGACAACTGGCGCTGCTCAAGGTGAGGCCGCTGGGCATCCGCGAGGTCACCAACCCGCTCCCGGCCACCGGCGCCGCCGCGCCCGAGTCTCGCGACGACGCGCGCGCCAATGCTCCGGCCTCCGTGCTGACGCTGCGCCGCGTGGTGTCGCTGCAGGACTACGAGGACTTCGCCGCGACGTTCGCCGGCATCGGCAAGGCCCAGGCGGCGGACCTGACCAACGGCGAGCGCATCCTCGTCCACGTCACCGTCGCGGCGAAGAGCGGTGGGCCGGTGGCCGAGGACTCCCTGCTCTACGAGAGCCTGAAGGAAGCGTTGCGCACGCACCACGACCCGGTCCGCCAGTTCGCGCTCTCCTCGTACGAACAGCTCTACTTCGCGATGGAGGCCCGGCTGCGGCTGGACGCGCGCTACCTGCCCGAGGACGTGCTGGCCCGCGCGGAGGCCGCGCTGCGCGACGCCTTCTCGTTCGAGCGGCGGAAGTTCGCCCAGGCGGTGAGCGGCGCGGAAATCATCCGCGTCCTCCAGGACGTGCCCGGCGTGGTGATGGTGGACCTGGAGCGGCTGCACCCGACGACGCCCGCGGTGCCGGCCCAGAAGCTGTTCTCGCTGCTCAGGGCCCGGGGCGCGCGGTGGGAGGGCACGACGCTCCGGCCCGCGCAGCTGCTCCTGTTGGACCCGTCGCTCCAGGGTGAAAACCGGGGCGTGACGCTCGTCGTGGAATCGGAGGTGAGCCCGTGAGCCCCTCGCCGCAGGACAGGCTGTACAAGCTGCTGCCGGCCATCCATCGCGCCAAGGACACGCTCCAGGGCGAGCCCCTGCGCGCGCTGCTGGCCGTCATGGAGCGCGAGTTCCTGGCGCTCGAAGAGGACATCGGCCAGCTCCACGACAACTGGTTCATCGAGACGTGCCAGGAGTGGGTGGTGCCGTACATCGGCGACCTGCTCAAGGTGCGCGATCTGGTGCCGGTGGACCCCGGCCTCTTCAGCCAGCGCGCCTATGTGGCCAACTCCCTGGCCTACCGGCGGCGCAAGGGCACCGCGGCCATGCTGGAGCAGCTCGCGCGCGACGTGACGGGCTGGCCCGCGCGCGCGGTGGAGTTCTTCCAGCGCGTGGGCACCACCCAGCACGTCAACCACCCGCGCCCCACGAGCCTGCGCACCCCGGACCTGAGAGATTCGAACGCGCTGGAGCTGGTGGGCTCGCCCTTCGAGGACGCGACACGCACGGTGGACGTGCGCCACATCGACAACCAGCGCGGCAAGCACAACCTCCCCAACGTCGGCCTCTTCCTGTGGCGACTGGAGGCGTACCCGGTGGTGCTCGCGCCCGCGTTCCGCGTGCTCCCCGGCTCGGAGCCCGGCGCCACGGAAGCGGGCCTCTTCCGCTTCAACGTCCTGGGCAGCGACACCCACCTGTTCAACCTGCCGCAGTCGGAGACCACGCTCAGCTCGCTCGCCGGAGAGCTGAACGTGCCCGGCCCGCTGCGCCGCCGCCCGCTGTACGACGAGTTGGAGGCCCGCCGCGCCGCGCTCGCGCAGGACCGGACGCCGGAGCAGCTCGCCTTTGGCGCCGCGCCCCCCTTCTCGCTCCACCGCGAGACGGCGCCGGACACGCTCGAGGAAGTGTCCCCGGATGAAATCGTCATCTGCGACCTGTCCACCTGGCACCGCCCCGCCGCCACCCTCCCCTATCCCGGCACCGACCCGAACGCCCCACCGGTGAACCGGGACATCCTCGTCGCGGTGGACCCGGTCCTCGGCCGGCTGGCCTTCGCGCAGGGCCGGCCCGTACCCGACACGCTGTACGTGAGCTACGCCTACGGCTTCAGCAGCGAGGTGGGCGGCGGCTTCTATGACCGGCAGGAGACGCTCCTCCCGCTGGAGCAGCGTGACGCCTACCGCGTGGACACGCGGGCCGGTCCCTTCACCTCCGTGCAACTGGCCACGGACACGAGCGCCGCGAGCGCGGACGCGCTGGTGGAGGTGCTCGACAGCGAGCGCTATCCGCTGACCACGCTGAACGTCGCGTCCAGCGCGCGCCTGGAGCTGCGGGCCGCCAACCTCCAGCGCCCGGTCCTCGACCTCCAGGGCGGACGGTGCGTGGTGCGGCTGGGCAAGGGCGCCACGCTGGTGCTCAGCGGACTGCTGGTGCGCGGTGGCGTGCTGGAGGTGTACGCCGCCGACAACGCCACCCTGGACCTGCGGCACTGCACGCTGGTCCCAGGGCGGGACTTGATGCCCGACGGACAGCCGCGCACCCAGGCGCCGAGCCTCGTCGTGCGAGGAGCGAAGGACGGCGACTGCACCGTCCTCTTGAGCCGCTGCATCACCGGGCCGATTCAAACGGGCCGCGCCTCCACGCTTCGGCTGGAGGACTGCATCGTGGACGGGCTGGGAGGCCTGGCGCTCCAGCCGCTGCCACCCCTGCCGGGGCCGGTGGAGGATCCGCCGGTGGAGTCCTACGAGGGCGCCGGCAGGACGGGCGCGCTGCACGTGCTGGCCAGCACGGTGCTGGGGGGCGTGGAGGCCACCGTGCTGGTGCTCGGCAGCGACTCGCTCTTCACCGGCCGGGTCGACGTGGTGCAGCGGCAGGAAGGCTGCGTGCGCTTCTCGTACGTGCCGCCGGGCTCGCGCGTGCCCCAGCGCTTCCGGTGCCAGCCCGCCTACGCCGAGGACGCGCCCGACGACGTGCGCCTGGAAGTGGAGCGGCGCGTGAAGCCCGTCTTCACGTCGGACCGTTATGGAGACCCCGGCTACTGCCAGCTCCGGGATGACACCGACTCCGGCATCCGCCGGGGCGCGAGCGACGAGGGGGAGATGGGCGTGTTCCACCACCTTCAACAACCGCAGCGCGAGGCCAACCTCCGCGCCAGCTTGACTGACTACCTGCGCTTCGGACTCGAAGCCGGGTTCTTCTTCGTGACCTGAGGAGACGCCATGAAGGGTGATTTCAGCCGGAACACCTTCCGGCCCGCGAAGCACTACTCCGGCGTGCGGATGCAGCAGGGCCGCGTCCAGCTCGACGCCGACTGGAACGAGCACGTCGACATCCAGCGGTACCTGGACGAGACGACCTGGCGGGACATCATCGGCTCCAGCGGCACGCCCCAGGAGCCGGGCACGCCCGCGGACCAGACGGGGTTCGCCGTCGTCCTGATAGAGGGGCAGTTGCTGGTCCGCCGCGGCCACTACTACGTGGACGGCATCCTCTGTGAGAACGAGCAGGAGCAGGCCCTGGGCGCGCAGCCGGACCTGCCCGGCGTGCCGCTGCCCGAGGTGAACGGGCGCTACCTGGCGTTCCTGGACGTGTGGCGGCGCCACGTCACCGCGCTGGAGGACTCGGAGCTGCGCGAGGTGGCGCTGGGCGGACCGGACACCGCCACGCGCACCCGCACCGTGTGGCAGGCGCGGATGTATCCGCTGACGGGCGACCAGGCCTCCGGGCCGGTGGAGGCGGTGCCGTGCCACACCTTCGGCACCCCCGAGTGGACGCCCGCGGAGCTGACGAGCACCGGCACGCTGGCGGCGCGCGGCGAGCCCGAGCAGGTCAGCGACAACCCGTGCATCGTCGCGGCGGAGGCGGGCTACCGCCGACTGGAGAACCAGCTCTATCGGGTGGAGGTCCACCGGGCCAACACGAGCGGCGGCCGGGCCACCTTCAAGTGGTCTCGCGACAACGGCATCCTCTACACCCGCGTCGAGTCGGTGGACGTCGACGACCGCCTCCTCGTGGTGGCCGAGCCGGGCAAGGATGGCTACCGGCGCTTCCAGCCGAACCAGTGGCTGGAGCTGACCAACGAGGCGCGCGTGCTGCGCGGCGAACCCGGCGAGCTGGTCCGGGTGGAGGCCGTCACGGGCAATCGCATCACCATCGACACGGCGACGTGGCCTGTCACCCTGCCCTCCGGCGCGCTCACGGTGCGCGGCTGGGACACGGTGGGCACCACGGGCACGGTGGAGGTCATTCCGGCCGCCGACCCGACCAGTCCTGACAGCGGCTGGATTCCGCTGGAGAGCGGCGTGCAGGTGCGCTTCACCGCGGGCCACTACCGCACGGGCGACTACTGGCTCATCCCCGCGCGCACCGTGACGCGCAGCGTGCTCTGGCCACAGCGCGCGGGCGTCCCGACGTTCGAGTCCGCACACGGCATCCGGCACCACTACTGCGCGCTCGCGGTGATGGAGCGCACGAACCTCGGCTGGACGGTGCATGACTGCCGCAAGCTGTTCGCCCCGCTCACCGAGCACAAGACGCTGGTGTACGCCGGAGGCGATGGCCAGGAGGTGATGCCCACGAGGGCGCCCGCTCCTCCCGCGCGGCTCGCGCGTCCGCTGCGCGCCGGAGTGTTCAACGGGCGGATTCCCGTGGAGGGCGCGCGCGTCCAGTTCAGTGTCGTCACGTCCGAGGGCAACGGCACGCTGGAGGACGTGAGCAGGCCGGCGAACACCGGCACCACCATCGTCGTCTACACCGACGTCAGCGGCATCGCCGAGGCCTGGTGGACGCCGCAAATCGACGGGTGGCAGACGGTGGACCACCCCCGGCACAGCCAGGTGGTGGAGGCGCGGCTGCTGGACCATGGCAACGAGGAGGTCCACGCGCCGCTGCGCTACAGCGCCAGCCTCAGCGTCGCCTCGAAGGTGGCGTACGCCCCGGACACGGCCCAGGAAATCCTCAACGAGACGCACACCGTCCAGGAGGCACTCGACACGCTGAGCCGGCAACTGGTGCTCACGTACGAAGGGGGCGACGGGCAGGAGGCCATGCCCGGTGAAGTGCTCCCGCGCCCGCTGCGGGTGGGCGTGGCCCGTCACCAGCGCCGCGCGGCGAACCAGACGGTGCGCTTCCGGGTGCTGGGCGACGCCCGGGGGGAGTACAACGGCGTGCGCCTCGCGGGCTCGGGCAACCCCTGGACGGAGAGCATCATCGTCCCCACGGACGCGGACGGCATCGTCCAGGTGGAGTGGCTGCCGAACCAGAACGACGCCACGCAGCAGGTGGAGGCGCGGCTGCTCGTGGCGGACGGCGGCGGCAACCTCCGCGAGGTCCACCTTCCCCTGGTCTTCACCGCGCGCCTGAGCCGCGCGGACCGGGTCGCCTATCAGCCCGGAGGCTGCCAGACGCTGTTCAGCGCCGACACGGTGCAGGAGGCGCTGGACACGCTGTGCCGACAGCGCACGTTCCTGTACCTCGGTGGAGATGGTCAGCAGGCCCACTCAGGGGATGTGCTGCCCACGCCGCTCATCGTCGCGGTGATGACCGGAGAGAACCCGGTCGCCAACGCCATCGTCCACTTCCGCCTGGTCCAGCCCCAGGATGGAGCCCGGCTGCGCTCCCTGGACGGAGCGCTGGAGGGTCCGTCGTTGCTCATCCGCACCGACGCGCAAGGCATCGCGGCGGTGCGCTGGGTCATCTCCCGGGCGGAAGCCCAGCAGGTGACGGCGGTGCTCGTCGAGGACGCGCAGCAGCCGACCCGGCTTCCGCCCATCGTGTTCAGCGCACGCCCCGGCCTGGAAAGTGGTGAAGAGGCCTCCGTCCACGTGGCCCGGGTGGAGCTGGCCGCCAATCCCCAGTTCGTGCTGGAGAACGATGGGCTGCTCGGGTTCGACCCCTTCGGCCTCTTCCGTCAGGGGATTCGCATCATCTGCACGGAGGAGCTCGCGCCCTTTCTGGCTCCCTCGGGCGCGCCCCTGCCCCTGCCGCCGCCGGTCGTCACCCTGTCACTGGATGTCGTCTATCCGTTGACGACCCCGGACGTGACCTACTGGACGCAGCAGATGGGCCGCGCTCCGGGCTTCGTGGGTCACCAGACCTTCCACATGAGGGGCGAGGCGCGCATCTTCGGCACGGACATCGTCTGGGTCCCCCTCCTGGAGTCCTACCGGTGGATGGACCTGCTGCGCTCGTACAACATCGACAACTTCAACAACGCCCGGATGCTCGCGAAGCTGCGGGTCCAGGGGGGCTTCATCCACTCGCGCGACGGCTTCCGCGTCCTGGATGGCGAGGTGATTTCCCAGTCGCTCCAGCGGCGCTTCGCCATCGGCTATCCCAACCGGGGCGACGGCAGACAGGGCGGCGACTTCGAGCTGTGGTTCTGGATTCAGTGCTTCGCCGGCTCACCGCCCAGCCCCTTCCCGGGCCAGGGTGGAAGTCAGGTGCTGCCCGCCTCCACCCTGGAGTCCCGCTTCACGTCGGGCCTGGAGCAGCCCTGGGGACTGGCGAGAGACGCGAAGCACCAGGAGCTGCTGGTGGCGGACACGAGCGCCAGCGCCGTGGTGCGCTTCAGTCTGGCGGAGCAGGAGGCGACTCGCACGGTGGGAACGCTGCGCGAGGGCGTGGAGCAGCCCACGGCGCTGGTGTTGGACCCGGCCCGCGACGAGCTCTACGTGGCCAACGGCGGCGGGGACTCGGTGGCCGTCTTCCGCCGCGATGACAAGGGCGAGTTCCAGTCCGCGCGCGTGCTCTCCGGAAGGAAGACGGGGCTGTCCGGCCCGCTGGGACTGGCGCTGGACGTGAAGCAACACCGCCTCTTCGTGGCGGGCTCCGGCAAGGCGCAGGTGACGGGGCTGACGGCGGCGAGCAAGACGGGCCGGGGAGCCTTCCTCTCCCTGTTCGACATGACGGCGGAAGGCGACACGGCGCCGCTCGCCCGGTGGACGGGGGAGCAACTCAAGCTCAACCGCGCCTCGGGCCTGGCGCTCGATGTCACCCACCAGGAGCTCTTCGTCGCGGACTACGGGGCGGACACGGTGGCCGTGTACTCGGTGGAGGCGCTGCTCGCGGGCAAGGAGAACGTGAAGCCGCTGCGGCTGCTTCACGGCAAGGCCACGGAGCTGGACCAGCCGACCGGTGTCTCCCTGGATGCGGCGGGCGAGGAGCTGCGGGTGGCCAACGCCCGCTCGGGCACCATCACCGTGTATCGCCGTGATGCCCACGGCGACGCGGCGCCGCTGCGCACGGTGGAGGCCCCCGCGAAGCCTCACAAGGGGCCTCGCGCCGTGCTGCCGTAGCCCCCGCCGCGAGGAGCCCGGCGTCCAGGCGCGCCCGTGTCGGTCCGGGCTCCGTGCGGCCCTCGACACGGGCCGCGAGACATCCGGCGCGTGACGCCTCTTCCCCGGGAGGAGGAATCACGCATGCCGCTCAAGAACTACGGAGTATTGAAGGGCTCCGCCATCGCGCGACGGCTGGGCTCCGGTCCCAGTCCCCACTATCAGGTCCGCCTCGTCGACCAGGACGCGGACCACCGCATCGCCATCAACGTCAGCTCCAAGCTGCCGCCGTCGGACCTGGAGTACCTGGTCGACGAGAACTTCCGGCATCCATCCACCGACGCCCTCAAGGCCCTGCCGCTCGGCTTCACGGCCCTGCCTGGAGGAGGTGGCGGACGCGCGCTCGACTACATCCGGGGCAACTTCTTCGACCGCTCGCTCATGAAGGCGCTGTCGCCCAACGTGCCGGGGCCGGACAACGACTTGAACGAGAAGCTGGACCACTTCTTCCAGCGCGCCATGGCGGACGAGCAGGCCACCGTCTACGCCTTCGGCGAGACGTGGGGACCGGAGAGCGCGAAGGACAAGTACTTCGGCTTCAGCCCCGGACGCGGCATCCACGACATCCACATGAACCAGGGCAACCACTCCTCCTTCGCGAGCCAGGATGGCGTGTGGCAGGACGGCGGCGTGCTCCTCCACTTCGCGGAGCCCGAGCAGTGGGTGGGCATCTTCCTCAAGTTCCAGTCCCAGGTCTGGCACACCGACGACCGCACGGGACATGCCCTCACCACGCCCGTGCCCGAACAGCATGACGGCCTGGTGCGCATCATCGCCGCGCTCGTCAACGACACCCACGCGCCCGAGCAGGAGACCGTCACCCTCCTCAACACGTCACCCGCACCGGTGTCCCTCTCCGGCTGGGTGCTCGCGGACCGGAAGAAACACCAGCAGACCTTGAGCGGAGACCTGGCCCCCGGCGCCACCCGCGTGCTGCGCGTCCAGAAGCCCGTGGAGCTCACCAACCAGGGCGGCTCCATCAACCTGCTCGATGCCCAGGGGCTGAAGGTGGACGGCGTCTCGTACGTGAAGGAGCAGGTCCGTCGCCCCGGTTGGACTGTCGTCTTCTGACACGACGGACATGTGACGCGGGGTTTGCCGGTGGGCCCGCCGCGGCCCCATCAGCGGTCGCGAGACATCGCGGCCTTCAACTCGGCCACGCCGCGCTTCAGCTCCGCCAGCTCCGCCTTCAGCGCGTCCACCTCGGCGTCCCGCACGTGGAGTTCGCGGGTGCGTCGCTCCAGGGCCTGGATGGCGGCCATGTTGACGCCGTCGATGTCGAGCATGCCGATGCTGGTGTCATCGACTCCCAGTCCGAAGGCCGCCCGGAAGTCCTGCGCCACCGGCCCCAGGTGACGCACGCCCGAGGCCTCCTCCTTGTAGCGCCAGGTCTCCACGGGGAGCCGCGCCACCTTCGCCAGGAGCTGCTCTCCATCGACGCGGCGGAAGTCCTCCTTCTGGTGACGGTCCGACGTGCAGCTGAACACGCCGGAGCCCGCCGGCAGGTTGCAGCCCGTGGTCAACGTGGCGTTGGTCCGCAGAGCGACGCCGCCCGCCGCGCGCACCATGAACTGGTTCGCCCCGGTGTTGCTGACGAACGAGGTGGTCGACTCGTCTCCCCAGATGAACGAGCCCGAGAAGCCGCCCGACGACGCCCGATGCCCCAGGGCCGTGCTGTAGTCCGCGTTGGCCGAGACGCGATATCCCACCGCGATGGAGCCCTGGCCCGTGGCGTTGTTGGTGAAGCCCATGGCCACGGAGCCGAAGCCACTCGCGATGGAGTTCGCGCCACTCGCGAAGCTCACGGTGCCAGGCGTCTGGTTCTGCGAGCCGAAGCACGCGGCCCCCGTGCCGCTCGACAGGCACTGGTCGCCGAAGGCGAAGCCGGCGTGGCCGCTCGCCCGGGTCTTCGTCCCACCCGCCCAGGAATAGAACCCCAGGTTGGCTTCATTCCATTCGTCCTCCGCGTAACCCGCGCGAAACGCGGCGCGAGCGGGGGACCACATCAACCGCATCCCGGCGCCGCTCATCGGCACCAGGCCACGGCCCAGCTCCCCCCGCGCCAGCAACGCGCCCGACGAGTCCACGGAGAAGAGGGGAAGCGCGTCCCAGACGGGCGCGCTCGCGCTCGTGTTCGTGACGCGCAGGAGCGGCACGGGCGTCATGACCTCCGCCGCCCCATTGACGAACAGGCCGGACTTCGCGCTGGCCGCGCCCGACAGGGACAGCGACGCGTCCTGGGCCTGCGTCCCGTTCTGGATGTAGCTCCCATGGCCTGGAAGGGGCGTGCGTGCGTCGGCGAGCCGGGGGTCATTGCCCTCCACCACCGTGCCAGGGCCCGAGCCGTACGCGACGCTGACGACGCTGTCGTCATCCAGCCGAAGCCCCGAGCCCACCTCCCAGCTCTGGGCAGGAGGCCCCTCGGAGCTACACCCCACGGCACCCAAGGACAGACACCCCAGCGCGGCGAACAGCGACCTGGTCTTCATGCGGTCTCCCGGTTTCCGATGGCCTGCGGCGGGAGAACGGGGTCGCTTTCAAGTCTTCGGAGGTGGGGTCATTTTTCCACCAGGGGGCGACCCGCTGCGCACCGTGCGGGTCAGCGCGCGGGCGGAACGCAGCGGTTCTGGGAATACGGTGGCTGGAGCGCGCACCAGGAGGGCCGTCCCGAGGAGGCCCAGGAGAGGACGAGGGCCGGCGGTCCCCCCTCATCGAGGGGCCCGGGCCAGGTCTCCACGAGCTGGAGTCCCTCGCGCTCGCTCCAGCGGTAGAGCTCCGGCGGGTCCTCCCGCTTCTCGCCCTCCAACGCGAAGGCCAGCGTGTGAGCGGGCCCGCACAGGACGCGGGGCACGGGGCGCAGGCCCTTATGGACCACGGCCCGGCGGACCTCCGTGTCGCTCTCGAACCACACCAGCTCCAGGGTGGTGCCCTTGTAGCCCTCCGTCACGCCAAAGTTCGCCAGGGCATACGTGACGATCAGCGCCGAGTCACCACACCACTCCTGCGCCGAGGCGAAGACGGGGAAGCGGCTGAGACTCTCTCCGGACCGGGTGTCGACGAGGACGGCCGTACCGTTTCGCAGGCTCACCAGCGCCCGGTTCTGGGAGGGACTCGCGGAGACGGAGTTCACCTCCGTGATGCGCACCTTCCCCACCGTCATGACGGAGTCCGTCCGGCAGGAGTTGTTCTCCCAGTCGAGCGCCTCGCAGCTCCGCACGTGGGTGACGACCGCGGAGCCCACGGTTTCGCTGCGCACGGATTCGGTGCATCGGCACGCGGAAGCCAGCAGGAGGACGAGCACGAGAGCCGCGTGGCGCATGGAGCCTCGGAGACGAAGGACGGTGCGGGCAACGCGGTGACTCTAGCGGACGTCGAAGCAATAGAAGACCCGGGGTTGGCCGGTGCCGGTGAGCACGTCGGTGTGCAGCTCCAGCCGGTAGCAGGGCTGGTCGCCTTGCTCCGGGGTCGGCCAGGTCGTGCGCTCCACCTGGAACGCGGTCAATAGGTCTGGCGCCCCCTCGCGTCGCAGTCGCAGGTGGCCGACATCGACGGAGTAGTCATGGACCTGGACGTGCTCATCCAGGTCGATGCTCTCCAGCGCCCCTTCCCGGTAGAACACCAGGCGGTCCGAGACGGGATACCAGTCAGGGTCTCTCAGCCACGTGGCGAAGGCCACCCCCTGCCCCGCCGGGTCATACAGCTCGCGCTCCGGAGGTGACTCTTCATCGCCACCCGTGCGCGCCCGCTCCAGACGTGAGAGCGCCAGTCGGACCTCCGCCCGGACATCGCGGCGCGGCTCCGAGCCCTCCAGCGCGGACAACACGGGATGGGCCTCCACCGCCAGCCGTCGCCCCAGCGAGCGCGCCGCCTTCAACCGGACCTCGGGCTCCGGGTCCGAGAGCGCCTTCACCAGGGCCCGCTCCGCGACCTCTCCCGCCCTGTCCGCGAGCACCCGTGCCGCGGCCGTGCGGACCCTCGGGTCCACGTCGCGGGTGAGGGCCAGGGACAGGTCCTCGTCCGCCTCGGAGGCCGCGCCCGTGAGCGCGAGCACGGCCTGGGAGCGCACCTGCCAGTCCGGGTCGGCACGCAACAGTCCCCGCAGCGGGGCGAGCGCCCGCGCCAGTCCGACGACGCGAGGCCACGCCACCACCGCCGCCGCACGCACGGGCGCGGACGTGTCCCGGAGTGCCTCCTGGATGACGGGCTCCACCTCGCCTCCGCCCAGACGCCCGAGCGCGGTGACGAGCGCGGCGCGCTCCTCCGCGTCGGAGGCGCGGCGGGCTTCGTCGACCAGCCGGGAGGTCGCCGCGCGGCAGCCGAGCTGGCCGAGCGCGAGGATGGCCAATTCGCGCAGCGGGGGAAGCGGATCATCCAGCAGGCGAACCAGCTGCTCGCAGCCGTCCGAGGTTCCTCGACGAAGCAGCGCGTGGACCGTCCGCATCCGCACCGTGGGCGACGCATCCGCGAGCAGCGGCAGCAGCGGCGTGGTGGGAAGGGAGGCGCGCGGGGTGAGGGCCTCGACGGCCGACAGGCGCACCTGCTCATCCACGTCCTGGAGCGCCTCCACGAGCACGCGGTCCGCGGACGGGTCCTCCACCGTCGCCATCGCCGCGACCGCCGCGGCCCGGACGGAGGGCGCCGCGTCCACGAGCCCCTGCCGCGCCAGGGCCAGCCAGGTGTGTGCCTCCTGTTCCCTGGCGACATCGAGCATGTTCAGCCGCTCCGACTCCGTCGCGGAACCGAAGCGCGCGCCCAGCAGCGCTCCCGTTTCGGAGACGTCGAGTCGAGCCAGGGCCTCCATGGCCTGTCGTTGCACCGCGCTGTCCGCATCCGCCAGCGCGGTGACCAGGTGACTCCAGGCCACCTGTCGTGGCGCCAGGGCCAGTCCCCGCGCAGCCATCGCCCGGACGCGGGCGGAGGCATCGCCCATCGCCGAGAGCAGGAGGTCTTGCGCTCCGCGCGCATCCAGCCCCTGCATCGCGAGCAGCGCCAGGACCTTCTCCCGCTCCTGTCCCCCCGCGAGAGCCTCCCGAGCCGCGTCGACCAGGTCCGCCCGCGCACGCAGCCGCGCGACACCTTCACCAGTGCCCTCGCTCGTCGTCCCGGCCAGTTGGCGCAGCAGCTCCGACGTCGACGGGGACTCACGCATGGCCGCCCCCTGGAGGTGTTCGCACTCGTGCCATCTGCCCCCCCTGGCTCCGTGCCGACAGCGCGGGATTCTACTCGCTCGCTCCCTGGGCGGGCCTCCTGGGTTGCCTCACCCCGCGCCAAATCCGCCCCAGGGCACGGAACTCCACACTTCGCCCGCAAGCCCCTCCGCCGCGCCAGCACCCCGGCAAGCGCCGTGTGGCCCGCACGCGAGCGCTCGGGGCCCCGAGGCCATCAGAAGGGCATCAAGGGGTGAAATGATGAGCGACCAGGCCACTGTTCCAGCTCCCATGGCCGCCTTTGAAAGCGCACCAGCCCGCCCGCCGCCGGTCGACTCCGCGGCCCTTCCCGTCGGCTTCACCGCGGACGTCCAGGCCATCGCGCGCATCGACGCCGTGAAGACGGTGCTGCGGGTGCTCTTGCAGACCACGGGGCTGCGGCTGGCCGTCGTCGCCCGCGTCACCGCCCAGGAGTGGCGGTGTTGCGCCGTGCTGGACGAGATGAACTTCGGCCTCAATCCGGGCGACACGCTGGCCATCACGACGACCTTCTGCAACACGGTCCGCGTCTCCGCGACGCCGCTGCTCGTCAATCACGCGAGCGAGGACCCCCGCTTCGCCAACCACCCCGCGCCCAGGCTCTACGGCGTGGAGAGCTACATCGCCGTGCCCGTGTACCGCAGGGATGGCTCCTTCTTCGGCGTCATGTGCGCGCTGGACGCGAACCCGGCCCTGCTCGCCGAGGACAAGCTCGAAATGTTCCGTCACCTCGGGGAGCTCATCGGCCATCAGCTCGAGAACCAGGAAGAATTGGAGCGCAGGGACGCACAGCTCTTCAGCGCGAAGGAAGCGGCCCTGCTGCGCGAGCAGTTGATTGGCATCGTCAGCCATGACCTCCGCAATCCGCTCAACGCCATCCTCCTCTCCGCCTCCACGCTGGTGCGACGCACGGACCTGGACGAGCGGGCGCGCAAGGCCATCCGCCGCATCGTGGACTCGGCGGACCGCGCGCAGCGGCTCATCCGGGACCTGCTCGACTTCACCCAGACGCGCATGGGTCAGGTGATGCCCGTCAAGCGCCAGGTCATGGACCTGCATGAACTGACCCAGCAGGCGGTGGATGAGGTGCAGGCCGTCATGCCGGAGCGGCTGCTGGAGGTCGAGGCGCGCGGCGATGGGCAGGGCGCCCTGGACTCGGACCGCATCGCCCAGGTGATTCACAACCTGCTCTCCAACGCCGTGCAGTACAGCCCGCCGGGCGCCCGCATCCAGGTGCTGAGCGAGGGCAGCCCCCTGGAGCTGGTGCTTCGGGTGAACAACGCCGGACCGCCCATTCCCACGGACGTGATTCCCACCCTCTTCGAACCCATGCGACGTGGCACGGAGGCCGGAGTGGAGCGGCGCAGCGTCGGCCTGGGCCTCTTCATCGTGGACCAGATTGCCCGGGCGCACGGAGGCCGTATCGAGGTGACCTCTACCCTGGCGGGCGGAACGACCTTCAGCATCCATCTGCCGCGCTGCGGCTGACGGCCCCTCCCTCGCGCGAGAGCGGGTATAACGCGCGCAATGGAGTCCACGCCGTCGCTCCCCCAGCCACCCCTCGCTGACCCCTGGCGACTCCCCGTCTTCTGTCTGGCGGCGGCCTCGGTGCTCGCCCTGACGCTCCAGCTCACCAATGGCACGCTCCGCGAGGACTCCCTGCAAGGCCTCACGAGGTGCCTGGGCCTGAGCCTGCTGGCCGTGGTCGGCCCGGGCTTTCGTCGTCCCTGGCGGTGGGCGGAGCCGGTGCTCGCTTTGCTCCTGGGAGTGGCGCTGTTGTGGCAGCTCCAGGCCCTGCTCTCGGACTACCCCTCGTCCGCGCTGCGGCTGAACGGCCCCTGGCCCTTCGCGCCCTTCCATAGGCACCTCGCCACTGCGGCGCTCGTGTCGGGAGCGCTCCTGGCGGGGCCGGAGCGACTGCGGCAGGTGGGCGTGCCCGTGCTGCTGGGGGTGTATCTGCTGCTCGGGGGATGGATTCTCCGGCATGCCCCGTCGCCGAGCATCGACGTCTTCGTGTTCCAGCTCCAGGGCGCGGACGAGCTGCTGCGCGGCGGCAATCCGTTCGCGATGACCTTCCCCAACATCTACGGGCACACGCTCTGGTACGGGGAAGGACTGGCGAGGGACGGGCGCCTGCTGTTCGGCTTCCCCTATCCCCCCTTGAGCCTGGTGTTCGCCACGCTCGGCCGCGTGTTCGCGGGCGACCCGCGCTACGCGCAGTTGGTGGCCACGGCGGTGGCGGCGGGCTTGATGGCGTATGCGCGTGGCGGGCGACTGGGCGCGGGAGCCGCGGCGCTCTACCTGCTCACGCCGCGCGGCTTCTTCGTGCTGGAGCAGTCCTGGACGGAGCCGTTCCTCGTGATGCTGCTGTCGGCGAGCGTCTTCTGTGCCTTCCGCTTTCCTCGGGCCCTGCCCTACGTCTTCGGGCTGACGCTCGCCGTGAAGCAGCACACCGTGTTCCTCGTGCCGCTGGCCTTCCTGCTGGTTCCCGAGCCTCGGCGGCTCTGGGGCCTGCTCTGGCGCGCGGGAGCCACCGCGCTGGCCGTGAGCCTTCCGTTCGCGCTTCCGGACGTGAAGGCGTTCTTCCACAGCGTGGTGGCGCTGCACATCCACCAGCCGTTTCGCACGGAGTCGCTGAGCTACCTGGCCGCGTGGGTGGCCCGGGGCCATGCGCCTCCGCCCATCTGGATACCGTTCGTCGCGGTGGCCCTGGTGCTGGGCCTGAGTCTGTGGCGCGCGCCCCGGTCGCCGTCGGGCTTCGCCGCCGCCACGGCCCTCACCTACGCCACCTTCTTCGCCTTCAACAAACAAGCGTTCTGCAACTACTACTACTTCGTCGTGGCGGCGCTGTGCCTGGCGGTGGCCTCGGCACGACTGCCCTCACCCGAGGTCCGGGTCGAGTGACAGTTTCCGGAGCCCCCGGTGTTCCAGGGACAGCGCGCCTGGACTGCGCGCCCCCTTCACTGGAGGCAGGACATGTGGAAGCGCGTGGCGGCGGGAGTACTCGCGGCGTGGTGGCTCGCGGGCTGCAGTGACTTCGACGTACACGGCAACGGAGACACCGTCACGGAGGAGCGCCAGGTGGAGGCGTTCCAGTCGGTGACCCATGAAGGGAACCTGGACGTGGTGGTGCGCGAAGGGGAGACAGCCACCCTCACGGTGACGCTGGACTCGAACCTCCAGGACAACGTGCGCACCTTCAAGGGTCCGGATGCGTCCCTCTTCATCGTGACGGACGGCAACCTTCACCCCAAGGGCACCGCGCGGGTGGAAATCACGGTGCCTCGGCTGGTGGGCGCGACGCTGGAAGGCTCCGGCTCGATGACGGTGGAGGGCTTCATCGGCCAGACCGAGGAGCACGTGCGGTTGGAGTCGACGGGCTCGGGCGGCCTGCGCTACTGCGGCGGAGCCCGCACGGTGGAGGCGAAGGTGGAGGGCTCCGGCCGGGTGGTGATGTGCATGCCGGACTCGGTGCTCGTGGAGCGGGCGGACTTCTCCCTGTCCGGTTCCGGAGAACTGAGCTGGACGGGCGCCGCGAGCGACGTGCATGTCGCCAGCGAGGGCTCCGGCCGGGTGAAACTGAAGGGCACCAGTTCGCGGCTGAGCGTGCGGATGGAAGGCAGTGGTGACCTGGAGGCCCGCGAGCTGCGCGCGGTGGACCTGGACCTGGTCTCCGAGGGCTCCGGCGATGCGAGCGCCACCGTCGAGGGCGGCACCGTGAATGTCTCGCTGGACGCGTCGGGCGACGTGGACCTGTGGGGCGACGCCTCCGTGCGCTCCATCCGCGTGAATGGCAGCGGCAGGGTCAACTGGCACTGACCGACGTTGGGTCGCGGGCGGGCCGTCCCAGGGC
>NZ_VIFM01000156.1 GCF_006636215.1 Myxococcus llanfairpwllgwyngyllgogerychwyrndrobwllllantysiliogogogochensis | reverse complement strand
GGCCACGGGCGTGCTGGAGGGGACGGGGTGGGCGTTCCGCGTGGCGGTCCACGCGCCTCCCGAGGGAGTGCATGGGCTGGCGCTGGCGGGGGATGTGAACTGGCCGCTCACCGTGCGGACACGCAAGCCGGGGGACAAGGTCCGGATGAGCGCGGGACAACGCCGGCTTCAGGATGTGTTGGTGGATCTTCGAGTGCCCGCGGAGTCGAGAGATTCGCGGCCGGTGGTGCTGGACGCCTCGGGCACGGTGGTGTGGCTTCCGGGACTCTGGATGCCTCCGCCCGGCAGGGCGGATGTTTCCGGACACTACCTGTGGGCGACACCCCCGGGTCCGAGCATTCAGCGGACCCCTTCGTTATAGAGTGGAATGAGAGTTGTCGGGGGTTGGTCGCGGCCCCTAAATAGTTGAGGGCGTTTTGCTGTTGCTGATACGGTCCGACGACAGGGGAGCTCGCCTGGTGTCGGGCAAACGACTGAAAAGGCTGGGTTTCTCCCGGCGCGGCCCTCATCCCGCCGAGTACCGAAAGGGCAGCTGACACGTGCGTTCGACTTACAAGACCATCGGGCTCTGGGTCATCCTGATCGTCCTCTTCGTCGCCTTCTACAACTTCTTCTCCCAGGGCAACGACCAGGTCCAGGAGCCCTCCTTCACCCAGCTTCTGACGAAGGTGGAGGAGAAGAAGGTCAAGGAAGTGGCGGTCAAGGGCAACACCTACTCCGGCAAGTTCGTCGACACGAGCGAGAAGTTCCGCACGACGGGCCCCGCGCCGGACGCGGCCATGCTGAACCAGCTCCGCAACAACGGAGTGGACGTCAAGTATGAGCGGGAGGAGCAGAACAGCCTCTGGCTGACCATCCTTGGTCAGTGGATGCCTGTCGTCTTCCTGTTCCTCTTCTTCATCTTCTTCATGCGCCAGCTCCAGGGGGGCAGCGGCAAGGCGATGACCTTCGGGAAGTCGAAGGCCAAGCTCCTGAGCGAGAGCCACAACAAGGTCACCTTCGCGGATGTGGCCGGTGTGGACGAGTGCAAGGAAGAGCTGGAGGAGATCGTCGCCTTCCTGAAGGACCCCAAGAAGTTCACCAAGCTGGGCGGTCGCATCCCGAAGGGCGTGCTGATGATGGGCCCCCCGGGAACGGGCAAGACGCTGCTCGCGCGGGCCGTGGCCGGCGAGGCGGGCGTGCCGTTCTTCTCCATCTCCGGCTCGGACTTCGTGGAGATGTTCGTGGGCGTCGGCGCCAGCCGAGTCCGCGACTTGTTCGAGCAGGGCAAGAAGAACGCCCCTTGCATCATCTTCATCGACGAAATCGATGCCGTGGGTCGTCACCGTGGCGCCGGTCTGGGCGGTGGGCACGACGAGCGTGAGCAGACGCTCAACCAGCTCCTCGTGGAGATGGACGGCTTCGAGTCCAACGACGGCGTCATCCTGATTGCCGCGACGAACCGTCCGGACGTGTTGGATCCCGCGCTGCAGCGTCCGGGTCGCTTCGACCGCCGCATCGTGGTTCCGCGTCCCGACCTGAAGGGCCGCCTGGGCGTGCTGAAGGTGCACACCCGCCGCGTGCCGCTGGCTCCGGAAGTGGACCTGGAGGTCATCGCTCGCGGTACGCCGGGCATGACGGGCGCGGACCTGGAGAACCTGGTGAACGAGTCGGCGCTGATGGCCGCGCGGCAGAACAAGGAGCGCGTGGACCTGAGCGACTTCGAGGCCGCCAAGGACAAGGTCTTCATGGGCCCGGAGCGCCGGTCGATGATCATGACCGAGAAGGAGAAGAAGAACACCGCGGTGCATGAGGCGGGGCACGCGCTGCTCGCCAAGCTGCTGCCGGGGTGCGACCCGCTCCACAAGGTCACCATCATCCCGCGCGGTCAGGCCCTCGGCGTCACCTGGAGCCTTCCCACCGAGGACAAGGTCAACGGGTACAAGAAGCAGATGCTGGACCAGATCGCCATGGCCATGGGTGGCCGCATCGCCGAGGAACTGCTCTTCAACGAGATGAGCAGCGGCGCGGCGAACGACATCGAGCGGGCGACCGAGACGGCGCGCGCCATGGTGTGCCGCTGGGGCATGAGCGAGAAGCTGGGGCCCCTGGCGTTCGGCAAGAGCGACGGCGAGGTGTTCCTGGGCCGCGACTTCAACTCGTCCAAGGACTACTCCGAGGATACCGCGCGGGAGATCGACTCCGAGGTTCGCGCCATCGTGGTGGGCTGCTACGAGCGCGGCAAGGGCCTGCTGACGGCGAACCTGGACGCGCTCCACCGCGTCTCCGACGCCCTGGTGGAGTACGAGACGCTGGACGCCGAGGACGTGAACATCCTCCTGCAGGGTGGTCAGCTCACCCGTGAGCGCCCGCCCCCGCGCGTGAATGCGCCCCCGAAGGCGACGGAGAAGAAGGACAAGCGGAAGATCCTCGACGCCCTGGATGGGCTGCCGAAGATGGAGCCGAACAAGGCGTAGTTTCGCCGCTGTCCGAAGTGACGAAGGCCCTTCCCGCTGTCGGGGAGGGCCTTCTGCTTTGCGGGCCGCGCGCTCGGGTTTTCTTCCAGCGGCCAGGCGCGTGGCTCACGGGGTAGGGTGGCGCGGTGCCCTGGAGTCACTTCCCATGATTCGTGCCCGCCCCATCAGCGCCGACCGTCCAGAGGACCTGACGTTGGCCTTCCGGCGCATGGGCCTGCCCACGCCCGCGCGCGAGTACCTGCTGGAGAAGCTGCCGCACGCGCAGCTCCTGCTCACCGGCCTGACGAAGGACGTGGGCAGCTTCCTCCACTCGCTCCCCGAGCGGGCCCTCGTGCCTGGACGCGAGGAGCATCCTTCGTGGGTCTCCGGTGACGTGCGCTCACGCCCCGGCGTGGGGCTGCTGTCGGGCCGTCGCGAGCAGTTCGAGCGGCTCATGGCCCTGGCGCGCGGCGAGGGCGGCGTGCTCGAGGAGTTGGCGAGCGCGCTGGCGCGCGGCCTGGATGCTGGGAAGTCGCCCGGGTCGATGGTGCTGGGGGCGCGCACGTTCGAGTGGGGCTCGCGCACCTACGTCATGGGCGTGGTCAACGTGACGCCGGACAGCTTCTCGGATGGGGGCCGCTACCTGAGCGCGGAGGCGGCCATCGCGCATGGACTCGCCCTGGCGGAGGCGGGTGCGGACCTGCTGGACGTGGGCGGTGAGTCCACGCGCCCCGGCTCCCAGGCCGTCACCGCCGAGCAGGAGGTGGCCCGCGTGCTGCCGGTCATCGAGGGCCTTCGCGCTCGCACCTTCGTGCCCCTCTCGGTGGACACCACGAAGGCCGCGGTGGCGCGCGCGGCGCTGAAGGCAGGCGTGCATCTGGTCAACGACATCACCGGCTTTCGCTCGGACCCGGAGCTGGCCCGCGCCGTGGCCGAGTCCAACGCCGCCTGTTGCCTGATGCACATCCAGGGGACACCCGACACCATGCAGCAGGCTCCGCGCTACGAGGACCTGATGGACGAGGTGCTCGACTTCCTCGACAACTCGGTGCGGCTGGCGACCTCGGCGGGCGTCGCTCGCGAGCGCATCCTGCTGGACCCTGGCATTGGCTTCGGCAAGACGTTCGACCACAACCTCTACCTGCTGCGGCGTCTGGGGGAGCTGCGCGTGTCGGGCCTGCCCCTGCTGGTGGGCACCAGTCGCAAGGGCTTCCTGGGGGCGCTGACGGGCGGCAAGCCGGCGGGCGAGCGGCTCGCGGCGACACTGGGCTCCGTGGCGGCGATGGCAGTGTTGGGTGGCGCGGATGTCGTCCGCGTCCACGACGTGGCCGAGGCGCGTGATGCGCTCGTGGTCGCCGATGCCATCCGGTCCGCCCGTGATGGAGGCACCCTGCTCGGACGCTGAGCGTGCGTGGACGAGGGGCCACGCGGCGCGGCCCTCGTGGTGTGGGCCCCGCGGGTGGGTCCTGGTATCGTTTTCGCACCGTTGTTCAGGGGTGATAGAGCCTGCAAGGCCGGGCCGTTGCCAGGGAGGCGTTGGGGCCCTACCTTCGAGCCCCGGCGGTGGGCGGGGTATAAGCCCCGACGTCGAGCGACCGGCACAGGCCCGGCGTGGGAAAGGTGGAGCGGCACCATGGCGTACAGGATGAACATGCCTCCGAAGGAGGAGCGCACGACACAGAAGCTGTTCGGTACGGACGGGGTTCGCGGAAAGGCGAACGTCTACCCGATGACAGCGGAAGTGGCGATGCAGCTCGGGCGGGCACTCGCGTTCCTCATCCGCAACGGGCCGCACCGGCACCGCGTCATCGTGGGCAAGGACACGCGGTTGTCCGGTTACATGCTGGAGCAGGCGCTCGCCGCGGGCCTGACGTCCATGGGCGTCGACGTGGAGCTTGTCGGTCCGCTGCCGACGCCGGGCATCTCCAACCTCACCACGTCCATGCGCGCCGACGCCGGCGCCGTCATCTCCGCGTCCCACAATCCGTACGAGGACAACGGCATCAAGTTCTTCTGGCGCGACGGCTTCAAGCTGCCGGACGAGACGGAGGGCAAGATTGAAGAGCTGCTCTCCACGGGCGCCATCGACTCCATCCGCCCCACCGCGACGAAGATTGGCCGGGCGTTCCGCATGGAGGACGCGCGGGGCCGCTACATCGTGTTCCTCAAGGCGACCTTCCCCCGCGAGCTGACGCTGGAGGGGCTGACCATCGTCGTCGACTGCGCCAACGGCGCGGCCTACAAGACGGCGCCCGCGGTGCTGGAGGAGCTGGGCGCCAAGGTCATCACCCTGGGCGTGTCGCCGGACGGCAAGAACATCAACCACAAGTGTGGCGCGCTGTTCCCGGAGAACCTGGCGCGCTCGGTCATCAAGCACGGCGCCCACCTGGGCATCGCGCTGGACGGCGACGCAGACCGGCTCATCGTCGTGGATGAGAAGGGCAAGGTCGTGGATGGCGACGCCATCATGGCCATCTGCACCGGCGAGCTGATGGCTCGCAAGCAGCTCAAGAAGAAGGTCCTGGTCTCCACGGTGATGAGCAACATCGGCCTGGAGCGGGCGGTGGCGCGCTGGGGCGTGAAGGTGGCTCGCACGCGCGTGGGTGACCGCTACGTCGTCGAGGAGATGCGCCGCAACGGCTACAACCTGGGCGGCGAGCAGAGCGGCCACCTCATCTTCCTGGACCACACGACGACGGGTGACGGCACGCTGGCGGCGCTCCAACTCCTCGCGGTGATGTGCCGCGCGGGCAAGCCCCTGAGCGAGCTGGCCTCCATCTTCGAGCCGGTGCCGCAGACACTGGTCAATGTGGTGGTGAAGCAGAAGAAGGAGCTGGGCGAGATGCCGGAGGTGATGAAAATCATCAAGTCCGTGGAGCAGAAGCTCGGCAACTCCGGCCGCGTGCTCGTCCGCTTCTCCGGCACCGAGCCCAAGGTCCGGGTTCTCATCGAAGGCGAGGACGCCACGCGCAACGAGGCCTACGCGAAGGACATCGCCGAGGCCCTGTCCAAGGCGTGCAATCGCTAGTCGTCGTTCACGACGGTTGACTTCCGGACGCTGGCCGCGATTAGAGGGGCCAGCGCGTGCCGGGGCCCCCGACAATCCCGGGACCGCGCATCAAGCGAGGTGCGGTCGATGGGACAGCGACTGGGTGTCAACGTGGACCATGTGGCGACGCTGCGGCAGGCGCGGCGCACCACCTATCCGGACCCCGTGACGGCCGCGGCCATGGCGGAGCTGGCGGGCGCGCAGCAAATCACCATCCATCTGCGTGAGGACCGGCGCCACATCCAGGACCGCGACTTGCGCATCCTGCGTGAAACGACGCAGACCCTGCTGAACCTCGAGATGGCGGCCACCACGGAGATGGTGAAGATCGCCTACGAGCACAAGCCGGACGTGGTGACGCTGGTGCCGGAGCGCCGCGAGGAGCTGACGACGGAGGGCGGCCTGGAGGTCGCCGGTCAGCGCGAGCACGTCGCGAAGATCATCAAGAACCTCAAGGACGGCGAAATCACCGTCTCGCTGTTCATCGACCCGGACCTGGACCAGGTGCGCGCGTCGCACAAGGTGAACGCGGACCGCATCGAACTGCACACGGGGCGCTACTGCGAGGCGCGCAACGAGAAGGAGCGCGCGCGCGAGCTGGCGCGCATCGTCGATGCGGCCAAGGCGGGCACGAAGCTGGGGATGGGCGTGGCCGCGGGCCACGGGCTCAACTACGACAACGTGCAGCCCATCGCCCGCATCACCGAAATCGACGAGCTGAACATCGGCCATGCCATCGTCGCGCGCGCCGTGCTGGTGGGCTTCGACCGCGCGGTGCGGGAGATGCTCGACCTGATGCGCAACCCGGGATAGCGCGCCATGGGAATCCGGGGCCTGGGCCTGGACATCTGCTCCATCTCCCGCATCCAGCGCATCATGGACGGGCCTCGCGCGGAGCCGTTCCTGAACCGCGTCTACACCGAGGCGGAGCGCGCCCTGTGTGGCCAGCGCCATGACGCCGCCAGTGCCTATGCCGCGCGCTTCGCGGCGAAGGAGGCGCTGGTGAAGGCGCTGGGCGCGCCTCCGGGCATCCGCTGGAAGGACATGGAAGTGCGCCGCGACGGAGGGGCGCCGTATTTCGCCCTCTCCGGCGTGGCGCTCGAAGTGATGGAGGCGCGAAGGTTGGAGGCGTTCCTCGCGCTCACCCACGATGCCGACGTGGCCGCCGCCACGGTGGTCCTCCAGTCGAAAGGGGATTGAACCCATGTTGCGCGTCCTCACCGCCGCCCAGATGCGTCAGGCCGAAGAGGCCGCCGAGCAGCGCCACGGCATGCCCTCCGCGCTGCTGATGGAGAACGCGGGGCGGGGGCTCGCTGACGTGGCTCGCGAGCTGGCCGGGCCTGGTGGCCGCTTCGTGGTGGTGTGCGGGCCGGGCAACAACGGCGGGGATGGCCTGGTGGCGGCACGCTTCCTGATGGAAGGGGGCGCGAAGGTGTCGGTGTCGCTGGTGGGAGACCCGGCGAAGCTGACGCCCGAGGCTGAGCGCAACCTGGAGGCGCTGCGCGGCTTCGGCGGTGTGTCGCGCGCCCTGGAGTCGCTAGAGCCGCCGAGCGCGGGGGACGTGGTGGTGGACGCGCTCTTCGGAACGGGACTGAGTCGGGCACCCGCGGGGGCGTTCGCGGAGGCCATCTCCGCCATCCAGCGCTGGCGGCGCGCGGGTGCCAGGGTCGTCGCGGCGGATGTGCCGTCCGGCCTCCAGAGCGACACGGGCGAGTCCTTCTCTCCCTGCGTGGAGGCGGATGCCACGGTGGCCTTCGGATTTCTCAAGCCAGGGCAGGTGCTGGAGCCCGGCGCGACGCTGTGCGGACGCGTGCGGCGGGTGGACATCGGCATGGGCGGCGCGTCCGCTCGCGAGGTATCCGGCGCCGAGCTTTTCGTGGTCGAGGAGTCCGACGCGCGCGGCACCCTGCCGGTGCGCAAGGCGGACACGCACAAGGGCACGTACGGCCATGTCCTGGTCGTCGCGGGCAGTCGGGGCAAGACGGGCGCCGCGGCCCTGGTGTCGAAGGCGGCGCTGCGCAGCGGCGCGGGACTCGTCACCGTGGCCACGCGGAGCGATGCGCTGGAGGCCGTGCAGTCGCACTCGGCTGAAATCATGGGCATCCCGCTGGAGGCCGCGGGGCCTCTGGGCATGGGAGACCTGGACGCGCTGCTCGCCGCCGCCGAGGGGAAGGACGCGCTCGTGATGGGGCCCGGCATTCCACGCGGGCCTGGGACGGGCGCGCTGATTGGCGAGCTGCTGTCGCGCCTGGAGATTCCGGCGGTCCTGGATGCGGACGCCTTGAACGCCGTGGCGGATGACCTTTCCGTGTTGCGCCGCGCGAAGGGGCCCGTGGTCCTCACGCCGCATCCGGGGGAGATGGCCCGGCTGACAGGCAAATCGACCCGGGAGGTCCAGTCGCAGCGACTGGAGGTCGTGAGTCGACTCGCTTCGGGACTCGGCGTGACGGTGGTGCTCAAGGGTGACCGGACGTTGACGGCGCACTCGGATGGCCGCGTCTTCATCAACACCACGGGCAACCCGGGCATGGCCACGGGCGGCTCCGGTGACGTGCTGTCCGGTGTGTGTGGAGCCCTGCTGGCTCAGGCGATTGCTCTGCCCAACGCCATCTGGACGGCGGTGTACTCGCACGGACTGGCGGGAGACCTGGCCGCGGCTCGACGCGGACAGCTAGGCCTGGTGGCGGGGGACCTCATCGAGCAGGGCCTCTGCGAGCTGTGGGTGAGGTGGGGTCGATGAGTGACGGAGAGTTGGTGACGCGGACCCTGACGCTGGCTTCACCCGAGGAGACGCATCGGCTCGGCGTGCGGCTCGGCGGGCTCCTGGAGCCGGGCGACTTCGTGGGGCTGATTGGTGACCTGGGCGCGGGCAAGACGCACCTGGTGCGCGGAGTCGCCGAGGGTGCGCATGTGCCTCGCTCCGAGGTGGCCAGCCCCACGTTCGCGATTGTGTATCCGTACTCGGGAAGGATTCCGCTCTACCACGCGGACCTGTATCGCCTGACGGGCTACGACGACCTCTACGCCACGGGCTTCATGGACCTGGTCGGAGGGGAGGGCGCGGTGCTGGTGGAGTGGTTGGATCGCGTGCCGGAGGCGGCGCCCACCGAGCACCTGCGTGTCACCCTGGCCCACGCGGGCGGGGATGCGCGCTCCCTCAAGGCGGAGGCCTTCGGTGTCCGGTCGGTGGCGCTGCTGACGGCGTGGTTGCCCTGAGCCCGCGTCGGGCAACGCATCGACTTCAGGCCCACGAGGGCCTCATGTTGGAGGAGCGAGAGCATGGCGCGGAGCTACTCGGCGATACGTGAACTCAATCGCGGCCGGGCCATCGCGCCCGGAGACCGGGTGCGAGTGTGGGACGTGCCCGAGGAGTGCTGGTTCTACGACAGCGAGAACCGGCTCCAGGTGTGGACTCGGGAGACCCTGCTCGAGTTCAACGCGATGCCCGCGCCATCCGTCGCGCGCCAGCGGCACTTCCTCGTGTCGCGGCTAGAGGGCCTCTTCGTGGAGGTCGCGCTCTACGAGGACGGAGCTATCTGTACGCGAGGAATGCTGGGCGGACGCGTGACTCAGTCGCGGGTGCGCTTGTCCGACGTCGACGCCCTGGTGCTCCACTACGGACGTCTCGGCTTCCACTCCGGCCTGGGATGGAACGTGTCCTCCAACAGGCTGGTGCGGCGCGAGCTGCGCGTCACGCAGTCGGGCCTGCTTCGCTCCGAGACGGTGAGCGTCGACGGGGCGGTGCTCCACACGGTCTCCGTGCGCGTCGCGGGGCTGGAGAAGACCTCTCAAGAGGAGCGCACTCCGTTCGCGACGCGCGAAGAGGCGCTCATCGCGGCGGAGCAGCGGCTCTTCAACCTGGAGCAGGAGGGCCTGTCCGCCTTCACGTGCTCGACGCCCCCCGCGCGGGAAGAGAACCCCGCGCCCCCGTCTCAGTCGCCGTGGGTGGAGTTGTCGTCCGTGGCCCGGCCCACGACGGCGCACGAGGCCGTGGACGCCGCGGTGGCCCTCCTCACCGAACTGCACCACAAGCTGCCGGTGGGCCACTTTGTCGTCGAACTCATCGACCCAACCCAGGACCGGGCTCGGCTCGAGCGCATGGGGTACGGCAGCGAGTTCTTCCGCTCCATGCACGAGAAGCGCTTCGGGCGATGGACGAAGCCCGAGGCCGTCGAAGCAGCGGGTTCCTCCTTCGACTACTTCATGCGCCGCTACGGCACCGCGACATGGGTGGCGATGGCACCGAGCAACGTGACGACGCACCTGAGCGGCAACGTCAGCGGTGGTGGGTCGTGCGTGCTCGAAATCAACGCCCACGAGTACAACGTGAAGGAACTGGCGGAGAACCTGGACGAGCCGGTGCCAGGCCTCGCGCAGGCCCTCGTCTTCCACGGGGGCTGGCACGACGGCGCGAGCTTCCTCTTCGACCGGCGCTCCCAGACAACCGAAGGCGAGTACGGCATCCACCGCTTCAACGAGAACGAGCCCGAACTGCCCGAGGAGCCCACGGCGCCCGAGCAGATCCAGCCCTTCGGCTTCTGGCTGTTCGAGCGCGTCGTGGCCATCCGCGAGAAGCTGGTGCCCGCGCTGCGCGAGCTTCAGCCTTCCGTGGTGCCCTGACGTTCAGGCCGCGTGGCGCGTGGGGCCCGGCGTGGGAGGCTGAAAATCCCCCGCCAACTCCGGCACGCTCCAGCGATGGAAGACGAGGCCGGCGTCCACGCCGATGACGTCCTCCTCGCCCACGGGCGTCCAGTACGGCCCGCCGCACAGTGACTCGCTGGAGACGATGAGCTGCTCCAGCCGTGTGCCCACCTCGGGCAGGGCGCCCGTGGTGCAGCGAGCCCCACCGGTGGACACGAAGAGCGTCCGGTTGCGCCGCGAAGCCACCATCACCTCGCCGTCGGTGACGAGGAAGTTCATCGCCGAGCGCGGCTGCACCTGCGGCTCGTCGGTGATGGCGGACACCAGGCTCATCGTCTCCGCGAGCGCTCGGGCGACGCCCTCCACGGGGACCGGATGGGCGATGGGATGCCGGGCGGCCAGCCGGGTCAGGAAGACGTAGAAGCAGCGCTCGCTGTCCGTGGTGCCCTGGATGCCCGCGCGCAGCGTGGGACAGATGAGGGCTTCGATATCGGCGCTGTGCTTCGCGAACTCCCGCACCGTGCCGTTGTGGACGAAGGTCCACCGGCCATGCTGGAAGGGGTGGGAGTTGCGCAGCTCCACCGCGCCCACCGACGCGAGCCGGATGTGTGCCACCACCGTGTGTGAGGACACACGGCTGCTCACCCGCTCGAAGTCAGGGTCACTGTGCGCGGGCCCCACACCGTGGGCCACCAGCGGTAGCGCCTCCGCACCGTACGCGGCGATTCCCCACCCATCCTTGTGCTCGCGCGACTGGATGAGCAGCGAGTTCTTCTCCGTCACCAACGAAGGGTGGACGGCGGAAGGCACTGAAGAACGAAATCCAAAAAGTCGGCACATGGCTGCAGTTGGTACTTATAACGGCCGGCCCCGACGGGAAGCTCTCTTGCCCTCCCGTGCGACGCACGTGTCACCAGACGACGTCGCTTCACCCGCAGGAATTCAGCTCCTGCCTCACCACGACGCGCCCGGCCTTCACGACCGTTCGCGCGTGCCCTACGCCTAAATGGTAGGGCAGATGGCGGAAAGACGCACAACTGAACAGCACCAGGTCGCCTGCATCACCCACGGCCAGCCGACCATGTCGTTGCAGTCCCAATGAGAGCGCCGCGCCGCGTGTGGCGGCCCAGTAGGCCTCCGCCGCGCTCAGCCCGTTCTCCAGGCACGCCAGTCCCAGCGCCAAGGCCGTGTTTTCACTCATGGCCGAGCCCGGATTCACGTTGGTGCCCAAAGCGATGTTGAGGCCCGCGTCGCGGAGTCGGCGTCCGGGCGCGTAGGGGCGCATGCGCAGGAAGAGGGTGGAGGTGGGCACGAGCACGGCGGTGACGTTGGCGTCGGCGAGGGCGCGCATGCCGGCGTCGGTGACCTGCTCCAGGTGGTCGGCGGTGGCGGCGCCCAGCTCCGCGGCGAGCTCGGAGGCGCCTCGGGCGGTGAGCTGGTCGGCGTGAAGGCGCGGCACGAGTCCCAGCGCGCGGCCGGTGGTGAGGATGCGACGGGCCTCGTCCACGGTGAAGGCGCTGTCCTCGACGAAGACGTCGCAGAAGCGCGCCAGGCCCTCTCGGGCGACGGCCGGAAGAATCTCCTCGATGCAGAGGCGGACGTAGTCCTCGCGGCGCTCGCGGTATTCCTGGGGGATGGCGTGCGCGCACAGCAGCGTGGGCACCAGTTCCACGGGCGTCAGCGCGCCGAGCCTGCGCACCGCGCGCAGCATCTTCAGCTCGTTCTCCAAGTCGAGCCCGTAGCCGCTCTTCACCTCGGCCACCGTCACGCCCTGCTCCAGGAGTCGCTGGACGCGGGGCAGGGCCAGGCGCACCAGCTCGTCCTCGCTGGCGGCGCGTGTGGCGCGCACGGTGCTCACGATGCCGCCGCCGGCCTTGGCGATTTCCAGGTACGTGGCGCCCTGGTTGCGCAGGTCGAACTCGGCGGAGCGCTCTCCGGCGAAGACGAGGTGTGTGTGCGGGTCCACGAAGCCGGGGCCCACGAAGCCTCCCTCGGCATCCAGCACCACCGTGCTCGAGCTCACGGCCCCCGAGGGCAGCTCCGACTCCGCGCCCACGAAGGCGATGCGGCCTTCGCGCACGCCCACGCAGGCGCCGGGCTTCGGCGTGAGCGCTGTCTCCGCGCGCTCGCGGTGCGTGCCTTCCAGGGTGAGGACCTCGGACGTGTTGCGGACCAGCAGCTCCAGCGCATCCATTGCGTCAACGACCTCCGCGTACGCCCACGATGGGGACGTTCCAGCTCGCGCTGTTGCCAACCTTCGCCCGGCCGAAACCGCCGGACAGCTCCAGCGTGTCCAACCACCTCCACGTGAAGCGGGCGGCGACCACTCCGCCGTAATACAAGGAGCCCTGGCTCGTGCCATGCGAAGCGAGCGTGTGCACCGCGACGAAGGGCACCAATCCCACGGACACGCCCGGCTCCGGCGAGAAGCTGAAGGCACACGTCGCCTCCGCGCCGGCCATGCTGCCCGGCCCGCCCTTGCTGGAGGTGATGCCGAAGTCGGACGCCCCTCGCAGCGCGAACGAGGGCGCCACGCCTAGCTGCTCCGAGCCGAGGTAATACGACGCGCCCGCGTAGACGCCGTAGCCCGGCACGGGCAGGGGCAGGAACATCTCGCCCTGGATGCCGGTGTGCAGGTGCAGCCGCTCCGTGAGCGGCCACGTCATCGCGGCGTCGAACGCGAGTCCCCACTGCTGCGTGGAGAAGCTCGCGTCGTCTCCCCGGAAGCGCTCGTCGACGCTGACGACCCCTTGCGTGCCGGCGATGGGCGCGCTGAGGCGGGGGCCGCTGCGGATGCCTGCCTGGAGGATGCGCTGCTCCGCGGCCCCCGGACCCAGGCGCATGACCATGGGTCCGACGGCCGTCGGGGCACACCCCGCGAGCACACCGAGAGCAAGGGCCAGGGGAAGGACGACTCTCGGGCGCGCGGGGTGGGGCATGGCGACTCCGGAGGCTACACGGTGATGCCCGGAATCTTCACGCCGCGCTCCTTGGCCACCTCGATGGCCTCCGGGTAGCCGGCGTCCGCGTGGCGCAGCACGCCCATGCCGGGGTCGCTGGTGAGCACGCGCTCGATGCGGCGCGCGGCCTCCGCCGTCCCGTCCGCGACGATGACCTGTCCGGCGTGCATCGAGTACCCCATGCCCACGCCGCCGCCATGGTGGAAGGACACCCACGACGCGCCGTTCACCGCGTTCACCAGCGCGTTGAGGATGGGCCAGTCCGCCACCGCGTCCGTGCCGTCCTTCATCGCCTCCGTCTCGCGATTGGGCGACGCCACCGAGCCGCAGTCCAGATGGTCTCTCCCGATGACGATGGGCCCCTTCACCTCGCCCTTGCGCACCAGCTCGTTGAATGCGAGGCCCGCCTTCGCGCGCTCTCCGTAGCCCAGCCAGCAGATGCGCGCCGGCAGGCCCTGGAACGCCACGCGCTCTTCCGCCATGGTCAGCCAGCGCTGGAGCGACGCCTTCTGCGGGAACAGCTCGCGCACCGCGCGGTCCGTGCGGCGGATGTCCTCCGGGTCTCCGGACAGGGCCACCCAGCGGAACGGGCCCATGCCCTCGCAGAACAGCGGGCGGATGTACGCGGGCACGAAGCCGGGGAACTCGAAGGCGTTCTCCATGCCGCCCAGCTGCGCCTGTCCGCGCAGGTTGTTGCCGTAGTCGAACACGTGGCTGCCAGCGCGCTGGAAGTCGTTCATCGCCTCCACGTGCTGAATCATCGACTCGCGCGCGCGGCGCACGTAGCCCTCGGGGTCCCGGGTGCGCAGCTCGGCGGCGGCCTCCAGGGACAGGTCCGTGGGGATGTAGCCGTGGAGCGGGTCGTGCGCGCTCGTCTGGTCCGTGACGAGGTCCGGCTTGATGCCCCGGCGGTACAGCTCGCGGAACACCGAGGCCGCGTTGCCGATGATGCCGATGGAGCGGCCCACGCGCTTCTGCTGCGCGTCCTTCGCGAGGGCCAGCGCCTCGTCGATGTCCCTGGCCACCACGTCCAGGTAGCGCGTCTCCACGCGACGCTGGGCGCGCCACGGGTCGATCTCCACGCCGAGGAACACGGCGTTGTTCATGGTGGCGGCCAGCGGCTGCGCGCCGCCCATGCCTCCCAGTCCGCCGGAGAGGATGAGGCGGCCGGCCAGGTCCTCGGTGCCGTAGTGGAAGCGGCCCGCTGCGGCGAACGTCTCGTAGGTGCCCTGGAGGATTCCCTGGGTGCCGATGTAGATCCACGAGCCGGCCGTCATCTGGCCGTACATCATCAGGCCCTTCTTCTCCAGCTCGTGGAAGTGCTCCCAGTTGGCCCAGCGGCCCACGAGGTTGGAGTTGGCGATGAGCACGCGCGGCGCATCCGGGTGCGTGCGGAAGATGCCCACGGGCTTGCCGGACTGGACGAGCAGCGTCTCCTCATCGGAGAGGCTCTGCAGGCTGGAGACGATGCGGTCGAAGGACGGCCAGTCGCGGGCGGCCTTGCCGGTGCCGCCGTAGACGACGAGGTCCTCGGGGCGCTCGGCGACATCCGGGTCGAGGTTGTTCATCAACATCCGGAGCGCGGCCTCCTGGACCCAACCCTTGCACGAGAGGGTGGAACCACGGGGGGCGCGGATGACGCGGGACATGAACAGGCTCCTGAGGTGTGGCTGGCGGAAAGGCCCGGCACACTAGCCGAACCCGCGCGGCGCGGGGACAGCACCGTGAGGCCCGACGCCACAGTGTCCGATGGAGGCCCGGAAAATCCCGTCCCCAGGTGGGACGGGGCCAGATTCATGACGCGCGGGGCCGAGACTCGTCTCAGGAGTGCAACGAACCGTCCTCGTCCGGGTCCTGCGCTGGTGCGTCGAGCGGCGCCCGTGACGCGGGTGGGTGCGATGCCCCCTCGCTTCGGTGGAGGCGCAGGTGGTTGAGGACCTCCTTCACGCCGAGTACCGCTTCGGCGACGTCCTCGATGGCGCGTTTCTCGTCGCGACCTCGCACGCGGCCAAGCAGGGTCACCACGCCGGCTTCCACCTGGACGTCCACGTCGGCGGAGTCCATCCATGCGCGCATCAGGTGGTCGCAGATGTCCGCGCGGATGCGGTCGTCGCCGCGTTGGTAGCCGCGCGGGCCGCGCCCCGTGGGGCGTGACGGGGCACGAGGTCGGTAGCCACCGCCGAGGAAGCCGCCGTGGCCCATGTCGTGGTCGTCTCCGCGCGACATGCTGGTGGAGAAGCCCTGCTGGGGCGGGGCCATGTTCTCGATGCCCGGCCCATGGCCCGAAGGCTGGGTGCCGCCCTGTCGCACGTCCGCTTCCGCCGGCCTGTCGCGAGGCCCCAGCTCACGCAGCTCATCCATCCAGGCCTCGGGCTCGTCCCATGAATCGGAGCCGCGCAGGCCATGGCGCGAGTGTCCGTGCCCCACGGCGCCCTGGCGATGTGCTCCAGCGGATGCGCCGCGCGGATCCTGTCGGCCCCCTTCCTCGGAGGGGCCCCTTCGTCGGAGGCGCTCGTCGCCCCGCCCGATGCGAGGGTCACCTTCACCAAGGTCGCGGAAGACGCCGCTGGGGCTGTACCCCGGTCGCCGGGCGATCCGCTCCGGGTCGAGAAGTCGGGCACGACGGTCCAGCTCGCGCTCGCGGTCATAATCCCGGCCGTACTCCCGGGCCTTGTCCAGCTCCCGCGCGGCGTCACCGAAGTCCCGGTCGATTTCGTAGTCGAGCGTGTCGCGGTCGCCCCGCATCGTGCGGTAGCTGCTGTCGCGAGCGAAGTCCCTCGACGGGTGCTCGTAGTCTCGGCGCGCATCCCAGTCCGAGCGGTGGGAGTCCCGGCCGGCCCTTGGGTGGTGCTCGTGGTGTTCGTGGCGGGGTGGGCCTCGTGGGTCGGCTCCTTCCGCGTGCCTTGTCCCGTGCTCGTCCGGCCCCCTGCCCGAATGGCGCCTCCCCTCAAGGTCCTCGTGGGAGGCCCCCCGACCGTGTCGCTCTCCGCCTCGCCTGCCGGAGTCCTCATGGCGCCTGCTCATGTCGTGCGTCTCCTTGCGTATCGGCTCGCCCGTGGGCCCTGTCTCCAGAGGGTTTTGACCGTGTGCATCGCTGGCAACGCAGCCTCGCCCTGTCGGCCGTCCAGGCACGGGCCGGGCGGGAATGAGGACAACGAGAGGGGTCGCTTCGAGCAGACATACCCGCGAGGCCCGGGAGGGGTAGACTCGCGCGCGCCACGGTCGGGCAATCGTCCGCATGGCACCTGGAGGGCGGGGCATGGCCGAAGCACAGCGGGACGACGAGGAGACGCAGGGCGCACCCGCCTCGGCGCTGACGCCGCTGCTTCCTCCCGTTCAGCCGCCCGAGGAGCCGCGGGCTCCCCTGGTGGGCCCCTTGTCCGGGGTCGCGGGCGGTATTCCCGCCGTCATCTCCACGATGAAGCATGCGTGGGGCGAGATGGGGGTCGTGCGTGGCACGCGCCTGCTGCTCAAGGTCAATCAGAAGGACGGCTTCGACTGTCCGGGATGCGCGTGGCCGGACCCGGGACATCGCTCCGTGGCGGAGTTCTGTGAGAACGGCGCCAAGGCGGTGGCGGAAGAGGGCACGACGGAGCGCGTGACGCCCGACTTCTTCCGGCAGTGGAGCGTGGCGGAGCTGTGTGCCCAATCCGATTTCTGGCTGGGCAAGCAGGGACGACTCACGCACCCGATGGTGCTGCGCGAGGGCGCCACGCACTACACGCCCATCTCGTGGGAGGACGCCTTCGCGCTCGTCGCCGAGGAACTCCAAGCGCTGGAGACGCCGGACGCCGCGTGTTTCTACACGTCGGGGCGCACCAGCAACGAGGCCGCGTTCCTGTACCAGTTGTTCGTGAGGCAGTTCGGCACGAACAACCTGCCGGACTGCTCGAACATGTGTCACGAGTCCAGTGGCACGGCGCTCAGCGAGACGCTCGGCATTGGCAAGGGCACCGTCACGCTGGAGGACTTCGACCAGGCGCAGGCCATCTTCGTCATCGGGCAGAACCCGGGCACCAACCACCCGCGCATGCTCACCACGCTCCAGGCCGCCGCGCGCCGGGGCTGTGAAATCGTCAGCATCAACCCGCTGCCGGAGACGGGGCTCAATCGCTTCAAGCACCCGCAGGAGGTGTTCCAGCTCCTCGGTCCGGGTACGGCGCTCAACACCCAGTTCCTCCAGGTCCGCATCAACGGGGATGTGGCGCTGCTTCAGGGACTGGGCAAGGCGCTGTTGGATTTGGAGGCGCTGAAGCCCGGCACCGTGGTGGCGCGCTCGTTCATCGAGGACAAGACGCTCGGGTTCGAGGCGTACGCGGCCCACCTCGCTGAAGTGAGCTGGGACGACGTGGTGGAGCGCAGCGGTGTGCCGCGCGCGCGGATTCTCGACGCGGCGGAGCTGCTCGCCCGTTCCGAGCGCATCATCTTCTGCTGGGCCATGGGGCTCACCCAGCACCGCAACGCGGTCGCCAACATCCAGGAGATCGTCAACCTCACGTTGTTGCGGGGCAGCATCGGCAAGCCTGGCGCGGGTGTCTGCCCGGTGCGCGGCCACAGCAACGTGCAGGGGGACCGCACCATGGGCATCTGGGAGCGGCCGAAGGCCGAGTTCCTGGACGCGCTGGCCCGGGAACTCGACTTCGAGCCTCCGCGCCACCATGGCCTGGACGTGGTGGACACCATCCACGGCATGCACGAGGGCCGGGTCCGGGTGTTCTTCGCGATGGGCGGCAACTTCCTGTCGGCCACGCCGGACACGGAACTCACGGCGCGGGCCTTGCGGCGCACCCGGCTCACCGTGCATGTCTCCACCAAGCTCAACCGTGCGCATCTGGTGCATGGGCGCAGGGCGCTCATCCTCCCGTGCCTCGGACGTACCGAGCGGGACGTGCAGGCGGGTGGGGCGCAGTTCGTCACGGTGGAGAACTCGATGGGCGTGGTGCATGCCACGCGCGGCGCGGTGGCTCCGGCGTCAGAGCACCTGCTCAGTGAGCCGGACATCGTCGCGCGGATGGCCGAGGCGGTGCTGGGCTCGCGCTCGAAGGTGCAGTGGCGGTCGATGGTGGAGGACTACGACCGTGTCCGGGACATGATCGCGCGAGTCATCCCGGGCTTCGGTGATTTCAATCGTCGCGTGCGCGAGCCCGGAGGGTTCTTCCTGCCGAATGGGCCTCGCGAGGGACGCTTCACCACCGCGAGCGGCAAGGCGCACTTCACGGTGCACGCCATGCCTCGCGAGGAGCTGGAGCCCGGGCAGTTGTTGATGATGACGCTGCGGACGCATGACCAGTTCAACACCACAGTGTATGGATTGGATGACCGGTACCGTGGCATTCGGGGAGGTCGGCGCGTGGTGCTGATGAACCCGAAGGATATCCAGGAGCGAAGCCTCTCCGAGGGCCAGGTGGTGGACTTGACGAGCCACTTCCAGGGAGAGACTCGCGTGGCCCGGAGGTTCGTGGTGGTGCCGTACAACATCCCGCGTCGGTGCGCGGCGACGTACTTCCCCGAGACGAACGTGCTGGTGCCGGTGGACAGCTTCGCTGAGAAGAGTCGCACGCCTGCTTCGAAGTCCGTGGTCATCACCGTGGCGCCGTCCGTGGACGCGCCGGCCCTGGTCGAGGATTCGACTTCATGAGGTCCGTGAGCGCGCATGCAGCCGTCCGGTGAGGCCGCGTGGCCGGAGTCGCTCCGGCCGCTTTATGAGGGAGTCTCGCGCACGTCCGATGCCGAGGCGGTGTCGGCGTCCGCGCAATGGACGGAGTCCTTCGCGCAGTGGGTGCGTGGAGCCTCGCTGGAGGAGCGCAACCAGGCGCAGCTCGCCGCGTGGGAGCGCATGGCCTCGGGCGCGCGGGGGCTCGCGGAGTTGTTGTTCCTGGTGGGCTCGTGCAGCGAACTGCTGTGGCCGTATGCGGCGCCGCCACCGGGATTGCTGGAGCGCCTGCTGTCGCGACAGGCCCAGATGCTGGACGTGCTTGGAGCGGCGGGAGACGCGGAAATCACGGGGCGGGTGCGACGGGAGACCGAAGCCTCCGTGTCGACGGTGCTGACGCGCTACCTCAAGCGGCACCCGGACTCGCTGGCGACCCTGGTGGGAGACGTCTCGTGCTCGTTCGATGGGCGGGCGTTGCGGTTCCAGGACAGCGTGGAGGTGGACCTCAAGCGGGTGATGGCCACGGGAGCGAAGGCCATCGGGATGTTGGAGCAGCTTCGCGCGCTCCTGCCGGCGACCGCCGAGGCGGGACGGGACAGGCTCGCGGACTTCATCCGGACTCGGGCCTCGCGCATTCCCTGGCAGGAGGCGTCGGAGGTCCTGGCGGAGCGGCTGTTCGCCCTGGCGACTTCGCCTGACGGCCGCGGTGCGATGCGCGGCTTCCTGGCGTGTTATCCGAATGGCCGCAAGGAGCCGGAGTGGTGTGCTCGCGCGGGCTTGTTGCTGGCGCGGACGTTGGAAGTCGGCGGGCCGACGTCCGTGGTGGAGAACCTGTGCGAGCTGCTCGCGCGCTTCGATGCGCCGCCGGTGGATGGGCTGCGCGGGGCGATGGGCGCGCTGGTGGGGAGCGACTTCGAGGTGGCCGCGAGCCTGGATCCCGTGCGGTTTGTGCTGGACCACTGTCAGGCCACGCTGCGCAAGGGTGAGCCCGGGCTCGTGCTGGCCCTGGTGTGGTTGGAGGAACGGCTGTTCCGTGCGTCGGTACGCAAGGGCCTGACGGATGCGTTCGAGCGGCGCAAGCGGACGCGGGCGAAGCTGGAACCGCTGGCGCCCGGCTTCGTGCAGCTGTGTTGGTTGGCGGAGGAGTGCGCGGACCTGTGGCCTCGCCTGGTGGCGGTGGATGCGCGTCCGGGGATGGATGAGCTGGCGGCGTGGCGCGAGGACGTGGCGGAGCGGGTGGGGCGCAAGCCCATGCTGCGCAAGGCGGCCATCGAGTTCTTCCTGTGGTGCGCGCCGGATGCGGCGTCGTCCGAGGCGGAGCTGACGGTGTTGTCGCTCCTGCGCACGGAGACGGACCGACGGCAGGTGCGAAAGCTGAAGGACCACCCGTCGTCGCGAGTGCGGTTGCGGGTGCGCACGTTGCAGCGGTGGCTTCAGGGCACGGGCAAGGAAGGGCCCGGCGTGAAGCCCACGGGCGCGGTCGCTCCGGCTTCGCTGACGGAGGCACTGCGGCACCTGCATGTGACTCGCGCGGTGCCGCTGGCTGGGCGGACGTGGCTGAGAGATCGCGACCTGGAGGAACTGCTGCTGGGCGCGGTGACTCGGGTGGAGACGGACTTCGCCACGCGTTACCCGGAGCGGTTTCGTGAGGACACGGAGGAACTGGTTGCCTCGCTGCTGGATGGCCTGAGTGGGGAGATGGGTCGCGTGAAGGCGGACCTGTTGACCTTGCTGGCGCAAGGCCAGCCGCCGCCGCTGGACTTCGAGCTGACGGTTCGCCGTGTGGCGGACATCGTGCCCGAGGAACTGCTTCCTCCGACGGAGGGACAGGTTGGCGGCGAGGCCAGCGCGTTGGCGAGCGCGGACGCGCAGGCCCCCACTGCCGAGGTTGAGGGAACCGTCACAGAGGTGGCGGTCGATGTCGCGAGCGACGAGGACGCTCATCGCGGGGACCTGGCAAGGACGGAGACCGTGCGACCGTTCGCGGATGGCGCTCTCGCCGGCGAAGGGCCGGAGGATTCGAGCGCGCTAGATGCGCCTCCGGATGTTGTTGTTCCCGACGAGGAGACGCTGGGCGCGAGCCCGGAGAGCAATGACCGCGCCGAACTTCTGACCGATGCGCCCGCGGATGTTTCTGGGGCTGATGGCAAACCGGGTGATGTGAGCGCCTTGGTTCTCCAGGCCGAAGTACCGCTGTCAGAGACGCTGGCTGACGTTGGTGGTTCTGACGAAGCCGGGCCAATCGAGCTCACGCCGACGGCTGAGGTCGAATCTCCTTTGGCGGACACGCAGGGCGACGGGGTTGCTTCCGACGAAGCCACTTCAGCTGGGCGTGCGTTGAGTGTCTTGGCTGAAGCGCCTTCGGCGGATACGCGTGACGATGTGGCTGCTTCGGACGAAGGGGCTCTGGGGGCTCGTTCTGTCGCAGGCCAGGACGCAGCGCTCGTGTCCGACGAGAGGCCGCACGGTGAGCACGAAGTCGATGGAATGGACGCAGCGCAGTGGGGAGAACAGCCCGCCGAGGCCACTGCTTCCGAGGCGGTGACTCCTGGCGAGCACTCCGGCGAACTTACGGAGGTCTCAGGAGCCGACGATGCTCAGGTATTCGTCTCGCCCGGACACGACGTTCCTCTAGATTCGGCGACACCCGCCGAGAATCCACCCGACGGCACGGAACCACTGCCCCCGTTGCTCGCTCCGGGGACGACCTCCGCCGCCGAATCACGGTGGGTCGAGGAGGCAACGCCGACGGAGGCTCCCTCTCGTCCACGAGCGCCGAAGAGGAAGCGAGCCGCGAAGGGCGCCGCCTCTCGGCCCACCTCCGGACCCGAGGTCGCCTTCGTCCTCGATGCGGACGTCGACGGCTTCGTGCGCACCGAACGCGCGGTGCTCGTGCAGGTGGTGAAGCTGGAGCAACGTGGTGAAGGGCAGTGGCTGCCTCACTTCAAGCTCGGACGTGAGCAACTCGATGGAATGCTCTCGCGGACCGACGCCGCCTTCTGTCTCTTCCTCGTTCCGCCCATCCCTCGCGCCGAGTGCTGGCTGCTGCCCGCTCGTCTCGTGCGCGAGCTGATGGAAGACCAGCGCTCGCTGTCCGAAGTGTCACGGGAGACGGTGGCCCGCGCCGCGCGCTCCCTGGCCCACTGGTGGATGGGCGACTTCGTGAGCCTCTGGACCGGTGACGCTCGGCCCGCTTTGCTGGCGCACGTATCCGGTCACGCCAAGGACGGACCGGCCTTCATCGTCCGCTGGTCGGTGCGGACAGGCGCCCGCACCGAGAAGTCCTAGCCGACGGCTCAGACCGACAGATCCAGCTCCACCTTCTCCATGTAGCCGGGCACGTAGGCGTTCCAGCTCCTGGCCTGCACACGCCGCCGGAGCGCCTCCAGGGCCTCCGGCTCACCGTGGACCAGCAGCGTCTGGCGCGGCGGAGAATCGAAGCCCTCCATCCAGCGCATCGTCTCCGTCCAGTCGGCATGTGCCGAGAAGCCGCTGACCGTGTGAATCTCCGCGGCCACCGGCACACGCTGCCCGTGGATGAGGGTCTCCTTCTCGCCATCGAGCAGCCGCCGACCTCGCGAACCCACGGACTGATAGCCCACGAAGAGCACCGTGTTGCGCGGGTCCGGCAGCCGGTGCTTCAGGTGGTGCAGCACCCGTCCACCCGTGGCCATGCCGGACGCGGAGATGATGACCGCGGGCCCCTGGTGCTGGTTCAGTTGCTTGCTCTCCTTCGCGGACGTGACGAACCGAGTCCTCCGAGTCGCCAGCGGAGACGCCCCGCGCTCCACTATCGACTTCATCACCAGGTCATGTTCCTCGGGATGCATCAGGTACAGCGGCGTCGCGTCACACGCCATGGGCGAGTCGACGAACACATCCACTTCTGGAATGCGCTTCGCCTCTTCCAGATTGCGCAGGTGGAAGAGTATCTCCTGCGTGCGTCCCACCGCGAACGCGGGAATCACCACCACTCCACCCCGCTCAAAGGCGCCCGTCACCGCTTCGCACAGCGCATCCACGGGCTTCGTGTCGCGGTGTTGCCTGTCTCCATAGGTGCTCTCGACCACCAGCGTCGTGGCCGAGTCCACGCTCTGCGGGTCTCTGAGAATGGGCGCGTTGTAGCGCCCCAGGTCCCCACTGAAGACCACGCGCTGACGCGTGCTCTTCAAATCGAACACGCACACCGCCGAGCCCAGGATGTGGCCCGCCCGGTAGAAGGTGAGGGTGATACCGGGGAGGATTTCCTTCGGCCGCTCGTAGCCGAAGGTCTCCATCATCTCCACCGCGCGCTCGGCGTCGGGCACCGTGTAGAGGGGCAGGGCGGGGCGGTGCTTGGAGTAGCCCTCCTTGTTCGCATAGCGGGCCTCCTCCTCGTGCAGGTGCGCGGAGTCCGGCAGCAAGAGGGCCGTCAAATCCCGCGTGCCCGGCGTGGTGTAGATGGGGCCGTCGTAGCCCTCTCGAACCACCCGGGGGAGCCCACCGGTGTGGTCGATGTGGGCATGCGTGAGGACGATGGCGTCGATCTCCCGCGCGGGCAGGGGCAGTGGCTCCCAGTTGCGTTGACGCAGTTCCTTCTGGCCTTGGAAGAGCCCGCAGTCGACGAGGACCTGCTTGCCATCATGCTCGAGGAGGAACTTCGAGCCCGTCACGGTTCCGGCGGCGCCGAGAAAATGGAGGGAGGCCATGGGCGCATCCTACCGTGCTAGCGTGGGGCGCCCATGAGCATCTCCGAGCGGCCCCCCGGGGCGGACCGCACCCCCTCGAAGGGCGAGGACGCCCAGCAGACTCGGCCCACCGGCTCCGGTCGCCCTGGTTTCACCGGTGCCGTCCGTCGCTTCCGCTTCACCGTCCTGGAGGGCCCGCAGCCCGGGCAGTCCAAGGACTCCAACGCCGACACCTTCTCCATCGGCTCGCACGCCCTCAATGACTTCGTCATCGAGGAGCCCACCGTCTCGCGCTTCCACTGCGAGGTGCGGGTCGACCGCGATGGCGCGCGCGTGAGGGACCTGGACAGTCTCAACGGCACGGTGCTCGACGGCGTCCACGTGCGCGAGGCGTACCTGCGCGGTGGCAGCGTACTTCGCCTGGGCCGCGTCAGCGTGCGCTTCGACTTCAGCCCGGAGAGCAATCGCCTCCAGATTTCCGAGCGCAGCTTCTTCGGCGAACTGGTGGGCACCTCCGTCGTCTCCCGCGCGAGCTTCGCGCTCATGGAGCGCGCGTCCGCCAGTGACGCGACGGTGCTGCTCGAAGGAGAGACAGGGACGGGGAAGAGCCGCGCGGCCCTGGCCATCCATCGCGCGGGAGCCCGTGCGTCCGGCCCGTTCCTCACCGTCGACTGCGGCGCCATCCCCGGCAACCTGCTGGAGAGCGAGCTGTTTGGCCACGAGAAGGGCTCCTTCACGGGCGCGCTCCAGCGGCGCATCGGCGCCTTCGAGGAGGCCGATGGCGGCACCATCTTCCTCGACGAAGTGGGCGAGCTGCCGTCCGAGCTTCAGCCGAAGCTGCTGCGCGTGCTGGAGCAGCGCGAGATTCGTCGGCTGGGCTCGAACACGTATCAGCCCGTCAACGTGCGGGTCATCGCGGCGACCCATCGAGACTTGCGCGCGGAGGTGAACGCGGGTCGCTTCCGTCCGGACCTGTTCTTCCGGCTCGCGGTGGTGCGCATCCTCATCCCTTCGTTGCGGGAGCGTCCCGAGGACATCCCCCTCATCGCCGAGCGCATCCTGGCCGCGTTCGGCGCGGAGCCCGAGCATGTCGCGGCCCTGAGCACGCCCGAATTCATCGACCAGCTCCAGCACGCCGCATGGCCCGGCAACGTGCGCGAGCTGCGAAACCACCTGGAGCGCTGCCTCGTGTTCCAGGACGCCATGCCTCCGACGACGGAGCAGATTGGTGCGCAGGGTGTCCTCGGGAGCATGGTGGACCCCAAGCAGCCCTATGCGGAGGCCCGTCGCCGGGCGCTCGAAATCTTCGAGCGTGAGTACCTGGATGCGCTGATGCAGCTCCACGGCGGCAAGGTGTCGCAGGCCGCCACCGCCGCGGACATGGACCGCGTGTACCTGTACCGCCTGCTTCGTCGACGCGGCCTGCGGACCTGAGCCAAATCAGTCGGCGTCTCGCTCCGTCACCGCGCCGGGTGCGCCCCCGGTGGCCCACCCCTCCAATCGGGACAGGGGGCCGCTCACGAGTCGCCCGCCCTGCGAGTTCGTTGAAAGCTCGCCGGGCGCGGCATGGAGATAGAGCCGTGTCTCGAGCGCGTCGCCAGCGAGGGCCATCGCTCGCGTGAGGACCTGCTGTGCCAGCCTCCGACACGCGGTGCGCTCGGCGGTCCGCGCCGATGCCTCCGAGGGAAGCTCGCGCCAGGCGAGGAGGGCATTGCCGCCTTCCACGGCCAGCGTCCAACCCGCGGACTCCAGCAGCTCGCGGCTCGACTCCAAGGCCGTGTCCCTCGCGTCCAGCGCATCGTCCGTGGGGTCTTCGTGTGACGCCGGGAAACGAAGGTCCAGGTAGAGCCCGGCGGCCCAGGTCGCTTCGTCCATGGGGGCGAGCGCCGCGCGCAGCGCCGAGAGGAACGTCGTGACATCCGGCCAACGCTCGTCGGGGCGCTTCGCGAGACAGCGTCGGACCAGGGCCTCCAGGGCGGGAGGAACCCGCACGCTCTCACTCAGCCGAGGTGGAGGCGCGTGCAGGTGCTGCTCCTCGATTTCGACCGCGCTCTCTCCGGTGAAGGGGAGCTTCCCCGTGAGCAGTTGATAGAGCAGCACACCGAGCGCATACAGGTCCGCGCGCACGTCCACGGGCTGGCCGAGGATCTGCTCCGGAGCCATGGCCACCGGGGTTCCCAGCACCGCGCCCGCGCTCGTCAGGCCCGCGCTGCCTTCGGCGGGTGCCACCTTGGCGATGCCGAAGTCGACGAGCTTCACGGTGAAGCCCTCCGCGCGCGGCAGGAGCATGACGTTCTGGGCCTTCAGGTCGCGGTGCAGCACGTCCTGCCCGTGGGCATGTGCCAGCGCGCTCCCCAGTTCCTCCATCACCGTGTGGGCTTCCGCGAGCGAGAAGGGTCCACGGCGCGCGAGCCATCGGTCCAGGCTCTCGCCTTCCAGCCACTCCATGGCGAGCCAGGGGCGTCCGTCGCGCAGTTCCCCGTATTCGAGCACGCGCACGATGTGTGGATGCTGAAGTGTCTGGAGCGTGTCGGCTTCTTGCTTGAAGCGCTTGAGGACTTCGCTCACGTGGTTGAAATGGGCCCGCACGACCTTCACGGCGGCGGGAGCACGAGTGTCCACATGGGTGGCGCGATAGAGCGACGCGGTGACACCCGAGTGGGCCCGGGACTCCACCACCCACGGACCGACGAGGGCTCCCGGCTCCAACTCGTCACCATACAGGGAGACCTGCGCGTGGCTCCCCGCGCCGTCTCGCTCGTTCATCTCGGCCATCCACGCTCCCCGATTCCTGCTAGTACCTCGGCACAGAGGTTTTGAAGGGTTCAGGCCGCAGCGGCCACTGCTGCTTGGGCCTGGGGGTATGCTCGCCCGAGCTTGGTGCGGGCGCTGTCTATAGTGAAGCGCCAGCGGACGCGGGCGCCCTCCTTGTTGCGCATCCTCTCCCATCGGGCCACCTCCCGTTTCAAGGTGAGCTTGTTGCCAATTCGCCTGTCCAGGCATTGGCGGGTGAGCAC
>NZ_VIFM01000155.1 GCF_006636215.1 Myxococcus llanfairpwllgwyngyllgogerychwyrndrobwllllantysiliogogogochensis | reverse complement strand
GATGGGTATAAGAGACAGCCCCCTCCCTGCCCCGTCTGTCCAAGGTGGCCCTGGCTTGTACGGGGCTCGCCTGCGCCGGCTCGCCATCCGTGGTGAAACACCAGCCAGTACCTGCCTCCGAGGACTGTCCTCCTGGAGCGCGGGAGGCCATGGCGCGGCTCAACATCCGCATCGGCGTTCAGGTCTCCGCCTCCATCGGGGAGAGGGACCACACCGGACTTGCCCATGCGGACATCACCCTCCGCGAGTCTCGAATCTCGACCCATCTGGACCGGACGTTCGGAGCGCTCCGCCGAGGAGCGGAACTCATCACGAACATCTACGTCACCCCCACCCGGGTCTATGGCCGAGTCGTCGAGGCACGAATCGAGGGCAAGAGCTACCCTGTCTGCATGTCATATGTCGACCCCAATCAGAGAGGGGTGTATGGCATTCCCGCCAAGGCAGGCAGCGACGATGACCATGGCGTCGTGGCCAACAAGTTCGCCGTGCGCGCCGTGGGTCGTTTCCAGGAGACCGGTGACGAGGAGAATTAGCACGAGCCGTCCACGACCCCTCCTGCCGCTCATGATGTGCCTCGTCGCCATGAGCATGCGGAGCGGGCCCGCACTGGCGCAGTCTCACACGTCATCGTCTTCCTCGGAGGTCCGTCGCATCGACCTGGGGACACGACAGGGCCCAGCACCTGCCGAGATCTTCATTCGTCCCGGGGGCACCACCGCGCTCCTGTTCGACACATCTCTCGCACGAGACGCCGTCACGCTGGAGGGACGGGAGCGTTTTCACCGGGTGGTGATGAGCGAGGACGCCCTCGTGCTCCTGCCCTCGGACAAACTCCAGGAAGGCACGCGGCTTCGTCTGACCCTGCGCTTCGAGGATGGCTCCACTCCCAGGGAAGCGAACTTTCTCCTCGTCGTGGCCCCGGGGCACTTCGATGCCCAGGTGGAGGTCGTGAGCGATCCACCAAGAGTGCGCAACAACCGGACCGAGACCGCCCAGCTTAAGGGCGAGCTTCTGAGGCTGCGCGAGGAGAACGCGAGGCTTCGAGCTGAGCAGGGTCCAACGGGCCTGACAGGACTTTTCGCCACAGGGCTTCTGAACGAGCAGGGCATTCTCGGAAACACACTCGGTCAGGACCTCTCAACGGCCCAGTCCATTCTGTCTCGTGAAACCGAGGCACAGGTCTTCAGGAGCATCTCCCGCGTCGCGGTGGCACTCGTGATGGCTTCAGCCGGCCATCATCTTCCGTGGACCGCGAGCCGAGCCACGCTCAGGGACACCCTGGGTCGCCGCGCCCATGAGCTGCGGGCCTGGCAGTCGAAGCCCCTGACCGCTGGCGACATCGAGGTGTTGCTCATCCTGGAGACAGAGGCCAGCCCGGACGAACTGCAAGGCACCTACACACTCGAACTGCGCGACGGGAACGATTCACGGGCCGTCATCATCGGCCCCGTGAACTTCCCTCGGATGTGAATGGCTCACACCCTCTCCGGTCCTTGACAGGCGTCAGACCAACGCGCTCAGGGCGCTCGTCGACGGCAGTGCCGACAGTGGGCGCATTCGCGCCTGCGTCATGGATATGATTCGAAACGCCAAGGAGGAAGCATGAGCAAGGTCTTCGCCAACGGCCGCGCCATCCTGCACAAGGGAAGCGGTAACACGCACACCTCGGCCGCACCCGACGTCTGCAAGGTGCCGACGCCGGGAGGCCCTGTGCCCACCCCCTTCGTCAACTCCGCTCAAGACTCCACGCTCATCCATGGAAGCACGAGCGTCACCATCAATGGCCACCCGGTGGCACTGACCGACTCCGAGTTGAGCATCAGCTCGGGCGATGAGCCGGGCACGGCGGGCGGCATCATCTCCTCCAAGCTCAAGGGGAAGATGGCTTGGGGAAGCGGCAGCGTGGACGTGAAAATCGAGGGAAAGGGCGTCGTGCGCTACCTCGACGTCACCCTTCACAACGGCAACTCCTTCAATACCACGTTCATATCAAATGGACATGGTGGGACGGGATTCGCGTACGGGGACGACTTCGAGGGGCTGTGCATCATCTGCCAGAAGGACGCGGACAGCCATGCGGTGCTTGAGCGTCCAGAAGGAAGCCTCGACGTCGCCAACAAGATTCTCAAGGACCTCAAGGTCCGCGAGACCGAGTGGGCCAAGGTCCACCAGGAAATCACAACGAAGGTCGCCGAACTTGAGCGCCTCGGGCGTCAATCACCCCCACCCAAACAGACGACCTTGGATGAGCGGATGGCGTATATCAAGACCCTTGATCGGACACGTGAGGGGCTTGAGAATCATCGTCGCAGCAGGTCTGGCGGGTACATGTTCGGAGTCATGGTGTGCCTCACCGGCAAGAAATTCGCCGCGGTATCGGGTAACGAGGTGCCTCCCGGCTTCACGGCCATCGCCGAGGCTCACGGTTGCACGGTCATTGAGCGGGCCTCCACACTGGAGGACCTCATGACCATCAACCCAAGGTGTGCCGCGGGAGACACCCAAGCCATCGACAAGGTGGCCAAACAGTGGGACGACACCAGGAACTACGTCATCAGGGGTGAGAGCGGATACAACAACGTCCCTGGAACCTGTGCAGGCGCCAAACTCATCGGAGCGAGCGGTCATGTCGCGCATTCGATGACCGAGATTTACTTCTCCTTCTCCAGTGAGAAGAAGCAGGTGAAATTCAATGTGCCCTATCGCGGCCCCATCGGCTTCGCGCCGTCTGAGGGGCCCTGGACGCCTCCGAGCGCCGCCGACATCATGGAAAACAGGGGCGGCGAGTATGTCGAAGAGCACCGTGACATGAAGCGCAAGAAAGAGGTCACTGTCCTTTCCTGCCAATCGTGTCAGGACACGCTGTTCATGGCCCGGTGCGACGTCAAGAAGCAGAGTTGCGCATGACCTGGTCAAGGATTCTCAGGTCCCCTCCTGCCTTGTCGCTGACGGGCCTACTCGCGTTCATGGAGCGATGGAAGCCCGGGAGCACTCATGGCTTCGAACCAGCAACGACCGACCAGATGACAGCGCTTGCCCAGCCACATGGAGGACTCGACGCGCTGCCCGGCCTGTATCGCGAGTTCCTCGCAACCATGGGTGCATCGACCGGCGAAATGCGGTTGATGTGGGGGACAACCTCAATCTCGGCCCTGCTAGAGGATCTTGAGGATGAGCACCGCGAGCGGCCCGATTCTCGCCGCTACCTCAAGTTCGCCATGGGTGAGGACGACTACAACGGCCGTCACCCGGACGACTTCTTTGATCTCTCCCGCCCAACACCGGACGGGCGTGACACGGCCATCCTCCGCATTCACGAAGAGGATTTAGTGAGCAGCAAGGTCGCGGCCGAGCAGCCCTTCCCGACTTTCTCCGACTTGCTACGAGCGGTCATCGTGGCCAGGGTCAGCTTGGAGGCCGCTCCTCGGAAACAAACGCAGACCTATAACCTTGGGCCAAATCCCGAGGCTCCGGCCAGGACCTACGAGTTCTTCGCACGTTTGGGATTCGCTCCAACGGAACTCGGGGCCTCGTCGTCAATCATTCCTCTTGAACACGCGGAGCGCGGCGCGGTCGCCCTTATCAGGGCGCCTTCGACATTGATCCCAAGAGCGGGCGTAGAAGTGCGCGCACGTGATAAGGCCCAGCAAACGCTCCTTGATGAAATCATCCAGGACCATCAGCAGGAGTTGAGCGGTGGTTGACGAGGGTCGCCATTCGCATGACCCGCGAGATTTCACCAGATTCCCGTCGACGTCAGAGCGGAGGCTCCCTCCGGAGGCGGCTTCACATCCATCCACGAGTAGAGTCTGGACAGGGCCTGAGCGCGTGAGTTCACCCATGATACTGCCCTGCAGTGGAAGAGGCGCTGTTTCGAGAAACACAAACTGCCGTATCTCAAGAGGCCACATCCATGACGTCGGTTAGATGGGACGGGAGCAGATTCCGCTGGGTGGTCCTGAGCGTGTGGATGGCCTGTGTCGGGTGCCGGTCGAGTCACCTGCACACGCCTCCGTCATCCGTCACGGAAAGGGCGACGGAACACAAGGGCTTGATCGTCGGAATGCGGCGTACGGGATGTGATGGGCTGTGTCCCGTTTATGATGTTCATGTCTATGACGATGGATGCGTTGTGTATGGGGGAATGGAGCACGTGGAGGTCGTAGGGAGGAGGGATTCCCAGTTGACCGGGGAGCAGGTTGGACGTCTGAGGAGGATTCTCGCCGAGCATGTCCGTGCCGCGGAGGTCTATGGAGATGAGTATGGGAGCTTCTTTACTTGCCCTCATGGTGTCATCGGGTTTGCGGGAGTCGTATTGACAGCTCCAGAGGTAGGGGTGGTGAATCCTGTTTGTTATGCTGAGTTCATCTCGAAGGGAGAGACGCCACTGCTTGGTGGGGTGGATTATCTGATCGACGAGTTGCTCGGGACTTCTCGCTGGATTGGATGTGCAACCGGTGTGAAGGGATATGGTGGGTGTTGAGGGATGGATGAGACGGCCACGCGCCTCCTCGACGAGGCGGTCCTGGAGCCCACGACCGCCCACCCTCTCCGCTGCCCCGCACATCAGGCCCGTTGAGCGTCGCCGGGGCCAGCGGACATCAGACCGGAAGCCCCTCGGCCGCGAGCGCCTTGCGCACCGCCGGACGCGCGGAGACTCGCTCCATGAACGCCATGAGATTTGGGAAGCCGGACAGGTCCACCTTCACGTACTTCGCCCAGCGGGTGACGGTGTAGAGGTAGGCATCCGCGATGTTGAAGGTGTCACCGAAGAGATAGGCGCGCGTGGCCAGGCGTTCCTCGATGAGCTTGTAGCGTTTGAACAGGTACACCGTGCGCTCCTCGCGCGTCACGTCCGGCGTCGTGGGCTGGAAGAGCGGCGCGTACGTCTTGTGCAACTCGGAGTTGATGTAGCCGAGCATCTCCTGCACGCGGTAGCGCTCGCGGCTGCCCTCCGCGGGCACCAACCCCGCCTCGGGCCGCAGGTCCGCCAGATACAGCACGAGCGCGGGGCCCTCCGTGAGGACCTCGCCCGGCTCCAGCTCCAACGCGGGCACATAGCCCTTCGGGTTGATCTTCCAGAAGTCGCCTCCCGACTGGAGGACCTTCGTCTGGGTGTCGACCTTCTCGAGCTGGAGCTCCAGCCCCGCCTCGTGCGCGACGATGTGGGGAGACAGCGAGCAGGCGCCCGGGGCGAAATAGAGCTTCATCGGCATTCTCGTGGTGAGTGGGAACGACGGCACATCCCTAACGGGCCTGGTTACCTTTGGATAGCAACGCGACTAAGGTAAGCGCACTTTCCACTCACCTCCTGGTAACTCCACTCACCTCGCGGTAACCGCCCATGTCCCTGAAGCTGAGGAAGAGCAAGGCCCCACCCCCGCCCCCGGGCTGTCCCATTCATGCCTGCATGTCGTTGCTGGGCGGAGCGTGGACCACCAGCGTCGTCTGGCAGCTCTCCGGTGGCCCCCGGCGCTTCGGGGAGCTGCTCCACGACATCCCCGGCATCTCGCCCAAGGTGCTCACCACGCGGCTGCGCGAGCTGACGGCGAAGGGCGCGGTGACACGCGAGGTCCTCCCCACCTCGCCGCCCTCCGTGGAGTACGCCCTGTCCTCGCTCGGCCTGGAGCTGGTGCCGGTGATTGACTCCATCGTCCGGGTGGGCACCCGGCTGCGCGAGATGACACTCGCTTCGCATCGCCACGACAAACCTTCCTCTCGGCGATGAGGAGCGGGTGGTGGGAGGCCTCGTGGCCCACGATTCCACCGACCAGGGCCACGGAGGCGGTGAGGCTCAACGAAGAGGTCGCGGACAGGGCCCCAAAACCACTGGGGCCCTGTGGGGGACGTTCAGGACACGTCCCGCGAGCCCCCGACTACAGCGGCGGCCGTCCATCCACCAGCGGAGCCACCTCCTCCAGCCCCGTCGACGTCAGGACGGAGACTCCCTCCGGAGGCGGCTTCGCATCCATCCACGCGTAGAGCCTGGACAGGGCCTGGGCGCGCTCGGGCGCGGCCAGGAGGCCGATGAAGGCATCTTCATGGTTGGTGTTCGGCGCGGTGAAGCGGAACGAGTCATTGCGCTCGCGCACCTCGAACGCCCCGGCGGACCACGGGTCGGTCTCCCCGTAGATGAACAACATCCGCTCACCCTGCTGACGAACCCAGCGCTCCACGTCGCGCATGAGTCCCTGAGAGAAGGGCACCTGCACGGGGAATGACAGATACGTGGCGGGCACGTCCTGGCGCGGGTAGCTCAACAGGCCGCGCAGGTGCTTCGTGGGGAAGCGGTTCCAGCCCAGCTCCGTCGCGCTCTGGTAGTAATAGGGCGCGTAGTAGAGCACGCCCGAGTCCGCATAGCTGACGTCCATGTGGGTGACGTTGCCGACGAAGTCGAGCATCTCATTCGCCGGAGCCCCGGGCAGCGGGACGGTGTCGCAGCGAGACTCACGCTCGTACATCCAGAAGTAGAACGACGACTCGACGATGGCGAACTCCAGCGCGCGGTCCATGCCCAGCAGCGTGAACTCCATTCCATACGACTCCAGCACCGACAGCAGCTCCTCGCGCCGGCGCAACGCGTCCTGCTGGAAGTCCCGCAGCCGCGCCCGGCAGGCCTCACTGCCCACCTGGTCGAGGAAGCGCACGAAGCGCTTGTCCTTCAGTCCATGGAGGCTCGGGGCCACGTACGCCACGGTGGCGTCCACGTCGTCCGGGTAGAAGTAGCGGTGGTACACGGCGGACATGCCGCCCTTGCTCGCGCCCGTCGTCAGCCAGCGCCTGGGATACATCGGCTTGAAGGCCTGGATGATGCGGTGGTAGTCGCCCGCGGTCTGCTCGATGTCGAGCTTCGTCCAGTCAGCCGACTCGGGCCGCGAGGAACTGAAGAAGCGCTGCTCCACCGACAACTGGTTCGCATCCAGCAACATCGTCGGCTCGGACTGACCGGGAGTCGTGCGGATGGCGTAGCCCGTGCCATACACCACCGTGGGCGCATCGAACGAGCGGTGCAGCAACGTGGCGCGCAGCCAGAACCACTCGCCGTCCTGCGCCCGGTGGTCCACGGGCTGGGCGAACCAGAGGGTGAAGAAGCGCGTGTTCGGAAAGGGCGAGACCTTCTCGCTCGCCACCACCACGTCGGGCATCGCTCGCAGTCGCTCGAGGATGTCGTCTGACTCCGCCCCTCGCTCCAGCACCCCTACCTCTCGCGCGGGAGGCTCGACGACTCCAGGCTCGACTGGCTCCGCTCCACCACAAGCCTGTGACACCACGGCGGCGAACAGCAGCCAGGCCGCCCTGAAACCACCCGTCTTCTTCATGGGAACATTCCTCGCGATGCGACTCACTCCACGTCTCGCGCGTGGAGCGCCGGCCCTGGTGCCGCATCAACCCGTCACCGCGCGAAACTGCGCACGGCCCCCCGCATTCAGCGCCCCAACGTCGCGCACGTCATGCAGTAGCGCGCCTCGGGAATCGCGCGCAGGCGATGTCTCCCCATGGCCCCCCCACACCGCTCGCAGCGGCCGAACTGGCCCCCGGCGATTCGCTGGAGCGCCGCGTCGATATCGAGCAACTCCTGTCGCTCCGCTTCGGAGAGCAGCGAGCCAGGTTCCGGAACACTCGGCGGGGGTCGGGCCCGTGACCTCAGGCGTTCGCCACGTTGCACCAGGGCGTCCCGCGCCTCACGAGCCAGACTGTCCATGCTTCACTCCCGCCACCCCACGCCGGGCGCATCCGTCGCGTCCACCGCGACCGTCCTTCCCAGCGGAAGAGTGGAGGTCGGGCACTTCAGAAAGCATGCCACTTCACTCCAGAGCCACCCGTCGTCCCCCACCCGCAAGGCTTGCGCGCCCCCCGAGGACGTCCGCAGCCCTTGCGGAAGTCCGGCCCGCCCGCCTGCCCTGCCGCTACTGCTCGAAGGGATAGATGACCTTCCAGTCCTTCTTCATGTCCACCAGGTACCAGCCGCGCCGAGGCGCCTCGTCCAGTCCCCGCGAGAGCTTCCCGATGTGAGCGTTCCGGTCATACGCCCACTCCCGCTCCGCATCGGTGTGGTGGACGAAGAGCCCGAAGCGCGGCCCCGTGCCCGACGTCGTCCACTCGAGCATCTCGAAGTCCCCATCCGAGTTGCCGAAGGCCGCGAGCGGACGCCGACCGATGACCTGCTGGATGCCCACCGGCTTGCCAGCCTTGTCGTTCATCAGGTCGAGCTCCGGCAACAACAGGAGCGCCGGCGCGCCATCCCGGACCTCGTAGCGAAGCTTCGCCCGACTGCCGATGACCTGCTCGGGGGGAATCCCATACACACGCTCGGCCCAGGCGCGCATGAAGCCCACGTCGCCGCCCGACACGATGAAGGTCTTGAAACCATGGGCCCGCAGCAGCGCGAGCAACTCCAGCATCGGCTGATAGACAAGGTCCGTGTAGGGCCGGCTGAACCTCGGGTGTTTCGCCGTGGTAATCCAATCCTTCACGGTGACGTCGAACGCCTCCGTGGTGACACCCGAGTGCGTCGCCGCCAGCAACTGCATCAGCCCGCGCTCACCGCTCGCGGCCACCGCCTTGAGGTCGCCTTCGAGCACGCCCTGGAAGGGCTGTTGGTGCCTCCACTCGGGATGCTGGGGCGCGAGCGCCTTCACGCGGTCGATGACGAAGGCCAGCTCCACGGCGAGGGGCTGCTCGGTCCACAGCGTGCCGTCATTGTCGAAGGTCGCGATGCGCGCCTCGGCGGGAACGAAGTCGGGCCCGCCCTCACGGGTGACACGCTCCACGAAGTCGAGCAGCGCAGCCTTCGTGGGCCCCTCGTTCCACGAAGGCAACGGGTCCCCTTGTCCGGAGAGCCCCGAGCCGCCCCGCGCAAGGGTCGAAGGCTCCGGGGCGACGTGCTGCGCGGACTTGCAGCCCACCGAGACAAAGAGGGCACACAACGTCACCGCCAGCCAGGAGCGGGCCAAAGGCTCCCATCGATACCCGCGGCCCGGCGTTCCCCGCAGCGAAGCTCCGTCCATGGCATTCCCCCAAGAGGCCATGTGCGTCACGAGCGGCCTCACGCCGCAACCTGCGCATCCCCCCATGGGTTTCCATCGTTCCGTCGAGGACCGGAAACACGCGGTGCTTCACGGAGTGGGTCCCCGCCACCCTAGACTGAGCATGAACGGTCGACACCGTGGGGAAATGTTTCCCGGACAGCTGTCCTCCATCCGCGCATCACCTGCACAGAGGGATGAGACCTGCCTGGCTGGCTCGTCTTCCCAGCGGGGGCACCCACACCTCGTCATCCTCCCGGACAAGCGTCGGGTCCGGTTCCACACTGGGCATGTGGATTGAACGGGCCGCGCCCCATGCGAATGAAAAAACAGTGGTTGCTGTTATCACTTCTGGTTCCATCACTCGCGACCGCGCATGACCTCGACTGTGAGGTCAGCGTCAACGAGCAGTCTGACCTCGTCGTCCGCGAGTACCCCGCCACGCTCACCTTCAGACAGGTGATGAGGAACATCCATCCCACGCTCCCGTCCACCCTCCAACAGGCGACGGACCCATTGCTGGAGCCCCTGGGTTGGTCCTTCACGCCTCCGCCCCCGGTGACGATTCCCGTCAATGACTCCCTGACGTACGAGTTCACCGTCACCGTGGAGAGCCTGGAGGACTGCGCGCGCATCGGACAGGTGCCTCCGTCGGAATCGGTGGAGTTCACGGACACACTCCAGATTGGCTGGGACCAGGGCATGGCGACGTGCTCCGCGCGAGTCCAGTGCGTGCCGGCCGACACCTTCGTCTGTGATGACACCATCTACGTGTCCTCCAGCGCGGGGACGAACACGGAGTTGATGACCCTGGACCCGGTCACCCTCGCGACGACCCCGGTCTCCAGCACCACCGAGTTCGGCTACGACGCCATGGGGCTCAGCCACATCGACGGCTATCTGTATGCCATCAGCAATCGCAACCTGTCCGGCGACCCCATTCCCCATGTGGTCCGCGTCGACCGGGCGGGAAACATCGAGGACCTGGGAGGCCTGCCGGAGCTGGCTGGCCAGGAATGGATTGTCGGCACCATCATGGAGGATGGCAGCTATGTCATTGGTTCATTTCTGGGGAGCCACTGGCTGCGCCTGAATACCAGCACCCTCGAAATCCTGGGCCAGGGGACCCTCCCCACCACGACGCCCACCGCCTGGGCCACCAACCCGCTGGACAACAAAATCTACGGCTACCAGAGCTTCCTGGCCCGGATGAGCGTGTTCGACCCCTATACCGGCGTCCTCACCGTTTTTGGTCCCGTCCTGGGCAACGTGGGGATTCAGCCCTGCTCCTGTGCCTTCCAGCAGGATGGGACGTACCTGCTCTACTGCTACACGTCGGACCCGACGCTCGACGCCTTGTTCGAGGTGGACCTGATCAACGGCGGCGCGACGCTCCTGGGCAGCACCACGTCGCTGGCCGCTGGAGACTTGGCGTCCTGCGCGTTCCCTCCCACGGAGGGCGCGGCGCCCGCCGTCCGCCCCGCGGGCTATTACATGACTCACGAGGCCGCGCTGGAGCGCTGTCTGGCCCCGGGCCCCGTGAAGCTGGGACTCCTTCCGGCCATCGTGACGAAAGAGGACGCGCTGCGGCTGCTCTGGTCGTCACCCGCCTTCACCTTGGGCGGTGAGCAGCGCTCCGAGGAGCAGGCCACCCGGCACGCCCTGGCCAGACAGACGCTCACCGGAGTCTGCAACCAACGGCTGTTCGGTGGCACGCCAGAGCTTCAGCGCCTGCTGCTCGACGCCTCCACCACACTCGGCCGCACCCAGACCCTGTCACGTCTCGAACGACACCTCGGCGCAGCCAATGGCCGGGGACTCGATGTCGCGCTGCCCTTCTCCCTTCGGAGCCGCGCGACGCCATCCCATGCGCTGGAGCAGCTCCAGCCCAGGAGCTCGCCATGAAGAAGACCGTTTCCAGAATCCTCCCGCTCGTCATGTTGCTGTGGGGTGTTGGCCTTTCCGCGTGTGGAGACAGCGCCCCGGAACCTCGGCGCTATGAGCTGCGCCTCCAGGGAACCTCGAATCGCTTCTCCACCACCTACCTGACCGCGAACGCCGTGCAGGTGACCCTGGGAGGAGTGCCGCTGCGCACGGAGCTGCTGACGTCCTCACAGCGGATGGACGTGGCCAAAGCCACCCATGCGCACCTGGTGGCGTACTTCTGGCTCATGCCCGAGCAGGCCCGTGGCGCGCTGGAGGCCACCGTGACTCTGGATGACTTCGGCGCCTTCGAGGGCTCCGACGGCTCCGCGGGCTTCGTCGATGCCCGGAGTGCCCCGCTCCGCCTGAAGCTGGAAGGCGCCGCGCTGGAGCGCAATGGCCGGGCCGTCATCCACCTGGACCTGGACAGGTCGCTCGGCGCCGAGCGACAGGGGAGTCGTCCCCTGCTCCCCCATCTGCGGCTGGTGTACTGAAGCCCTCACCCCGTCAGGGCATGGGCCCGGCCCCCGAAAGAGGGACTGGCCATGGACGGGACGGGAGGGGCGCGGAGCTTGTGCGCGGCAGGCGACGAGGCCGAAGACAGGCATCGACTTTTGGCGCGGGACGGGGCAAGCCAGGACTCCTATGCGCCCGCAACCTTCCGGTCCCCCGCCCGAGCGGGGCCTGTTCTGCAACCGCACCCTCAACCTGCGCGCCATCAAGGCCGTGGGCTACGACATGGACTACACGCTCATCCACTACCGCGTGGAAGCGTGGGAACGCCGCGCGTACGAGCACATCCGAGACAGGCTCGTGGCGCAGGGCTGGCCCGTGGGTGACCTCCAGTTCGACCCGGCGCTCGCCATCCGGGGCCTCATCATCGACACGGAGAAGGGCAACCTGCTCAAGGCCAATCGCTTTGGCTTCGTGAAGAAGGCCCTGCACGGCACGCGCTCCATGGACTTCATCTCCCAGCGCGACGAGTACTCCCACACCGTCATCGACCTGCACGAGCGCCGGTGGGTGTTCCTCAACACGCTCTTCTCGCTGTCGGAGGCGTGTCTCTATTCGCAGCTGGTGGACCGGCTGGACGCGGGGCAGCTGCCGGGGCCCATGGGCTACGCGGACCTCTACGAGCACGTGCGGAAGAATCTGGACGCCACGCACATGCAGGGTCAGCTCAAGGCGGAAATCATCGCCGACCCGGAGCGCTACGTGCTGGATGACCCGGAGACGCCGCTGGCGCTCCTGGACCAGAAGAACGCGGGCAAGAAGCTCCTGCTCATCACCAACAGCGAGTGGGCCTACACCGAGCCCATGATGCACTTCGCCTTCGACAAGCACCTGCCCGCGGGCATGACGTGGCGGCAGCTGTTCGACGTGGTGATTGTGTCCGCGCGCAAGCCGGAGTTCTTCACCACCCGCTCCGCGCTCTTCGAAGTCGTGGAGACCCAGGGCGAGGCGCTCCTGCGTCCGCACTCCGGTCCCTTCAAGCCCGGCACGCCGTACTTCGGTGGCAGCGCGCTGGAGCTGGAGCGCCACCTGGGGGTGAGCGGCGACGAGATTCTCTACGTGGGCGACCACATGTTCGGCGACGTGCACGTGTCCAAGAGCGCGCTGCGCTGGCGCACGGCCCTCATCCTCCGCGAGCTGGAGGACGAGGTGCGCGCCATCGCCGGCTTCCGCGCCACCGAGGTCCGGCTCGCCGAGCGCATGGTGCTCAAGGAGAAGCTGGAGTGGGAGAGCTGCCAGCTGCGGCTGGAGCTCCAGCGGCGCCGCGCGGACTACGGGCCCCGGACGGAGGCCCCGCCGGAGACGGAGCTGGTGAGCCGGCTGGGCGAGCTGCGCGAGGCCCTGGAGGCCCTGGACGCGGAGCTGGGCCCCATGGCCCGCGCCGCCACCGAGCTGTCCAATCCCATCTGGGGCCTGCTCACCCGCGCGGGCAACGACAAGAGCCACCTGGCCCGCCAGGTGGAGCGCTACGCGGACATCTACACGTCACGCGTGTCCAACTTCCTGTTCGCCACGCCCTTCGTGTACCTGCGCAGCCCGCGCGGCAGCCTGCCGCACGACCCGAGCCTCCCCGGCGGCACCCCCGTCTTCCCCGCCACCGACAGCGGCGGCGGCATGGCGGACGCCGAGTAGCCAGGCGCGCCCGGGCCTGCCTGCCTGCCCAGGCAGACAACCCAGGTGCGCGGAATCACTGGATTTTCGTTCAGTGCCCCTGAACGAGGGGCGGGCAGGCATTTCCCCTCTGAAAGGCCGTGTCAGACCCCCCAGCTAAGAGTTGGGGGGTGAGCCACTCGAACCAGAACAGCTCTTCAACGCGCGTGCTCGAGCAGCGGAACCTGCTCGGAGGGATGGACCTCAAGCCCGTGCTCGGCCGTGGAGGGCGCAGGCGCGCCCGCAGCTTCCATGTCGCCACGGAGAAACGGGTGGGCTTCGCCGCGGCGCTGGCGCTGGTGGTGGCGCATGGCCGCGAGAAGGCCAAGGAGATTGGCGTCACGTCGCTCAAGCAGTGCCCGCGCTGCGACCACGTGGGCCCCACGGAGCAGGACTTCGGCTACCGCATCATGCGCGGTGAGCGCCGTCCCCAGTCCTGGTGCCGGGGCTGCCGGGGGCTGCACCTGGAGACCGAGGCCAGCGAGTCCACGCAGACGACCAGCATCTCGCACGGCGAGGAGGGTTGGCTGTTTCCGCCCGAGACGACGACCAGCACCCGCCCGCCCCGGCGTGGCAAGCGCTCGTCGACGTGAAGCAGGCGGTTTGAAGTCTTCCGCCGAGGGCAGCGGGTTCCAGGCCCCGGGTCGACCCCGTGGCCGGGCCCTCTCCCTCGGGGGGACGACGGAGCGGCTGGGCGGCTTCCAAGCACGGAGCACAGCCCCTGCTTCCGTCCCTGGAGGGGGTTGGAAACGCCGTGGCGCCGTCCTTACCTCACCAGGGAAGGAGGGCATCATGGCGGTTCGGACCAAAATGGCGGGAATGAAGAACAAGCGACGGGTGGCCTCGGCGGACGAAGCACAGCCCAACGTCCAGGCCAGCCACGGGCGGAAGACACTCCCCCGGGATGAGGCGGCCGCGCTGCGCCGCACGAAGAACCTGTCGCGAGTGACGCTCGGCCCCGCGGCGGAGTCACATGAGCCCAAGAGCCAGCAGCGGCGGCGCACGTCGCTGAACGGGCGCAAGAAGGCGCCCAGCGAGATGGCCATCAAGCATCGGGGCGGGCCGCGCAATCGCGCGCGCCTGCACGGCGGCTGACACCCCAACCTGGGCCCCTTTCCACGGCCACACCGCCCCGTCCGGAAGCACCGGGCGCGGGCGGTGTCGTCGTTTCAGGGGCGGACTTCAGCTCACGGCGCGCTGGCGGCGCAGGCGGGTGACGAAGGCCTCGAAGGCGACGTAGGACAAGGGCAGCAGCAGGGAGAAGGTGACGGTGAGGCCCGTCAGGTACGGGAAGGCCAGGGGCTCGCGCAGGTGGGCGCCGATGGACGCGAAGAGGCTTCCGGGGTCCGTGAGCACGTGCCAGCTGTTCCACCGCTCCACCCGGCCCAGGTAGATGCCATAGCCGCACAGCAGCGAGGTGACGCCGACGAAGGCCCAGGCGCCAAACCGGCCCCAGCGCTCCTCCAGCCACTGCTTCCATATCTCCAGGGACAAGAGGCCCAGCATCCACCCGGTGGCGGCGAACAGGGCGAGCAGGGCCGCGTCGAACCACAGCGGGACGACGGGCCGCTGGTGCAGGTGGATGAAGTCGGTGAGGAGGTAGGGCGCGTTGGGGAACAGCGCGAGCCAGCCGGCGGCGAGCGGCGCCAGCACCCAGCCGCGTCCGTGGCCCCGCACCATGAGCACCCGAGCGAATAGCGCGAGGGTGTAGGGGGCCCAGGCGAGGAACAGGTTCCACGCGAGGAAGGCGAAGCTGGCGCGCTCGCTCCAGTCGAGGCGGATGGCCAGCAGGCACGCCGCGAGGACGGTGCACAGCACCGCGGGCAGCAGGCCATGGCGACGCGACACGGACAGCAAGGACATGGAAGTGGACATGGCGTGCGGTGACGGAGCCGCACCCCGTGGCCCGGGGACCACGGTGGGACGGCGCCAGGAGTGGATGTTGCCAGGGAGCTCCGACAGCGGAGCCCGTTGCCGTCGACCTTGAGCAATGCGTGGGCCAACGCCCTGTTCAGATGACCCCGTTCACGGAGGTTCGGTTCCCTTCTCGGCGGACGGCCGCGCACGGGCCCGGGCATCGAGGACTCCGTGGCCCTCAAGGGCCGGGCGGCCAGAGCGCGCTCACTCGAGGGTCCTCGGGAAGATAGACGACCCAGATGCGTTCCCCGGGGCGACGCTGGACATCCAGGGCGTGCGGGGACGGCATGTCACCGTGCAGCAGCTCACCATGCACGGTGAAGACATACGCGAGCCGCGCCACGCTGCCCGCCTTCACGGACGGGACGAAGTCTCGCTCCACGCGGGTGAGCTCCGCCGCCGCGGGCAGTCCCCAGCGCAGCGCGCGCAATCGCTGACGCTGCTCGTGCCGGAGCGCCCGGGGCCAGGCCGTGCGCCGCAGCACCATCCCGAGCCCACCAAGGATGGCGGCCGGCACACCCAGGGGCCGCAGGTAGGCCACCGCCACCGGCACCATCAACACGCCCACCGTGAGCAGGAAGGTGCCCAGCGCGTGCCGCGAGCTGCTCGCCGGACGCCACACGGCCTGACGCTGCGCCCTCGTGAGCGCACGCGGCGGCAAGGGCGGCGGTACTCCTCGGGCCGCGCGCAGGACTTCCGTCAAGGAGCCTCCACACTCCGCGCAGCGCTCCTCGGGGCCCACCAGGACGACATGCGCGCACGTCGGACAGACCAGACGCGCATCCACGGACTCCCGCGTCGGCTGGCCGTGTCGTTGCATAGCGCTGAATGGGAGCACCACCCCGTGCTCTCACGCAACCAGGCCAGGGGATGAACCCTCTGCGGAATTCGCAGCCTGGGATGCGGAATCCGCATCGCCACACGCAACCAGCACCCGAGGTCGTCCATGAAAACCACCCTCCTGCTGTCCTTGCTTCTCCTGTCGGCCTGCAGCGGACTCAAGACGGGCTCCACGGCCCCCGCGTCAAAGAGCGACCCCTTCGCCTTCGCCTCCTCCAATTCCAAGCCCACCTGCACCGCGGAATCGGACATGGTCTTCTGCGCCCACCACATCAAGTCCTGCGGACACGTGACCGGCGCCGACTCCTGCGGCAAGACACGCACCACGTTCTGCGGCACATGCCCTCCTCCCATTTCGTCGTGCGCCCGCACCTGCATCCCGCCCAAGACCTGCGGCGGAGCCGGTGTGCCCGGCGCCTGTGGGTAGCTTGAGCCACACCCTGCTCCGGAGGTCGCGACCCGCGCCATGAGCACGGGGCGCGCCTTCGGGGCGTCGTGCGCCACCGCCGAGGCGAGGCTTCAAATCGAGGGAAGAACAACCGTCAGGAACAACGACGCCTCGCCGTCGATATGAACTGAGCGCGCCCGTCCGAAAAGGTCCTACACGCTCATCAATGACGGTTCGAGTCCGTCCACCTCCACTTGTTTATGGGGGTGACGCCGCGGGTGCGGCACCTGATTCGTAATCAGACTCAAACGGCTTGTTCACTCGGGCGCGCTCAAGCCTCCCCCCTTCGTGTCACCTCATCCCACGGACGACCCACCGCTTCGATGCGGGCTCGGGAGTCGCCGTGGACCGGGCCTCTGATTCAGCTCCGAGGCACTCCCGACAGCGCCAGCACCCGTGACTCCAGGTCCGGATGACTCGCGAGCGACTGTTCGACCCAGGCCGAGACGAGCTGAGCGACGTCGGCCTTCGCCTCGGGATTCGCCAGCTGCCCTCGCGTGGGCCCGTACCACACGGTGTCGGGCACGACGAGCTCCAGCACGGCTGTGAGATGACCCAACAGCGCGGCATCCGTGAAGAACAGCGCCTCCTGCCCGGAGCCACGGGCCTTCATCCTGGCACGCAGGGCCTTGCGCAAGCCGAGCAGGAGCCCGTCATGGTGCGTGCCATTGCATGTGCACTCGCGCACGTTCGCCCACGAGCTCACCCCGGAGCCAGAAGCTTCGCCCCACTGAAGCGCGAGCCGCACCCGCGTCGTACCCGCCTGCCCCTCGAAGCTCCAGGGCGCATGGAGGGGACGCGAGGACTCGGAGAGCTCAGCGCACAAGTCTGGGAGCCCCCGCTCGCGCCGGTAGCACTCGTCGAGCCCGGACACCGCGTCGCGGAAGCGCCAGGTGAGGCCCGCGTGAAAGGCTGAGAACGACGAAAGCCGATCCCTCAACCACTCCACTGCGAATCGGTGGGGCTGGTCGAAGATGGCGGCATCCGGCATGAAGGTGATGTGGAGGCCCGAGTCCGAGGCGGATGGTGTCGCGCCGGGTGCGATGGCGTGCGGCTCGCCCTGGGGAAGCCCCTCCCTGAAACACTGACGCCAGCGCTGTCCCCCGACCCAGGCGACGACCTCGAGCGACGAGGCGAGCGCGTTGACGAGTCCCAGGTCCACATGGGGCACCGGAAAGATGACGCCTCGGGGCATTCCGGGCGGCCTCACCGCATTCATGTCGAAGTTCACGAACGTGAGCCACCGCCCGACATCCGCGATGGGCGACGTGCCGGAAGCCAGGGGCCATGGCCAGCCATCGAAGGAAATCTCGCAGGAGCCATCCACCCCCAGGGACAGCGAAATCTCCCGCACCCGCCCTTCCCTGCCCGCGATGACTCCCAGCAAGAGGAGGGATTCAGCAAGCCGGGACAGGCCGTATGTCGCCGTGTCGCCGATGTACATTCCCGGCCGCCGGCGGATGGCCTGACGCAATTCCTCTCCAACGAAATTCATGCGCGGACAATATCAGACACAGGTCCGCGATTCAGTCGTTCATCGCCCTTCGACCGCGATTTCCGAGGGGTGAAATCAACGCCGCTGCTTGACTCCCGCCAGCGCCAACACCCCGAAAATCACGAGCCCTGGAGCACTGGAACAGCCTCCCCCGGAGGCCTCGTCCGGTGCCTCGGGCTCGGGGTCGGGAGGCAGGGGTGTGCAAGGTGTGAAACAACGACAAGCGTCGTCTCCCTCCGACTCCAACCGGGCGCAGCGCCCTCCCGCTCCGCACATGGCGTCCTCGGTGCAGGTCGCACCGAATGAGCCTTCTCGCAGGGCGGGCAGGAGGCAGCGACCCGGCGCTCCATCCGTCACGACACAGGTGAGTCCAGAGGGGCACTCGGCGTCTCGCTCGCAGGCTTCACGGCACAGCGCCTCGGGCTGAAGCGTGGGCTCTGTCGCCGGTGGAGCGCTCGCGAGAAACGGGCGGATGAAGTCCTCCAGCAACGCATCCACTCGCACGTTGACGGCTTCGGCACGACAGGCCACGTCACCGCTCACGGTCAGCCCGATGAGGACGCCGTCGCCCGCGAGCACGGGACCTCCGCTGTCACCCACGCAGCTCATGCCCGGTGCGGGACCTGCTCGAAAGGCCGCAGGCTCCACGCTCGTCACCTGGAGCGCTCCCTGGCGCCGACGGCCCGACGGTGCATTCGCGTCCTTCGTGTCGCCATACCCCACGGCTCGCACGGGCGTGCCCACGGACATGGACACACCGACACCAGGAAGAGGCACGGGCGCGACATCGACAGGAGCAGCCAGTCGCAGCAGCGCCGCGTCATAGGCGTGGGTGCTCGGAACATAGCTCGGATGGAGGGTCGCTCGAGAGACACGGATGAAGCGGCCCGAGACCTCCGGCGTCGGCGACAACACCGTCCCGAAGAACACCTCGTGCGCCCCCTCCGCACCGAACAGGTCCAGACAGTGCGCCGCTGTCAGCACCACGTCCGGCGCGATGAGTACTCCAGAGCAGAGCAGCAACGGTGACTCTCCGCCGCACCGTGTCCGGCGAGCAACCAGCGCCACGGTGCCGACATCGTCGGGCGCGTCCGTGCCCTGGACGATGCGACGCGACACCTCGCCTGGAGGAACATCTCGCACCTCGGGCGCTTCCGAAACGGGCGCACACGCGACCAATCCCACCAGCACCAGCAACACCATGCGAGCAGGAGGGCGGCCGCGACACGAGGAGAGGTGCGTCATGCTGAAACCAGGAGTCATGGCACGCCTCGGTGTCGTCGTTCGACAGCGTTGGCTCGGTGGATGTGGCAATCGAGCATCAGTCGGTGCACGGTGCCCTCTCCGGCGAAGCCCAGCCCCGAGGACCCCCGATGCCCTTGTCGATTCGACCCGAGACTCCCGCCGACAGCGCCACCATCGAGCGCCTCACCACCGCCGCGTTCCTGGACGCCCCGCACACGAGCCACACCGAGCAATTCATCGTCAACGCGCTCCGACGGGCCGGAATGCTGTCCGTGTCCCTTGTCGCTGAGGACGATGGTGTCATCGTCGGTCATGTCGCCCTTTCACCCGTTCGCCTCTCGTCCGGAGAGGAGGGCTGGTATGGCCTGGGGCCCATCTCCGTGCTGCCCGAGCGCCACGGCCAGGGCATCGGCGCCCGGCTCATGACGTCCGCGCTGGCTGAACTGCGCGCCCTCGGCGCCTCGGGCTGCGTGCTGCTCGGCGACCCGGCCTTCTACCAGCGCTTCGGCTTCCTGCCTCGACCGGGCCTGGTGCTGCCCGACGTGCCCGCCGAATACTTCCAGGCGGTCTCCTTCACCGGCCATTGGCCCGTCGCGCAGGTGACCTACCACGACGCGTTCAACGCGACGGAGTGAGCAACGGCCCTCACGGAGCCGGGCGTCCTTCCCGAGCGGCCTCCGCCGCCGCCGCTTCGGTCAGCGTGCGGACCTCCTCGCGCAGTCCCACCAGTCGACCATGGTGACGCTTGAGCACGGTCTCGAGCTGGTGAACGCGCTCCGAGTCTCCCCGAGCCTCCGCCAGCTCCCGCTCGTGCTCCAGCCGCTCCACATCACGCCCCAGCAGCGCGGTGATGTGCGTCGTCTTCTCCAGCTTCCACTGCGCTGTCTGGGGCAGCTCCGGCTGAAGCTCGTCATTCGTCTGCGGCGGAGGATTCGCCACCTCCGGCTCCGGCGCCACATCCCCGGGCCGCAGCGCCACCACGGTGGCGTCACGTGGAGCCGCCTGGGGCTCCGGAGGGGACTCGGGACGGGGCACCGCCGCCGCCGCGGTGGGAGTCGGCGCGGGCGATGACGGAGGCGGCGCGGAGGCAGCCTCCTCCATCACCTCGGGAGCCTCGGAAGGGGACGAGCGCCACAGCAGGCCCAGCGACACGGCCACGCCCAGCGCCACTGCCGCCATCAGCATCAGTCGGTATCGAGTCTTCATCGCTCGCCCTCTTCAGAAACGCACGCGCCAGCCGCCGGCCTGACGCTCCACGCGCAACAACCACGGCTCCTTGCCCACCTCGCCGTCACGCGCGATTCGCGCCCGCACCAGCACCGCATCCGAATCCCGTCCGTCCAGCTTGGACTCGACGATACCGACAAGCGACAGGCCGTGCTCGTGCATCTCGCGCACGGCCTCCTCGCATGGACGCATGCTTCCCCCGGTGGCGAGCAGCGGCCCCAGCACCGCGCAGTCCTCCGAGGGAAGCGCCTCGAAGAAGCGCCGCACCGTCTCCTCCGCGGCCTCCGTCTTCGAGGCCGTGGACGAACACGCGAGCAGGGCCCACACGGCCCCGCTCACCCACACGCCCCTGCTGCCACGACGGATGCGCATGTCTCAGTAGCAGTTGGAGGCGAACAGCTCGTCGTCCGTGGCGGACACGAACTGGTCATCACACCAGGCGCTCGCCAGGACGTGGCCGTTGCGCACGCAGCCGTCGTGGTTCGTCGCATCCAGCGTGTACTGCGTGTCACCCCCACAGCCACCACCGCAGCGGCCGAAGCAGTTGCCCATCACCTTCGGGCGGGACCAGTGGTCCGGCTCGCCGCACAGCCAGGAGCTGCCGCTCAGGTAGAACTCATCCCCGCCGCACGACGTGTGGTCACCGAGCTGGGCGATCTGCTGATTGCCCGCGTAGCTGAAGCCACCCTTGTTGCAGTCGTGCTTCGCATACGAGTACCAGTTGTAGACGCCGCCGCAGCTGCCGGTGTTCTTGCCATTGCAGCGCGCATAGCTGCACAGCATGGTGTAGCCCCGGCCCTGCTCGCCCATCACCGTGCGCTGGAGCTCCACGGTGGACGGATGCTGCGCCCACAGGCCCACCGCGCGCCGCAGATACATCGCCTCCGGAGCCGCCGCGTCACCCGTGGGCAGCTGGGCGCTCAGCGCGTCGTAGAACGCCGACAACAGCTCGCGGTCCGCGTCCGTCAACTGCGTGTCCGCCGCGCCCTCGTCCGCGAAGCCATCCATCGTCGACACACCACTGGCCGGGTCCAGCAGACCCGCGAGCGTCATTCCTCTCAGCCGCACCTCCAGCCGGTAGACACCGGGCTCCACCTCTCGCGCGGAGAAGGAAACCTCGCCTCCGTCCCGAGCGAAGGTGCCACGCGTGTCGCCCGTCTCCGCGGACAGCGTCAGCCCCTCCTGCCGAGACTGAACCGTCTCACCGCCGCCAGAACCACCACAGGCCCACAGCATCAACGTCGCGACCGCACAGAGCGCCTTGCGCATACCGTTGCATTCCCTCCGGCCAGGGGACTTGGCCCCGAAAGACAAGCGGTGGTACCGGGCGCTCCTCGCTCACTCAAGGCCGGGTGCGTCACGGCTCATCCATCCCCGCGTGAAACACCTGGATGTCTCACGGGTGCAGAGGGACCCGGCCCAGACTTCAGCGTGAGACAGGCACACGGAAGACTGGCAGCGCACCCGCGACGCGCTCCAGGTCCACACCCCCTTCCGGGAGGGACTCCCGGGTGCCGATGACGAGCAATCCTCCTGGCGCGAGCCGGGCCACGAGCCCCGCGAGCACCTCGCGCTGGAGCGACGGCGCGAAGTACGTGAAGGCGACGTTGCGACACAACACGAGCTGGAACGGCCCCTCCTGCATGCGGGCTCGCAAGTCTTCATGGAGGAAAATGAGACCGTTACGGTACTCAGGGGTGAGACATGGCTCGGTGTCGGAGCCAGGAAAGGCTTCGGTCCGCCAGTCGGCCGGAAGCTCGCGCAAGGTGCCGCGCGGATAGCAGCCCTTTCGGGCCCGGGCGAGCAGGGCTCCGTCAGCCTCCGTGGCGACCAGCTCCAACCGCGCCCGCGGAAAGCGCGGCAGGAGTCCCAGCCGGAAGAGGATGCTCACGGTGTAGGGCTCCTCGCCGGAGGCACAGCCCGCGCTCCAGACTCGCAACACGGGGGACGACTCGAGGAGCGCGGGGAGCAGCTCGTCCCGCAGCGCATCGAAGACGCGCGCGTCGCGGTAGAAGCGGGAGATGGTGACGCGACAGAGCGCGTCCAGCACGGCCCACTCCTCCGGGTCCGAATCCAGCCGTTCGCGATACGCGGCGAGGTGCGGGAGCCCCAGCGCATGGAGCCTTCGGCCCAGGCGCTTGCAGACCTGCCCGCGCACCCGGTGGAACCCCTCCAGCCGCAATCGCAGCCGGGGCGCGGCCCACCGCAGCAGCTCCGTGCAGTCGTCATCCTTCACCGCGCGCTCCCGCTCATGTGTCCACTCTCCAACCCCGTCACCGTCACCACCACCGTATGCCTCCTGCCCGCGCTGGCGAGCCCACCCGGAGAATGTCAGGCACGCCGGGGGACGGGCGAGCGAAGCAGGCCGGGATGTGGCATGACGCTCCGGCGTTTGCGTTGGAACCTGGAGGAATCTGCCCTTGAAGAGACTCACTGCGCTCACCCTGTCGGCGGCCCTGGCGGCGGTCGGCTGTACGCATGGCACCGTGGCCACCGAGCCGACCACCCCTCCCGAGCAGGCCGCCGCGCCCGCCGCGCCCGTTCAGGAGGCCGCGCCCGCCCCTCAGCCGCTTCCTCCGCCTCGCACGGCCGACGTGCTCTCCGGCACCGCGGAGGCGTTCAGCGCCGCGTGCACCGCCGACATCGAGCGGGCCCAGGGCCAGATCACGGCGCTGAAGAAGCTGGACGCGCGCAAGGACGGCAAGGCGGTGCTCGCGGCGTATGACGAGGCGACGGGTTCGCTCGTCTCCGCGGCCAACCGCTCCAGCCTCGCCCGCGAGGTCCACCCGCTGCCGGCCTTCCGCGACTCCGCCCGCGAGTGCGAGCAGCGCGTGGACACCACCAACGTGGATATTTCGCAGGACCGCGGCGTCTATGACGCCCTGTCCGCCGTGGACCTGTCGCAGGCGGACGGGCCGACGAAGTACTGGATGGAGCGCACGCTGCTGGACTTCCGTCGCGCCGGCGTGGACCGCGACGACGCCACGCGCGCCAGGGTGAAGTCGCTGAACGAGGAGCTGCTCAAGCTGGGCCAGCAGTTCGGCAAGAACATCGCCGAGGGCGTGCGCCAGGTGTCCCTCACGCCGAAGGAGCTCAACGGGCTGCCCGAGGACTACGTGAAGACGCACCCGGTGGGGAAGGACGGCAAGGTGGTCATCACCACCAACTACCCGGACTACTTCCCCTTCATGACGTACGCGAAGGACGGCAAGGCGCGCGAGAAGCTGTGGCGCACCTACCGTCAGCGCGCGTTCCCCGGCAACCAGGAGGTCCTGTCGCAGCTCATCGCCAAGCGCTACGAGCTGGCCACGCTGCTGGGCTATCCGAGCTGGGCCGCGTACACCACCGAGACGAAGATGACGCGCACGCAGCAGGCGGCGTCGGACTTCATCGACCGGCTGGCGACGGCCACCCAGGCGCGCGCGAAGCAGGAGTTCGCGGACCTCTTGGCCCGCAAGAAGAAGGACGTCCCGGGCGCGAAGACGCTCGAGCCGTGGGACCAGGACTACTACGAGGACCGGCTGCGCGCGGAGCGCTTCGGGTTCGACTCGCAAGAGGTGCGGCCCTATCTGGAGTATGGCCGGGTGAAGGCCGGGGTGATGGACATCACCTCGCGCATCTGGGGGATTACGTACCGCCGCGCCGACGACGCGAAGGTGTGGCACCCGGAGGTGGAGGCCTATGACGTGCTCGAGGGGAGCACGCTCCTGGGCCGCATCTACCTGGACATGCATCCGCGTGACGACAAGTACAAGCACGCGGCGCAGTTCGACCTGGCGTCGGGTCAGGCCGGCAAGCGGCTGCCGGAAGGCACCCTGGTGTGCAACTTCGCGCGGCCAGGCGAGCTGATGACGCACGACGAAGTGGAGACGTTCTTCCACGAGTTCGGCCACCTGCTGCACGCGGTGTTCTCCGGCAAGCAGCAGTGGAGTGGCATCACCGGCATCCGCACGGAGTGGGACTTCGTGGAGACGCCGTCGATGCTGCTCCAGCAGTGGGCGGGCAATCCGCAGGTGCTGAAGGAGTTCGCGAAGCACCACCAGACGGGGGCGGCGATTCCCGCGGAGATGGTGGAGAAGCTGAACGCGTCGAAGGAGTTCGGCAAGGGCCTGTGGGCGCGGCGGCAGTTGTTCCTGTCGGCGGTGAGCCTGGATTACTACTCGCGCAAGCCGGGCTTCGACACGACGACGGCGCTGGTGGAGCAGCAGACGAAGCTCAGCCCGTTCAAGCACGAGCACCGTCCGGGCACGCACTTCGAGCTCGCCTTCGGGCATCTGGATGGGTACTCGGCGGCGTACTACACGTACCTGTGGTCCTCGGTCATCGCGAAGGATCTGGAGACGGAGTTCCAGAAGAACGGGTACCTGGATCGTGAGACGGCGATGAAGTACCGCCGCACCGTGCTGGAGCCCGGTGGCTCCAAGCCCGCCGCGGAGCTGGTGAAGGACTTCCTCGGCCGCGACTACGGCTTCGAGGCGTACCGCGCCTACGTGGACGCGGCGAAGTAGCCACACGAGATGTTCTTGGGGAGCCCGTGTGTCACGGGCTCCCCTCGTGGTCTTCCTTCGCGAGCGCGGCGTCGACTTCCGCTCCCAGCGGGTAGATGACCAGGTGCCGCGAGGGCTCGCTGCCGTGGCTCACCGCTTCCAGCGGATAGCGGCTCACCAGGCGATGCTGGAGCTTGCGCACCCGGGACTGGCGCGGCGACAAGGCCACCGAGATGCCTTCACCCAAGGCCCGCTTCACCGCGTGCTCGGCCTCCGCGATGGCGTCTCGGACTTCTTCCTCGTCCACGCCCTCCAGCACGTTGAAGAAACCCTTCAGCGCCCGACGCAACTCCGTCGAACTGGCGCGCTTCACCGCTTCCACCCGCGCGCCCGTCTTCGCCACCACCCGTCGCATCCTCGGGTCGTTCGCGCGCGAGCGCAGCGTCACCACCAGGTCCGCGGACTCCAGTCGGCTTACCAACCGGACCTCCACCGGCAGCTCGCGCAGCACCCGGAGCAGCAGGTCTCGATTCACGCCGTGCGGATAGAGGCGCGTGAGCCCCTTGGGCTCCTCGGCGGGCCATGCGTCAGGGGAGTCATCGGCACGGCGCGGAGCGAAGCGGGTGGACCGTGACGACGGAAGCATCGAGGCGCCCATCGTGCTCCGAGATTCCGGCGAGCCGATGCCCAGCGCAGTGACGCCAGCTCGCGTGTGACGCTCGGCATCCGCTTTTGCGAGCGGCGTGGGGGACGCGGCGGATTGCTCCGTCTCGGTATGAGCCCCCGTCACGTCCTCATCATCCGGAGAGTCTTCGTAGTCCTCGCTCGTCGGATTCTCGCTTCGGCGTGTGTCATCCGTGTGCGAACTCTCCTCCGCGCCAGCGGGCCTCGTGACGCCCATCGCTACAGCACGAGCCGCGGCCTGCTCCGCTCCCGAGCCCGTCCCCACCGGACGTCTCACCATCGGGCCTCGCCCCAACTCCACCGGAGGCAACGCCTTCGCCGGCTCCACCTCCACGCGCCCCGTCACCGCGTCCTGCCTTCGCCGCTCGCCACCCACGTCCTTGCCGGCCAGCAACCGGTCCACCGCATCCGCGGTGTCCGCATGCACGCGCACCTCGTCGCGGCTCACCATCTCCACCACGATGTCGAACGTGGGCGGCGCCTTGCGCTCGCTCACCGTCTTCTGCGTGCGCCGACGCCGCGCCTCATCGTCGCTCAGCGTCACCGTGTGCACCCCGCCCACGAGGTCCGACAGCGTGGGGTTCAGCACCAGGTTCTCCAACGTGTTGCCATGCGCCGTCGCCACCAACTGCACGCCCCGCTCCGCGATGGTCCTCGCCGCCGACGCCTCCGCCGCGGTCCCAATCTCATCCACGATGATGGCCTCGGGCATGTGGTTCTCCACCGCCTCGATCATCACGTCGTGCTGCCGGTCCGGCCGAGACACCTGCATCCGCCGCGCCCCACCAATGCCCGGATGCGGCACGTCCCCGTCCCCGCCAATCTCGTTCGACGTGTCCACCACCATCACCCGCTTGCCCAGGTCATCGGCGAGCACGCGCGCCACCTCGCGCAGCTTCGTCGTCTTCCCCACCCCGGGCCGCCCCAGGAGCAACAGGTTGCGCCCAGAGCCAATGAGGTCCTTCAACATGTCGATGGTGCCGTAGACCTGTCTCTT
>NZ_VIFM01000154.1 GCF_006636215.1 Myxococcus llanfairpwllgwyngyllgogerychwyrndrobwllllantysiliogogogochensis | reverse complement strand
CCCCACTTGAAGCCCATCCCGGTCCTCACCCTTCCCTGACACCTCGAGCCCCCCTTCCATGTCCGCACAGCGCATCCTGGTCGTCGACGATGAGGACAATGCCCGCAGAGCCATCGCCACCATCCTGAACGAGGAGGGCTACGACGTGGCCGAGGCCGCCGACGGCGCGGAGGCCCTGGCGCGCGTGTCGGACTTCTCCCCCGCCGTGGTGCTCACCGACGTGCGCATGCCCCGGATGGACGGTCTCACCCTGCTGCGCGCCGCGCGCGAGCAGGGCAGCGACGCGACGTTCGTCATGATGACGGCCTTCGCCAGCGTGGAGATGGCCGTGGAGGCGATGAAGTCCGGCGCGGACAACTTCCTGCTCAAGCCGCTGGACGCCGACCAGGTGCTCGTCATCCTGTCCAAGGCCCTGGAGAAGCGCAGCCTGCGCCGCGAGGCGGAGGCCCTGCGAGACCAGGTCCGCACGCGCGTGCGGCGCTTCCACGACATCATCGGCGAGTCCCCTCAGCTCCAGGGCATCTACGACGTCGTGCGCCGCGCGGCGAGCACCCGCGCCACGGTGCTCATCCTCGGCGAGTCCGGCACCGGCAAGGAGCTCATCGCCCAGGCGCTGCACCAGGAGTCGCCCCGCCGCGACAAGCCCTTCATCCGCGTCCACTGCGCGGCGCTGTCGGAGAACCTGCTGGAGAGCGAGCTGTTCGGCCACGAAAAGGGCTCCTTCACCGGCGCCCTCGCGCGCAAGGAAGGCCGCTTCGAGCTGGCCGACGGCGGCACCCTCTTCCTGGACGAAATCGGGGAGATCTCCCCCACGGTGCAGGTGAAGCTGCTGCGCGTGCTCCAGCAGCGCGAGCTGGAGCGCGTGGGCGGCACCCAGACGCTCAAGGTGGACGTGCGCATCGTCGCCGCGACGCACCGGGACCTCGCCGCGGAGGTGAAGGCGGGCCGCTTCCGCGAGGACCTCTACTACCGGCTCAACGTGGTGAGCGTAACGCTGCCGGCGCTCAGGGAGCGCAAGAGCGACATCCCCGCGCTGGTGAACCACTTCCTGGAGAAGTACGGCGAGGCCTACGGCAAGCACGTGCGCGGCCTGGCACCGGGCACGCTCCAGGCGCTGCTCGCGCACGACTGGCCGGGCAACATCCGCGAGCTGGAGAACGCCATCGAGCGCTCCGTGGTCCTCACCCAGGGCCAGGAGCTGGCGACGGACGACCTGCCGCCCGTGCTGCGCGGCCCCCGTCCCACCGGCACGAGCCAGGGCGCGCTCATCCCCGGCGCCACGCTCGCGGCCATCGAACGCGAGGCCATCCTCCGCACCCTGGAGATGGTGCAGGGCTCCACGTCGCGCGCCGCGGAGGTGCTCGGCATCAGCGTGCGGAAGATTCAGTACCGCCTCAAGGAGTACGGCGCCCAGGCCGACGGCGCGCCCCCGAAGCCCGACGCCGACGAGCTCCCCGGAGACCTCGCCGCCGAGTCCTGACGCGAAGCCGGACACCGACGCGCGGGCGACGCGGTGTTCCATGACGGGCATCTACGACGTCCGTCGTTGACAGTTACGACGTACGTCGTAATACTTTCGCGAATGATGCCCGTTCCACCGCAGCCGACGCGCGCCGAGCTGGCCATCCTCCGTGTCCTCTGGCAATTGGGGCCCAGCACCGTACGTCGGGTGCATGAGTCGCTCCGGGACACGCAGGACAAGGACACCGGCTACACCACGGTCCTCAAGCTCCTGCAGAACATGACGGAGAAGGGGCTCGTCCAGCGCGATGAGAGCGAGCGCACCCATGTCTACGAAGCGGCCCTGAGCCAGAAGCGCACGCAGCGCGACTTGCTGCGGGACTTGATGGACCGGGCCTTCGGCGGCTCCGCGTCCAGCGTGGTGGCCCAGGCGCTTTCGATGAAGCGGGCCTCCGCGGAGGAGCTGGCGGAGATCCGGAAGCTGCTCGACGAGCACGAGAGGCGGGGGAAGTGATGGACGTGCTGGACTCGCTGGAACAAGCCCTGCTCGCCTTCGCCTGGCAGGGCGCGGCGGTGGCGCTGGTGGTCGCGGGGTTGCTGGCCCTGATGTCGCGCCGCTCGGCGCGGGGCCGCTATGTCGTCGCCTGTCTGGGCCTGCTGACCATGGCGCTGCTTCCGCTCGGCACGTTCCTGGGCGCGCTGTGGGGGACGTCGGTCCCCGTGACTCCGACGTCGGGCGGCCTGTCCGCGGAGATGCTCCTGTCGGCGACGCTGCCCCCCGGCACCTCGCTGGTGGACGTGGCGTCTCCGGCGACGGTGGCGGCCAGCACCTCCTGGCTGGAGCTTGTGCGCCCGTGGCTGCTCCCGGCCTGGTGCTGCGGCGTGCTGCTGCTGTCGGCGCGGATGCTCATCTCCTGGTACGCGGCCCAGCGGCTGTCCCGACTGCACACCCAGGAGCCCGCCGCCGCCTGGCGTGAGGCGCTGGCCCAGGCGCTCACGCGGCTGAGCCTGACGCGCCCCGTCCGACTGCTGGCGTCCGCCCGCGTCGACGTGCCCCAGGTCATCGGCCTGTGGCGCCCCCTCATCCTCGTCCCCGCGGGCGCAATCGCCGGCCTGACACCCGCGCAGTTGGAGGCGGTGCTCGCGCATGAGCTCGCGCACATCCAGCGCCACGACTACCTGGTCAACCTGCTCCAGGCCCTGGTGGAGACCTTCCTGTTCTACCACCCCGCCGTCTGGTGGCTGTCCCACCGCATTCGCGAGGAGCGCGAGCACTGCGCGGATGACCTCGCCGTGCAGTCCTGCGGAGACGCGTTCCTCTATGCGCGCGCCCTCGCGCTCATCGAACAGCTCCGCGCGCCGCCGTCCGCCCTGCTCGCGCTCGGCGCGGATGGGGGCTCGCTGCTCGCGCGCATCCGCCGGCTCCTGGCCGTGCCGGAGCCCCGTGCCCCGCGCAGGTCCTGGCGGCTGGTCAGCGGACTGGGGGGCGCCGCGCTCGCCGTCGCCCTGGGCACCTCCCAGGTCCCCCTGCCGGCGATGGCTGTTCCGCCCACCTCCAACACCGCCTCCGCAGACGCCTCGCCCGTCTCGAATCACGAGCGCGCCTTCGAGATCGAGGAGCCCCGGGTCCACCGGCCCCTCGTCGCGCCCACGCCGCGAGTCATCCCGGTCAACCTCTCCTCCACCGTGAGCCGTCCGGTCCGCGCGGCCAAGGCCCCGACGAAGAAGGCCCGCGAGCCCAGCCCGCGTCCGCTGCTCATCCCGGACACGGAGGGGATTGTCCGCACGGAGCTGTCCCGAACGCCGTATCCGCTCGACGCGGAGCCGGCCGCCCCCGCGGTCGCCATCGACAGCGTGCCTGTCGCCCCTGTCCAGGTGGCGGAAGCGACGCCGGAAGTCGCGAAGCCCACCCCGACGCCTCCGCCGCCCTCCACCAGGCCCATGCCTGAGCAGGATGGCGTCTTCACGCTCGGCCCTGGCATCACCCCTCCCCGCTTCCTGACGGGGCGCAGGCTGCACTTCGCGGACCTCACCCAGAACATACGCTCGCGCGTGAACGCCGTCCCCAAGGGCGCGGTGGTCACCCGCTGCACCATCACCGCCGAGGGCACCGTCACCGACTGCAAGTCCCTCCAGAGCCTCTCCGGACTGGAAGACGGCATCATCCGCACGCTGACCACGTGGCGCTACGAGCCCGCGATGCTAGATGGCAAGCCCGTGCCCGTGCACTACGAGTTCGACGTCTGGTTCACCAACGAGCCCGGCGGAGGCATGGACGAGCGTCGTCAGGTCGCCAGCGCGGACAAGCCGGGACAGCGCGCGGACGGCTCCAACCAGAGCGCCTGCATCCTCTGCGCGAGCGCCGCCTCCACCACCCTTGTGACTCCGCCCGTCGGCTTCTGAGCGTCGACGGGCTTGCTCCCGGTGCGCGCGGGTCCGCTACCGCGCCACTGGCAAGCGCAGCAGGAAGCGAGCCCCACCTCCGGGCGCCGCGCCCACCTCCAGCGTCCCGCCGTGCTGCGTGACGATGGCGTGGACGATGGGCAGCCCCAGTCCCGAACCCTGGGCCTTGGTGGTGAAGAAGGGCTCGAAGATGCGATCCCTCATGGCCTCCGGGACGCCCGGGCCCGAGTCGTCCACGGTGATCCACACCCGCGCTTCGTCCGCGCCGACGGTCAGCGTCACCCGGCCTCCCGCGGGCGTGGACTCCAGCGCGTTGAGGCACAGGTTGATGAGCACCTGCCGCACCCGCTCCTCTTCTCCAGACAGCGCGGGCAACGGCGCCTCCGGCACACCGTGCGTCAGCGTCACCTTCCGCGTCTCGGCCTGACTGCTCAGCAGGTCCACCACGCGGCGCACCAGCACCTTCACGTCCACCGAGCCCGGGCGGAACTCCCGAGGACGGGCGAACTGGAGGAAGTCCTCCAGGATGTGGTCCAACCGGCGAATCTCGTCACGCACCAGCAGCAGGGGCTCCAGCAGCGTGCCCTGCTGTCCATCCGGAAGCCTGCGCACGCGCCGCTCCAACACGGACAACTGCAAGGCAGCGGCGTTGAGCGGGTTGCGAATCTCGTGGGAAAGCCCCGCCGTCATCGTCCCCACGGCGGCCAGCTTCTCCGTCACCTGCGCGCGCCGGGCCAGCTCGCGCTTCTCCGCGTGCAGCCGCACCTGTCGCATCGCCTGCTCCAGCGTGAGGAGCAGCTCTCGCGGCGCGCACGGCTTCATCAGGTAGGCACACGCGCCCGCGCGCACCGCCGCCACGGCCGTCTCCAGCGTGGCGAAGCCCGTGAGCAGCACGACCTCCGAGTCCGGGGCTCCCGCCTTCAGCTCCGCCGCCAGCGCCGTCCCGTCACCATCCGGAAGGCGCAGGTCCACCAGCGCCACATCAAAACCCTCGCGCGCCTTCTCCCGTGCGTCGCGGCACGTCGACGCCGCGCGCACCGCATAGCCCGCGTCCCCCAGCAGCTCGTCGAGGTTGTCGAGGAACGCCGCGTTGTCGTCCACGACGAGGACTCGCGCGGGAGGCTGGGGAATGGGCTCGCTCATGGCGTGGCCCCGGGGCGCGCGGCGTACCTCGTCTCCAGCGCGCCGATGAGCGCCCCCGTGTCGAAGGGCTTGGAGAAGACATCCACGCCCACGTCCAGCGGCGCCAGGTCCGGCCACGCCGTCATGACGAAGGTGGGCAGGCTCGGGTAGCGCGCCCGCAACCTCCGGAGCGTCTCTCCGTCCGGCCCGCCCGGCATGCGCAGGTCCACCAGCGCCGCGAACGGCGTCGCGCACGAGAGCAGGTCCGCGTCCAGCACCGACGACACCGTCACGCAGGAGAAGCCGCGCGCGCGCAGCACCTCGGAGAGGTTGTCGCTCAGCGCCGGGTCGTCCTCCGCCACCACCACCAGTCCGTCGCGCCGCGCATTGGCCAGCAGGCCCATCAGCGTGGAGATGGGCACGGGCTTGGGCAGCACCGCGAGCAGTCCCTCGCGCCGAGCTGTCGCCAGATCGTCCTCGCGCGGATAGGCCGTCATCACGACGGCGGCGAGCCCCGGGTCCACGCGGCGGATGCGTCGCACCGCGTCCGCGCCGCTCATGCCGGGCATGCGCATGTCCGTCACCAGCGCATCGAAGCGCGTGGCGCCCACCTCGCGCAGGGCCTCGTCACCCGAGCTGACGACGGTGGCCTGGTGGCCCTCGTCCCGGAGAATCTCGGCCAGGTTCTCCGCCAGCGCCCGGTTGTCATCCAGCAGGAGGTAGCGTCGCATGGGGGCCCTCCTCGGGCGAACTGGGGAGCTGCATCACAAAGCGAGCACCCGCTCCCGCGCGCGGCGCATAGGTGATGGTGCCACCGTGGCGCTCCAGGATGCGCCGGACCAGTGGCAGGCCCAGGCCGATGCCCCGGGCCTTCGTCGTCATCAGCGGCTCGAAGAGCCGTCCTCGGATGACCTCGCTGACCCCGGGGCCCGTGTCCTCCAACACCAGCTCCACCTGGCCGGGCTCACGCACGGTGCCGACCAGCGACACGCCGCCACCCGATTCCTCCAGGGCCTGCACGGCGTTCTCCAACAGGTTGACGAACACCTGACGCAGCTGCCCCGCGTCCCCGTGCACCGGTGGCAGCGAGACGAGTCCCTCCGTCTTGACGGTGACACCCTCCGGACAGGCCACGGCCTTGAGGGCCTCCTGCCAGACCTCGTCCAGCCAGACCTCCTGGCGTTGCAGCGGTCGGTCCCGAATCATGTCCAGCAGGTCGGACACGATGTGGTTGGCGATGCCCACCTGCTCGCCAATGCGGTCCAGGTGCTTCGTCGTGCGCTCATCCACCACCGGACCCGCGCGGCTGCGCAGGATGTAGAGCGAGGTCTCGATGACGCCCAGCGGGTTGCGCAGCTCGTGGCCAATGGAGCCCACCAGCTGACCGAACGTCGCCAGTCGCTCGTTGCGCGCCTGCTGCGCCAGCAGGTCCTCGCGGTACGTGTGGAGCATGATGGCCAGCTCCAGGTCCAGGATGCGCCCCAGCGCCGCGCGGGCGCCGTGCAACGTCTCCGGCTGATTCAGGTACGCCGAGTCGATGATGGCGTTGAGTTCCTGGCGCAACACATTCATCGCCCCGAACATGTAGTGCTGCGGCAGGGAGATTCGCACGTGCATGCGGCCGATGCGGCAGCGCAGCGCGAAGTAGGCCTCGTCCCACGGCCCCCGCAGGAGCTGGTCCATCCACACCTGCAACGTGCCGCGCAGGTGGCCCACCTGGCTCTCGCCGCCCTCCAGCGCCCGACGCGCGCCCTCGTGCTCCAGGATGCGGTCGTAGAAGACGCGAGCGATGCGGGGGAAATGCGGATGCGCGATGGCATGAAGGCCGACGAGCGACTGCTCGTCCCGCGCTCCAAAGCCCACGTACCGCTTCAGCTCCTCGAACAAGGTTTCCGCCATGGTGTCGGGGCCCAGATTAACCGCTCGCCCCGCATCGGAGGAGGAACTCCGAAGCAAGCACCGAGCCAGCCACACGAGGGCATGGACGACCCAGGAGCGCGCAAGAAATGCGCACCCATCGACTCGCGGCCGAGGGTGCGCAAACCCTGCGCGAGGCTGGACGTGTGGGCGCCGAGGCGGCTCGCTCGCCGCTCCAACGGAGTCAGTGCATCAGCGACTCCCGCCCCCCGCGCCCGAGCGACAGCGACTCGCGCGTCACCGTCTCGCGCCCCGTGGCCTTGCCGCGCTCCAGCAGGGACTTCAGGCGCAGCAGGTCATCGTCCATCTGCCGCTTGGGGTCCACGCCCAGCAGTCGCGCGAAGGCGTGGCCGATGGCGCCCGCGGGCGGGTTGTACGCGAGGCGGATGTCCACCCGCGTGCCGCCCTTTGGCGTGGGCTCGAAGTGGATGACGCCCGCGTTCTCCACCGAAGTCCCCTGCACGCTCTTCCACGCGAGCAGCTTGTTGGGCACGCGCTGGGTGACGACGGCCTGCCATTCGAAGTGCAGGCCCGCGGGGCCCTTCACCTTCCAGTGCGAGCGCCCGTCGGTGTCGACGCGAATCTCGTCCACGTGGGTCATGAAGCGCGGGAAGTTCTGCATCGCATCCCAGAAGGCGAAGACCTCCTCCACCGGCGCATTCACCGTGATGTCCTTGTGCAGGTTGATGGCACGAGCCCCCACGCCGATGCCGGTGAGCCGACGCAGCTCCAGGTTGCTGAGCGCGCGCAGCCCCAGCACCAGGCCTCCCGCGCCGAGCAACGCGCCCAGCACGCCTCCGCGTTGGATGGCCCCTGAAGCCAGGGACACGGCACCCAGCGCGCCGAAGAAGCGCGCGGAGGGCGACCAGTGCGCCGAACCGAACGTCCGGGTGGGTCCCCGCCGTGCCACGCCGCCCTGCAGCTCGGACTGACGGCCCGACTCCGCGAAGGGCAACAGCCGGTTCTCCACGCCGCGCACGCCGCGCACGCGACCGATGAACGGAATGACGCGCTTGAACTCCTCGAGCAGGAGGGAGCCCTCCAGCGTCACCACGCCATCACGCGCGGCCACCTTCACGGAGCCGGGATGCGAGCACACGCGGCCCAGCGCCGACCGGACGCGCTCGGCGAGCGTCACGTCATCCACCGTCTCCGAGCGGAACCGTCCGATGGACTCCAGGAACAAGCCCCGCGAGCGCTGGGTCAAATCGCGCTTCACGACCCCCGCCGCGCTTCCGGCCTCGTGGGCGGCATGCACCGCCCTGCCCTGCAGGTGAGACCTGCGCCAGCGACCACTGCGCGGGTCGGACCAGTACATCAACCCCACACCCAGCCCCAGACCTCCCAGACCCCAAAAGGCTGCCTTCATGTCGTGCCTCCTGTTCGGTTTTTGATGAGCCCCATCCGGGGAACGTGAAGGCGCTCTTGCCGCGGTGCAGCAGCCACGGGCCGACGGCTCCAGGCCCCGAAGGGACGCTCGTCACCCCTGGAGCCCGGGAGGGCACGAGGCCCCGCTCGGGAGATGGACGGGACGGTGCCCGCCTGCCCGGGCATGCACACCTTGAGCGGACGGACAGTCGCAGACCTCTTCAGGAGCTCCACACGCATGCCCCAGCAGCAACCGCCGATTCCCGGACCGCCGTCGCCATTGCCTCCCACGCGCGAGCCGACGCCCAACAATCCCGTGAAGGAACCCGACCCCCAGCATCCCCAGCGCGAACCTCCGACCCGGAATCCTCCCGAGCAGGACCCGCCCATGCGTCAGCCGCCGGAAATCGAGCCGCCGTTGCCGCCCGACATCACCCCGCCTGGCATCCATGACCCGCCGCCCCCAGGGCAGCCGGGCATGCCCACCATCATCGCGGGCGAACCGGGCTCCCAGGACACTTGAGCCAGGGGCCGCCTGTCTGTCTGGGTGGCCACTCGATGTGCCAGGGCCACGGGCGAGCGGACACCGCGTCGACCTCGCCCTCTCTCCGGGCTGGCGACAAGTGGCGAGACGTTCCTCTTCGTTCGCTCGTGCCCAATTTCAAGGGGAGAAGTGCGCCAGGAGGCACACGGACAAGGAGCTTCGCATGCAGGGACCTGCGTTCCAGGACCGCTCCACGGCGGGTCGAGCCCTCGCGGAGCGTCTCGCACATCATGGTCACCGCCCTGAAACCCGGGTGCTGGCTCTGCCGCGCGGCGGAGTGCCCGTGGGCTACGAGGTGGCGCGCGCGCTGGGTGCTCCGCTGGACGTGTTCGTCGTTCGCAAGCTGGGGACGCCCGGACACGAGGAGCTGGCCATGGGCGCCATCGCCACCGGCGGCGTGCGCGTGCTCAACCCCGAGGTCATCGAGGAGGTGGGCATCCCTTTGGAGCAGATCGACGCGGTCGCCGCGCGCGAAGGCCGGGAGCTCGAACGCCGCGAGGCAAGCTACCGACAGGGAAGACCCGCCCTGGACGTGCGCGGACGCAACGTCATCCTCGTCGATGACGGGCTCGCCACCGGCTCCTCCATGCGCGCCGCCGTGGCCGCGCTCCGGAAGCAAGGGCCCGCTCGCATCGTCGTCGCCGTGCCCGTCGCACCTCTGGAGACCTGCGAGGACATCGCGACGCTGGCGGACGAGACGGTGTGCGTCCGGACCCCGGAGCCGTTCTTCGCCGTGGGCCTCTGGTATCGCCAGTTCGAGCAGACCTCCGACGCGGAGGTCAGGGACCTCCTGGAGCGCGCCGCGCGTGAGTCGTCCATGGCAGAGGCGCACCCTTCCCCTGGGTGAGCGCGCGCCCTCGCGGTCCTCGCAGACCCGCATGTGGCAGGAGCATCGAGGACCCGCCCCCTTGCTCACCGAACAACGGGAGCACCTGTCCCAAGCTCCGGTGGCGCGGTGGCGGGCTCGATTCCGGTTAGGCTCGCGCTCCCCACACCCCCATGCACGAGTTCCCCACCCGCCGTCAGATGCTGCTGGCCGTCCTCATGGCCACCGCGCTCGCCGCTCTCATCGAGTGGGCCTGGGCCAGCCCCGATGCCGCGAGCCCCCTGCCCCGTGTCCTCACCACCGCGGCCCTGGTGCTGACCTGTGCCGGCACTCCCGCGTTGCTGCTCGCGCACGCCCGGGAGCGGACCCGCCGCGAGCGCGACGCCGCTTTGCGCAGCGCCGGTGACTCCAGCGCCTTGCGCGACGCCATCATGGACGTCACCCCGGTGGGCTTCGCCTTCTTCGACCGGAACCTGCGCTACATCCACGTCAACGCGGCGCTCGCGGCGATGAACGGGCTGCCCGCGGGAGGACACCTCGGCCGTCACGTGTCGGAGGTGATGCCAGAGCTGGGTCGGCTCCTCGCGCCGCGACTCAAGAGCGCGCTGGAGACAGATGCGCCCGTCCAGGACACCTGCCTCGAGGTGGAGACCCCCGCCGCGCCGGGCGAACCGCGCTTCTGGTTCGGCAGCTACTCGCGCGTGCGCGGCACGGGCGGCGAAGTCCTGGGCGTCATCGCCTCGCTCTCGGAGCTCACCGAGCGGATGCGCGCCGAGGAGAGCCTCCAGGAACACGAAGGCCTCCTCGACGTGCTCACGCGCTCGCTGCCCGACTACCTGTGGGGCGGCAAGCTGCGCGACGGCGCGCTGCGCGACTTCTACTGCACGCCCGTCATCGAGCGCACCACCGGCTATCCCGCGTCCGCGTTCGCCGAGCCCGGCCCCGGTGGCGGCCCGCCGCCGCTCTGGGCGGAGATGATCCACCCCGAGGACCGCGCCCGCTACCGCGCCCGCATCGAGTCGCTCGCGCCCGGCTCCGAGGTGGAGCTGGAGCACCGCCTCATCTGCGCCGACGGCCGCGTGCGCTGGGTCCGCAGCCGCGCGGCGGCCTCCGCGAAGGACAACCAGGGCGAGCTGCACGTGGGCTGCGTCGTCACCGACATCACCGACCGGTACCTCGCGGACGAGCTGCGCCAGCGCCTCCACGAGAGCTTCCGCCGCTCCGCCCAGGAGTGGCGCCGCACGTTCGACGCCGTCACCTCGCCGCTCGTCGTGCTCGGCGCGGACGGCACCATCCAGAGCCTCAACGCCGCCGCGTGCATCCTGTTCGGCGGGCTGGACCCCTCCGGCCAGCCCCTGTCCACCGTCGCGAGCGAGCCTCCCTGGTCCAGCACATTGCCGCTGGTGGACGAGCTTCGCCGCACGCATGGCAGCCTCATCCGCGAGGTGAAGGACCCGCGCTCACGCCGCACGTGGGAGCTGGCCGCCGCGTGGGTGGACGAGGTCGGCGGAGAGGACTCGCGCATCATCGTCGTCGCCACCGAGGTGACCCGGCTGCTGGAGCTGCAAGCCAGCCTGCGCCGCAGCGAGACGATGGCCGCGATGGGCGCCATCGTCGCGGGCGTGGCCCACGAGGTCCGCAACCCCCTCTTCTCCATCTCCGCCGTGGTGGACGCCGTGGAGGCCACCGTCGGCGCTCGCGCGGAGCTGGCCCCGTACCTGGACGTGCTGCGCGGCGAGGTGCGGCGCCTCAACCACCTGACGCAGGAGCTGTTCGAGTACGGCCGCCCCACTCGGGGCGAATGGGTGGAAGGCCCCGTGCGACCGGTGGTGGAGGAAGCGCTGGCTGCGTGCGCGCTCACCGGGGAGCAGTCCCGTGTGACGGTGACGCAGACGCTCGCGGAGGCCCTGCCGGCGGTGCGCATGGACTCGCGTCGACTGTTCCATGTCTTCCGCAACGTGCTGGAGAACGCCGTGCAGCACTCGCCCGCGGGCACCACCGTGAAGGTGGCCACCTCGCCCCTGGAGGAGGAAGGCCGCGCCTGGGTGCGCTGCACCGTGCGGGACGGCGGGCCGGGCTTCCGCGAGGAGGACCTGCCTCACGTCTTCGAGCCCTTCTTCAGCAAGCGCAGGGGCGGCACCGGCCTGGGCCTGTCCATCGTCCAGCGCATCCTGGAGGAGCATCAGGGCGTCATTCGCCTGCGCAATCACCCGGAGGGTGGCGCCGAAGTCACGCTGCTGCTACCAGCGGTGTCCTCGCCTTCCGTCAGCCTGCACCTGGACTCGCTCGCCTCATGACACGTACCCGCATCCTCCTGGTGGACGACGAGCCCGGTGTCCGGCTGGGCATGAGGGGCTACCTCACTGCCCACGGCTTCGACGTGGACGAAGCCCAGAGCCTCGCCGAGGCCCAGGAAGTCTTCCGCACGCACCGCCCCGACGTCGCGGTGGTGGACTACCGGATGCCGGACGGCACCGCGCTGGAGCTGCTGCCCCGCCTCAAGGAAATCGACGCCGCCGTGCCGCTCGTCGTCCTCACCGGGCACGGCTCCATCGAGCTCGCCGTCCAGGCCGTCAAGGAAGGCGCCGAGCAGTTCCTCACCAAGCCCGTGGAGCTGGCCGTCCTCAAGGTCGTGCTGGAGCGGCTGGTGGCCCAGCGCCGCGAGCGACAGCGCCTACGCGCCGACCTGTCCCGCACCGCGCGCGCCACGGTGGACCCGTTCCTGGGCACCAGCGCCGCCATCCAGGGCCTGCGCGCCGAAGCCGGGCGCATGCAACACAGCGACAGCCCCGTGCTCGTCACCGGCGAGACGGGCAGCGGCAAGAGCGTGCTCGCGCGCTGGCTTCACGAGGGCGGCCCGCGCGCGGACGCGCCCTTCGTGGACCTCAACTGCGCCGCGCTGTCGAAGGACCTGCTGGACTCGGAGCTGTTCGGTCACGAGAAGGGCGCCTTCACGGGCGCGGTGGCCGCGAAGCAGGGTCTCCTGGAAGTGGCGGACCGGGGCACCCTCTTCCTCGACGAGATTGGCGACATGGACATGGCCGTCCAGCCCAAGCTCCTCAAGGTGCTGGAGGAGAAGCGCTTCCGCCGCCTCGGGGACGTGCGAGACAGGCGCGTCGACGTGCGCCTCATCGCGGCCACGCACCAGGACCTGGGCGTCGCCACCCGCGAGAAGCGCTTCCGCAGCGACCTCTACTTCCGCGTCAGCACCCTCATCCTCCACGTGCCCGCGCTGCGGGAGCGGACCGAGGACATCCCCGTGCTCGCCCGCCACTTCCTCGCGGAGATGGGCGGCGCACGCGGACGCGGCGGCGTGGGCCTCCAGCCCGATGCGGAGGCCGCGCTGACGCGCTACCCCTGGCCCGGCAACATCCGCGAGCTGCGCAACGTGCTGGAGCGCGCCGTGCTGCTGTCCGGCGGCGGCCCCCTGTCACGCGGAGACCTGCGCTTCGAGTCCTCCGCCGACGAGGCCCGCGTCGAGGACGACCTGACGCTGGAAGAGCTGGAGCGCCGCCACATCGAGCGCGTGCTGCGACGGGAGAACGGCCACGTCGAGCGCGCCGCCCTCCGGCTCGGAATCCCCCGTTCCTCCCTCTATGAGCGGCTGAAACGTTTGGGAATCAACAGATCTGGATTCCAGAAGTCGGATCCATGATCTGGAAAACCCCGCACCGAGGCGGGGCGGCAGTGCTCGCAAGTGCCGGAAAAGTCATGGGGCCCGGGTGAGAAGGACCCCTGGCCCCTGACTTGCTCACGGCCGGCGCGTGTCCCAGAACCTCCTCATCGTCGACGACGAATCCGCGCTGTGCTGGGTGTTGGGACAGTTCTTCGCGAGCGCGGGGTACCGGGTGGACTCGGCGCAGGCGCTGGACGAGGCGCTGGGGCTGATGACGACGGGCCGCTATGACCTGGTCATCAGCGACCTGCGGCTGAGCGGAACGCAGTCCGAGGAAGGCCTGGTGCTGGCGGACTTCGTGCGCCGTTACACACCGGACACCCGGGTGGTGTTGCTCACGGCCTTCGCGTCGCCGGAGCTGACGGCGCGGGCCCGGGAGCTGGGAGTCGACCTGGTGCTGCCCAAGCCTCAGCCCCTGCCCTCGCTGGCTCGGCACGTCTCTGAATTGTTGGCGGCCCGTTGATGTGGGCCGTTCCCTTCTGGCACCGTCGGGACATGCGAGTGCAATCCCACCCACTCTGTCCCGGCGCGTCGTGTGGACGGAGCTCGAGGACCCTGGCGCGCCACGCGGCGTATCTCCGAGGGCCCACCGTCCTCGCGCTGCTGGGCGCCCTGTTGCTGACGGCGAGCGCGGCACGGGCGCAGGCGCAGGCCTCGCAGGCCATCGACGTGCAGCAGTACAAGCCGGGCCCTGGCGCCTACGACGTGCTGGGGCTGCATGGCGCGCGCGTGGGCAAGCACCTCGAATGGAACGTGGGGCTGTCGGTCAACTACGGGGAGAACCCACTCAACCTGTTGGATCCTCGCCGCGACGAGTTCGTCTACCGCATCGTCGACAGCCAGCTCACGCTGGACTTGATGGGCGCGGTGGCGCTGTTCGACCGGCTGGAGCTGGGTGTGACGCTCCCCGTCTCCACGACGACGTCACAGCCGGCCACGGCCATCTCGCCCACGCTGGCGGATGGTGCCGCCGGCACGGGCGTGGGTGACCTGCGACTGGTGCCGAAGGTCCGGCTGTTGTCGACGGAAGGCGGCCTGCACCTGGCCCTCGTCGCGCCGGTGACGCTGCCCACGGGGGGCGGCTCCGACTTCCTGGGCACCAAGGGGCTGACCTTCCAGCCGAGGCTCGTGGCCGAGTGGGCCGGAGACTCGCTGCGCCTGCTGGCCAACGTGGGAGTGAATCTGCGCGGCGAGCAGCAGCTGCGCAACCTGCGCGTGGGCAATGAGTTCTCGTATGCCGTGGGCGCGGAGGTGCCGCTCACCCAGGCGCTGTCGGTGGCGGCCACCCTGTCCGGCGCGCTGGGGCTGAAGGAGACGAACGCCGAGGAGCGTCCGTTGGAGGCGCTCGGCGCGGTGAAGTACCGCTTCACGGAGGAGCTGGCGGCGCACCTGGGCGCGGGCCCGGGACTCACGCGGGGCTACGGCACGCCGGGCTTCCGCGTGCTCGGAGGACTGGCCTGGACGGCCTCGCCACCGGCGGCCACGCCCTCGCGACAGTGCGCGCTGGGGCCCGAGGACTTCGATGGCTTCCAGGACGACGACGACTGCCTGGATCCAGACGACGACAGCGACGGCATCCTCGATGGACCGGACGTGTGCCCTGGCGAGCCGGAGACCTTCAATGGCTATCAGGACGAGGACGGGTGCCCGGATGCGCAGGACCCGAACGCACCCTCGACGACCGAGCCCTCCGCCGCGACGCCTGGCGCTCCGTTGACGCTGGCGCCCGCGCCGGTGGACTCGGATGGAGACGGCCTCATCGACACGGAGGACCGCTGCCCCTCGGAGCCCGAGGACATGGATGGCTTCGAGGACACGGACGGCTGCCCGGATGCGGACAATGACCGCGACGGCGTACCGGACGCGGTGGATGCCTGTCCGCTGGAGGCCGAGGCCATCAACGGGGTGAAGGACGAGGATGGGTGCCCCGACAAGGGCAAGGCGAGCGTGCGGCTGGAAGGCTCGCGCATCGTCATCCTGGAGAAGGTCTACTTCGCCACCGGCAAGGACGTCATCCTGCCCAAGTCCTTCAGCCTGCTGGCGCAGGTGTCCTCGGTGCTCAAGGCGAACCCGCAGCTGGAGCGGTTGCGCGTGGAGGGACACACGGACGACCAGGGCTCGGACACGAGCAACCTGGACCTGTCCCAGCGCCGCGCGAACAACGTGCGGGAGTTCCTGCTGAAGGCCGGCATCGCGCCGGAGCGCCTGGAGGCAATGGGCTACGGCGAGACGAAGCCAGTGGACAGCAATGCGACGACGCGCGGTCGTGAGAACAACCGCCGCGTCGAGTTCAACATCGTGAAGACCGCCGAGCCCTCGGCACAAGAGGCCACGCCATGACCCGGACCCTTCCCTGCCTGATGGTGTTCGCGCTCGCGGCCTTCCAGGCTCGGGCCGAGGACGCGGCGGTAGGTCCTTGCGGCGGCCTGCGCTTCGTCAACGGCCGCGTGGAGATGGGGCGCAAGCTGGAGCCGAAGGGGCCCGCGACGGAAGCCTGCTTGAAGCACGTCGCGGAAGCGCTCGCGGCACGTCCCGCCATTCGCGCGGTGACGGTGGCCGCGCGGCTGCCCGACGCGGAGCGGCTGGACGGTCAGGGGCTCGCGGTGGCGAAGGCCGCGGCGGACATCCTGGTGTCGGCGGGCGTGTCACGCACGCGCGTCTCCGCGGTGGCGCCTCCCGCGGTACCGGGCGAGCCGGGTCAGCTCCAGCTCGCGTACGTCGAGCGTCCCACGCAACCTCGGGTGGCCCGGGTGCGCGCGGCCAGCGGTGAGGTCTCCGCGGGCGCCGCTCCCGACGAGCTGCGCCCCCGTGGCGTCGGTGACTCGCTCTACACCGGTGAGCTGTTCCACACGAGCAAGGACGCAAGCGCGGAGCTGGAACTGGCCGATGCGAGCCGGGTGCGGGTGCTGTCCGACAGCATGCTGCGCCTGGGGGCCATCGAGCTGGGGGCCAACGCGAAGCGGGTGGTGCGCCTGGAGCTGATGCGCGGCTCGGTGGAGACCCTCGCCGCGCCCGGGGGCGACGGCTCCGTGTTCGAGGTGCGCACGCGAGGCGCGGTGGCCGGCGTGAGAGGCACGCAGTTCCGGGTGTCGGCGCAGGAGGACGGCGGCAGTCGCCTGGAGACGCTCGAAGGCAAGGTGGCGCTGGGCGCGGAGAAGGGCGAAGTCGAGGTGGCCGGAGGCCAGGGCTCTCGCGTGCTGCCCGGCGCCGCGCCGGAGCCGCCCCGACCGCTGCTCGCCGCACCGCTGCTGAACGGACCGCGCGGTGGGAGCTTCACCACGGCGCCGAAGCTGGAGTGGTTCACCGTGCCGGGCGCGAAGACGTACCGCGTGGAGCTGGGCCGGACGGCGGACTTCGCCGCGGGCGTGCGCACGTTCGAGTCCCAGGCCCAGGAGTTCGCCGTGCCGGCGGGCCTCGCGGGCAAGTGGTTCTGGCGCGTGCTGCCGGTGGACGCGGATGGCTTCATCGGCTTCCCGTCGAAGATTTTCGCCTTCGACCTCCGGCCCTGAGACTTTCGAATGAGCCCGAGCCCCGAGACGCCCGCGCGCGGCCCGCGCCTGCCTCGCCCTTCCCCGCCGCTGCTGCGTGGACTGGCGGCGGTGGTGGGACTGGCGCTGGCCGGAGTGACGGCGGTGACGGGTGGCGCGCCGGGGCTGTTCGAACGCGCGCTGTATGACCAGGCCGTGAGCCGGCTCCTGCCGGGAGTCCCGCGAAGCGCGGACCTGGTGTTGGTGGAGGTGGATGACCGGGCCCTGTCCGCGCTGGGCGAGCGCTGGCCGCTGTCGCGCGTGACGTGGGCTCGAGCCTTCCGTGCGCTGGCGGCCCAGCGTCCCTCGGCGGTGGCGGTGGACGTGGTGTTCGACCAGCCCGGCTCGCGCGATGCGCTGGAGCTGGGGGAGGACATGCTGGCGGCGTTGCGAGAGTCGGGCCTCGCGGACCAGCCCGCGGGCGCGGCCCTGGTGACGGACCTGGAAGCCCGGCTTCATGCGCAGGACGGAGATGCCCGGCTGGCGGAGGCGCTCGCGGAGAACGGCGTCGTCATCCTGGGCGCCGCCGCGCTCACCGAGGACGTGTCGCTGATGCCGCCACTCGCGGACGGAGCGCTCGGATCGCCGTTGCCGCTGCCCGTGGGCTCGCTGCGGCTCCAGGCCCGAGAGGTCGCCGGCAGCATCGCCCCGCTGCGGATGGCGGCACAGGGCAGCGGCATGTTGAACATGCTGGTGGACGCGGATGGTGTCATCCGCCGCTATCCCTACGCCGTCGGCGTGGGCGAGCACGTCTGGCCCTCCCTGGCCCTGGCGACCGCGCTGCGCCTGATGCCCGAGCAGGGCGAGTCCCTGCAGCGCCGGGCGACCCTCGACCACGGCGCGCCGCTGATGCGCCTGCCCGCGCCGGACTGGCTTCCCCGGGTGAGTCTGGCGGATGTGCTCCACGCGGATCCGCGCTCGGTGGGACTGGACCTGGCGCTGCGCGGAAAGACGCTCTTCGTGGGAGTCACGGCGACGGGACTCCACGGACAGAGCACGCTCCCGGGTCAGGTGGCGGTGCCGGGCGTGGAGATTCACGCGTTCGCGCTGGACAACCTGCGCGCGGACCGCCTGATGCGCTCCTCGGGAATCGTGGCCCTCACGGGCCTGCTGGAGACGGCCGTGTTGCTGCTGGTCTTCGGCTGGCGCTGCCGACGCGCGCGTACGCTGGGGGCCGTGGCTCGCACGGCGCTGGGGCTCACAGGGGTGCACGTCGCGCTGGTGGGCTGGCTCGCGGCGGACTTCGGCTGGGTGTTGCCGCTGATACCCGCGTGCGTGGGACTGGGGCTGATGTTGCTGGTGGACTCGGCGGCGCGCACGGAGGAACTGGGGCGTCAGCGGGGAGCGCTGCGCCGGCTCTTCGTCCGCTACCCCCAATCCTCCCCGGGCACCTCCGTGACGCCGGGCGACCCCCGGTAGGGCCCTGCCCTCGAGCGTCACCCGAGCAACCCGCCAGGTTCAGCCCTGTAACCCGCCCGCGTGCATCCGTGGCAGCATCCACGGGACATGGCCCGCTACGCCCTCATCGCCGAGCCCGACCCCCACCGAGCCGCTGGCCTGCTCGCCCTCGTCGCTGGCGAGGGGCTCGAAGGCGTGCTGGCCCGGGATGGCGCGGAGGCGCAGGAGGTGGTGCGCCAGCGCAGCGCGCCCGCCCTGCTCCTCACGGACCTGGCGCTGCCGCGAGTGGACGGGTTCACGCTGCTGACCTGGCTGCGTGAGCGCCAGGACGCGGAGGGCACGCAGGTGGTGGTGGTCACCGCCTTCGACGAGCTGCGCGTGCGGGCGTGGCAGCTCAAGGACGCCCTGGGCATCCACTCGCTGCTGAGCCGCCGCGCGCCCGCGGAGACGGTGCGAGACACCGTGCGACGCGTGCTTGCGGGACAACGCCCCCTGCCCTCCACGCCCACGGAGAACACCCCGGACGAGGAGCACCAGCGGCTGGCGCGCATCGAGGCGATGCGACTGGTGGATGAAGGCCCGCCCGAGGCGGAGCTTCAGGAGCTGGTCACCGAGGTGGCCCAGGCCTTCGCCGTGCCGGTGGCGCTGCTGACGCTGGTGCTGGGTGATCGCCAGTGGTTCAAGGCGCATGTGGGGCTGCCGCACGCGCTCGCGCGGGACAGGGGAACGCCGAGGGACTGGGCCTTCTGTCACCACGTGGTGATGGGCCGCGAGTCCCTGGTCGTTCCGGACGCCACGCGCCACCCGGTGTTTCGGGACAACCCGCTGGTGCGCGACGGCATCGTCGGCAGCTACGCGGGCGCGCCGCTGGTGACGCCTGGTGGCGAGGTGTTGGGCACGCTGTGTGTCATCGACACGCGGCCCCTGGTGCTCGGCACCGAGGACCTGGCGGCGCTGCGGGAGCTGGCCCGGCGCGTGGCGGGCGACCTGGAACTGAGGTCCCGCGCGCGGATGGAGGCGAGGGATTTGGGTCGCTCGCGACAGGAGCCCTCGCGTTCGGAGGTCGCCGCGCTGGCGCAAATCCGAGACGCCATCCAGGCGCTCGATGTGGCGACGTTGCTGGTGGCGCCGGGGCGTCAGCCCTTCGCGGGCAACGCCGCGCTGTCGGAGATGCTCGGCCTGCCGCTGGAGGGCATTCCGAAGCTGACGTTCGACGACTTCCGCCAGCACGTGGCGAAGCTGACGGCGGACCCGTCGGGCCGCTCGCTGCTGCTCGACCTGGCGTCCGAATCATCCCGAGGGCTGCACCTGACGCTGGCCCTGGAGCACCCACGTCCCCGTCGGATTCGCTGGGTGGCGCGGCCGTTCCCCATTCCGGGCGGCACCGCGCAGCTCCTGACGCTCTCCGAGCTGGGTGGAGTCTCACCCAAGGACGAGCGGGAGCGGATGTTGCGCGTGGACCCGCTGACGGGGCTGGCCACCCGGCGCGTGGGCGAAGAGCGCCTGCTGCGGGAGATTGGTCGCTGCCGACGGGACGGCGTGCCCTGTGGGGTGCTCCTGGTGGATCTGGTGGGTCTGGGGCGGCTCAATCTCCGGCACGGCTTCGACGCGGGAGACAACGCGCTGCGCGACGTGGCTCGACGCCTGGAAGACGTGGGCGTGCCGTCCGGTTTCGCGGTGCGATGGGAGGGCGGCACGCTGCTGGTGGCGCTGCCGGGTCAGGATGCCCGGGCCACGGAGGCCCTGCGCGCACAGCTCCATGAGGAGCTGGAGTCCTTCGAGTTCCATGGCGCGGCCGTGGCCGTCGAGGGTGAAGAAGACCCCCGGGAGACGCTCGCCCGAGCGCACGCGGCCCTTGCCCGGGCCAAGGCCGACCACCGCGCCCGGACCCGCACGGGCTGACGGACAGGGGAACGGTGTAGAACCGGGTCTCATGGCTCCTTCACCTGTGCCCGACCGACTCCGACTGCCCCTCGCCTTCGATGCGGCGCGGCTCCAGGAGGAGCTGGCACGTTTGCCAGCGGAGACCTGGGTGCCGCACTTCAACACCCGGTACTACGAGGGCGACTGGAGCGGCGTGCCCCTGCGCTCCGTGGGCGGAATGGAGGGACGGCTGTACCCCGACCCCACCGCGCGACAGAGCTACGAGGACACGCCGCTGCTCGCGCGCTGCCCGGCCTTTCGCGAGGCGCTCGCGGCGTTTCAGTGTCCCATCGGCTCCGCGCGACTGTTGAAGCTCGCCGCACGGGCGCACATCCGTGAGCACACGGACTACAACCTGGGCTTCGAGGATGGCGAGGTGCGGCTGCACATCCCCATCGTCACGCATCCCGACGTGGCCTTCGTGCTCGCGGGCCAGCGCGTGGACCTGCGGCCCGGCGAGTGCTGGTACCTGAACTTCAACCTCCCCCATCGCGTGGACAACTTCGGGGACACGGACCGCGTGCACCTGGTGCTCGACTGCGTGGTGGATGACTGGCTCCGCGAGGTCTTCGCTCGGGCCATGGCACCTGATGGCGAGGGCGGCGTCCGTGTCGCTTGAGGACTTCGAGCGCTTCCGCCAGCGCGTCCTGGAGGACGTCTCACTCCAGGAGGCACTGCGAGCGCGGATGGATGTGCCGGCCTTCCTCGCCCTGGCGACACGACTGGGCGCGGAGCACGGCTGTCACTTCACCGCGGAGGAGCTTCGCGACCTGATGAGGGACGCGCGCCGGAGCTGGCTCGGAGATTGGGTATGAGCCTCGCACCGGACGACGCGCGACTGGACGGGTGGATTCCCGCGCGCCTCCATGTGGATGGGGAGGTGCCTCGCGTCGACTGGTGCCACCTGGGCGACAGGCGCTTCACGGACCCGTTCTTCGACGAGACGCTGGAGCGAAGGCTTCGCCATCCGTTCGCCCTGCTCTTCCGGCACCAGACTTCGCTGGAGACGCTGGTGGCGCGACAAGCCGCGCGGCCGGGGTTGCCCGTCAAGGGCCTCGTCTTCCACATGTCCCGCTGTGGCTCGACGTTGCTCGCGCAGCTCCTGGCCTCACTGCCTCGTCACATCGTGCTGTCCGAGGCGAGTCCCGTGGATGTCGTCCTGCGCCTGCATCTGCGCCTTCGACACGTCACCGACGAGCAACGCATCGAGTGGCTGCGCGCCGTGGTCGCCGCGCTCGGTCAGCGGCGGCATCTCGAGGAGGACGGTGTCTTCCTCAAGCTGGACGCGTGGCACGTGCTGGAGTTGCCGTTGCTCCAGCGTGCGTTTCCCGGCGTGCCGTGGCTGTTCCTCTATCGGGACCCGGTGGAGGTCATGGCCTCGCACCAGAAACACCGGGGCGCGCACATGCTGCCGGGAGTCCTGGAACCCGCGCGAGTCGGCCTGGAGTCGGGGCAGCTCTCGGAGCTGTCGTTGGAGGAATACGGAGCCCGGGTGCTCGCGCGGCTCTGCGATGCGGGGCTGCGGGCCTATCGAGAACGGAAGGGGCCCGCGCGGCTGTTGAACTACCGCCAGCTCCAGGACAGCGCGGTGTCCCAGCTCGTGGACCTCTTCGGTCTGCAGCCGACGCCCACCGAGGCAGGGCTGCTGGCCTCCGCCGCCGCGCGCGACGCGAAAAACCCCGTGCTCCCGTTCGCGGATGACACCGAGGACAAGGCCCGGACTGTCTCCAACACCTCCCGCACGATGGCCGAGCGATGGGTCCGCGAGGTCTACGACTCACTCGAAGCCGAGCGCCTGCGCGACGCCGCACGCGGATGAGCCGGAATGGAAATGTTTGGCCATGCCAGCTTTGACCTGCTGCGTCGTCGTGTGCTGACCACTGTCTATCCCTCCAAGTCCAGACGAAGTGCGGGAGAGAGAACGGAACCGGGCTCCGTCCAGCGGACGTTCGACTTCGGAGTGCGGGCCGTGCTCAATTGTGTCTGGGACAGACTTGCCGTGCGCATGCGGCCGCTGGCCCATCACCCCACTCAACCACCGGAAAAATCCAATGAAACGGATAGGGATGGTCGTCGCGCTGCTCGTCTGCCTGAGCGAAGCTTCCCAAGCTCAAGCCGCTGCCTTGAATTCAGCGGCGTCGCGCGAACGCATCAGCGTGTCGCTGGCCGCCGATAAACGCGAGCTGGCGCTGACGCTGGCGAAGCAGGACTCGGTGCTGCGAAGGGACCTCGCCTCGCGTTTGAGTGGCGAGCACCTGGCGGTAGATTTGAAGCAATGGCTGAGCACGGTGTCGGCCCCCTCCTCTGTCACGGCCGTGGCGGGGCGAGCGGACCTGACCATCCGCCAGCGCAAGGGCCTGGAGCGCGAGCTCGACAGCCTGCTGCAGCTTCGCCTCGCGAGTGCTTCCATGCTGCCGGCGCTGAAGCGTGGCGTTGAACCCCTCTATGCATACGAGCCGGATGGGAATGACTCCCAGTGGCAATTCATCGAGGCCTTCGACCGCCTTGGCGGCGTGCACCACCTTGACGTGCACCGCATGCCCGAACAGCCGGTGTTGGTGGTGGACATCGACTCTCGGAGAGACCTGGCCGCCGGCATCAAGCTGATGCGCGAGCGCCTCGTGGCTCTCGGCCAGCGTCCCATGCCGCTCCAGCCCGTCAGCGCGGCGGCGACGAGCACGCCGGTGACGATGCTCGATCGCATCTACCTGAACGACGACGAGGAGCCCTGGATCTCCGGTGACGCGGAGGTCTACGCCATCGTCAATGGAGTCGACCCCAGCCGCGACGAGCCGCAATTGGATATCGTCGACATGCCCTATCTGGACAAAGACGGTCGGACCTACTCGCCCAACCAGGTCCTGATCTTCTGGGACCGCTACCGCTGGGCGGCCGCGAACGTCGTCCTCATGGAGCACGACGACAACACCAACTATCAAGAGCTGGTGAGCCACCTGTTCACCATCGCGAGTCAAATCCTGACGGCCCTGGGCCATCCGGAGATCTCCGCCCTGGTGGCCCTGGGCAGCGGACTGGTGGATCGCATGCCCAGTGAATGGTTCAGCAACGACGACGACTACGTTGATTCGTACTACACCGTGGAGAAGAACCACTTCTACACCAACCATGGTGGAGCACGCGGCAACGCGGTGGTGTCTCTGAGACCGTATGAAATCGCGGGCCAGTAGCAGGACGTAGGCAACGAGAGGCGCTCTGGCGCCCGGAGGGGTCGAGGAAGAACGACTCGACCCCTCACCAGGAGACAGGATCAGGGCCGGGTGCGGACTCCGTACGCCGCCAGCCCCTGCTCACAGAGTTCGAAGGCGTTGACGATGCTCTCGGTTGTCTCCGCGTGGCTCTTGCGCTTGCCGGGGGGCCCGCTTACGACGCCGTAGGCCAGTCGCGTCAGCACCCCGATGATGCTCGCCACCACGCGCGGAGTCGGGTCTCCCGCCGACGCACCCGTCTGCTCCGCGAGAATCTGCGCGAGCTGCTCCTCGGACTGGAGCGACATCTGGCGGATGCGGGTGTGCACGCTCGGGGTGCTCTGGATGACCTTGCGGAACGCGGCGCGCCGCTCGGCGGGAAGCGCATTCAGCCGCTCCGCGATGGCCAGCGTGTGCCGACGGACCACCGCGAGCACGGGTTCCTCGACGGAGCGCTCTCGCACCGCGCGGAGCAGCTCGGACTCGTGCTCCTCACGGCCATTGAGGACCAGGTCTTCCTTCGTCGGGAAGTAGTTGAACACCGTCTTGTCCGACACGTTGGCCGCCGCCGCGATGTCCGCCACCGTCACCGCGTCGAAGCCGCGCTCCGCGAACAGCCGCGTGGCCACCTCCGCGAGCAGCCGCCGCGTCTCCAGCTTCTTGCGCTCTCGCAACCCCAGTTCACTCGACATCCGCCGGGGACCCTACCGCCGGGCCCAGGGCCCTGCAACGAATCTGGGACAAACTTACATTGACAGAAATTTTGCCGTCACTAGATATTCATCGCACTCCAACCAGAGAAGGTCCGCATGAAAATCCTCGTCACGGGAGCCACGGGCTCCATTGGCAGTCAGGTCATTCAGCAGTTGCGTGCGCGCGACGCGTCGTTTCGGGCGTTCGTGCGGGACAGGAGCAAAGGGGAGTCGTTGGGAGGTGACTTCGTGGTGGGCGACTTCGATTCACCCGAGTCACTCCGGGCCGCGCTCCAGGGCGTGGACCGGGTCCTGCTGAACGGCACGCCGAGCGAAGGACTGGTGCGACAGCACCGCGCGGTGATTGACGCGGCGAAGCAGGCGGGTGTCTCGCACGTCGTGCGCATCTCGACGCGAGGCGCGAGCGCGACGACGGACTTCCTCGTCGGACGATGGCATGGGGAGGCGGATGCGTACCTGGAAGCCAGCGGGCTGGGCTGGACGGCGCTGCGTCCCACGTACTTCATGCAGAACCTGCTCCGGAATGCGGAGAGCATCCGAAACGGCGGGCGGTTCTTCGGCGCGTTCGGGACGGGTCGCATCGCGTTCATCGACAGTGGCGACATCGCGAGGAGCGCCGTGGCGCAGCTCACGCACGCGTCCCCTCGCAGCGGAGCGCACTCGCTGACGGGGCCGGAGGCGCTCACGTTCGACGAGTTCGCCGCGAAGCTCTCGGCGCGGCTCGGCAAGCCCGTCGCCTACGTCGACCGTCCGGTCTCCGAGGTCATCGAGAACATGCGCGCGCAAGGGTTTCCGGAGGCCATGCTCGGCTCGTTCAAAGGCATGTTCGAGGCCTTCGCGAAGGGCGCGGCGTCGCAGCTCGCCACGGGCGTCAAGGACCTGACCGGGACGGAGCCGAGGACGCTCGATGCGTTCCTGGCGGACCACGCCGAGTCCTTTCGCTGAACCCACGCCGTCAAGGGCCCCCCATGATTCAACCCACTCAGAGCCTGCCTTCACGGGCGGGAACGTCGTCGTCTGTCCTCGCGCGGTTGCGTGTGCTGATGGTCGCCACCGGCTTCGTGGTCGTCCAGTGGCTCATCGTCGTCGGGCTGCTCGGCGTGCGAATCACCGTGCCCACGAGTCCCGGCGCCGTGGAACGAGAGCCCTTGTTGCTGGGCCCTGTCTTCTTCGCATCGCTCATCGCGGGCTTCAGCGCCTGGGGACTGCTCACCCTGCTGGAGCGATTGTTCTCGCGAGGGTTGCGCATCTGGACGGGCATCAGCATCACGGTCTTCGTGCTGACGCTGCCGTTCATGCCAGGGTTCTCGCTCGGGGAGCGCCTGTTCCTGCTGGTGGAGCATGGCGGAATGTTCGCCATCATCGTGCTCGGAATGCGGCGCACCCGGGCCCGTCCGTAACGAAGCCTCCGCGCGTCACCAGGTGACAGGCTCCGTGGACAGCGCCAGCGAGTCCACGCGGGCCATGAAGGAATCCACCTGCTCGCGGTTGGGGAGCCCCGACAACGCCCCCAGCCGCATCGTGGCCAGCGCCGCCGTCGCGTGAGCGAAGCGCGCCGCGTCCGCGAGCGAGCGTCGCTCTCCCAGGGCAACACAGAGGGCGGCGGAGAACGCATCCCCCGCGCCCGTGGTGTCCACCCAGTCCACGGGCAGGTTCGGCAGCCAGAGTTCGCCCTCGGTGCCCAGGAGCAGGTTTCCCTCGGGGGCGGCCACCACGGCCGTCCCCACGCCCCGGCGCAACAGGTTCTCCGCGGCGCGACGCGCGGAGTCTCGGTCCACCACCTCGAGCCCCGTCAGCACCTCCGCCTCCACGTCGTTGAGGCGGATGATGTGAACCGCCTCCAGCAACTCTTCCGGGAGGGTGATGGGCGGTGCTGGATCCAGGACGACATGCATGCCGGCGGCGCGAGCGATGTGGACCGCCGCGATGACCGCGTCCAAGGGAACCTCCAGTTGGACGAGCAGGACATCCGCGCTTGTGATGCGGGCCTCGGCGGCAATCACGTCCGCGACAGCGAGCCGCCGGTTCGCCCCTTCGGCGGAGAGGCTCTGCCTGCGGCCGCTCTCGTCCACCATCTCCAGCACGACGCCCGTGCTGAAGCCCGGGTCGCGTGACACCGCCCGCGTCTCCACTCCTTCACCTTCGAGTTGCTCCAGCAGGGCGAGCCCCCGAGCGTCCATGCCCACGCGGCCCACCAGCGTCGAGCGAGCACCCAGTCGGGCCGCGGCCACGGCGGCATTGGCACCCTTTCCACCCAGGCTCTCCAGGAAGAGATGCCCCTCCACGTTCTCGCCCGCGCGCGGGAGCCGAGGCCCCTGGACCAGGAAGTCCGTGTTGATTCCACCGACCACGAGAATGTCGGCCTGTCGACGTGGAGCCATGGCTGTCGTCCCCCTCCCCCCTGTCTCTTATACACAG
>NZ_VIFM01000153.1 GCF_006636215.1 Myxococcus llanfairpwllgwyngyllgogerychwyrndrobwllllantysiliogogogochensis | reverse complement strand
GCCCAGCACCCGCCCATACGCGTGCTCCAGCTTGCTGAAGCCCTTGTCCACCCACACGCCCATCTTGCTGCGCCCCTCGCGGGACGTCTTCAAGAGCTGCGCGCAGCGCGCCGGCGCCAGGGTGATGGCCTCCACGTACGACAGCAGCACCGCCACGCAGAGCGTGACGCCGAACTGGAGGAAGAACCGGCCGATGATGCCCTTCATGAACACGACAGGCAGGAAGATGGCGATGACGGCCATCGTCGCCGCCAGCGCGGCGAAGGTGATCTCCGCGGTGCCCTCGCGCGCGGCGCGCACCCGGTCCTTCCCTTCCTCCGCGTGCCGGAAGATGTTCTCCAGCACCATGATGGCGTCGTCCACGACGATGCCTACCGCCAATGCCAGACCCAGCAGCGTGAAGGTGTTGAGCGTGAAGCCCAGGAAGTAGATGACGGCCACCGTCCCCAACAGCGACATGGGAATGGCCAGCACCACGTTCATCGTGCTCGACAGCGAGCCCAGGAACACCCAGCACACGAACGCGGTGAGGATGCAGGCCAGCAGCAGCTCGAACTCGATTTCGTGGACGCTCTCCTCGATGAACTGCGTCGAGTCGAAGCGCACCGCCACGTCCATCCCCTCCGGGGCCTCCTTCTGGATGCGCGCCAACTCCGCGCGCACGCCCTGCGCCACCGAGACCGCGTTGGCCCCGCGCTGCTTCTTGATGCCCAGGCCCTGCGCGGGGATGCCATTCACCCGCGCCATGCGCCGGATGTCCTCGAAGCCGTCCTCCACCAACGCCACGTCGTGCAGGTACACCGGCTGGCCGCCCTGCTCCCGGATGACGATGTTGCGCAGCGTCTCCAGGTCCAGCGCCTCGCCCAGCACGCGCACGTTGACTTCGCGGCCCGACGTCTCGATGCGACCCGCCGGCAGCTCCACGTGCTCCCGCTGGAGCGCGGCGGTGATGTCCATCACCGTGAGGCCCAGCGAGTCCAGCTTGCCGGAGTCCACCCAGATGCGGACGTTGCGCTCCAGCGAGCCGCCAATCTGGACTTCACCCACGCCCGGCACCGTCTGGAGCTTCTCCTTCACGCGGTAGCGCGCGAAGTCACTCACCACCTGCTGCGAGAAGGGCCCGGACACACCCACCTGGATGATGGGCTGGTCCTCCGGGTTCGTCTTGGTGACGATGGGCGGGTCGATGTCCTCGGGGAGCTGGCGCTGCGCCTGGCTCACCTTCGTCTGCACGTCCGCGAGCGCCGTGTCGACGTTGCGCGACAGGTCCAGCTCCACCGTGATGTTGGCGCCGCCCTGCCGGGCGTTGGAGGTGATGCTGGTGACGCCTTCCACCTGCGTCACGGCCTCCTCGATGGCCTCGATGACGTCGCTCTCCACCGCTTCCGGGTTGGCGCCCTCCCACGTCACGCTGATGTTGATGGTGGGGAAGTCGACGTCCGGGAACTGGCTGATGCCGATGCGCTGCGACGCCACCACGCCGAAGACGATGGTCGCCGCCATGATCATCCAGGCGAGGACCGGCTTCTTGATGCAGGCTTCCGTCAGGCTCATCGCCCAGCTCCCTCGCCGCCGCCGGCGTCTTCGACGCGGGGCTCGGCCGTCAGCGCGGGCTTCTTCTCCTCGGCCACGCGCACCACCACGCCGTCGCGCAGGGCCTCGCCGCCGCGCACCACCAGTCGCTCTCCCGCCTTGAGGCCCTCACGGACCTCCACCCGGCCGTCCGCCGTGCGCATGCCCAGTTCCAGGATGCGCTCGCGGGCCTTGTCACCCTCCACCACGAACGCCATGAAGCCGCGCTCGCTGGCGCGCACCGCCGTCTGCGGCACCACCGGGCTGCCACCGCGCGTCTCCACTGGCACCGCGACGGAGGCGAACACGCCCGGCCGCAACCGGTGCGCGTCCTCGGCGGACACCTCGGCCGTCACCGGCACCATGCGGCTGGCCTCGTCGGCGGCCTCCGCCACGTGGGTGATCTTCGCCATGTACGAGCCGCCCTCCGAGCGCACAGAGAACCGCGCGGGCAGGCCCGGCTTCAGCCGCGACACGTCCGCCTCCGGCACCGTGAAGCGCAAGAGCAGCGGGTCCTTGCGCAAGAGCGTCGCCATCACGATGCCGGGCTGCACGTATTGCCCGGTCTGCACCGTGCGCGTCTGGAGCACGCCGTCCATGGGCGCGCGCACATACGCGTCGCGCTGGTTGAGCTGGGCCTGGTCCAACGCCGCCCGCGCCGAGGCGACGTCCGCCTCCGCCGTGCGCGCTCGCGCCTGGAAGGTGTCGAGTTGCTCCGCGGGCAACAGGCCCGGGCTGGCCTCATTGACGGCGGTGCGACGGGCAGCGCCGGACTGGGCCTCCGCCAGCGAGGCGCGCGCCTTGGCGAACGAGGCCTCGGCCGCGCGCACGGCGATGGCGTAGCGCGCGGGCTCGATCTCCGCGAGCATGTCGCCCTTCTTCACCGTCTGCCCCTCCATGAAGAGGACACGCTCCACGGCGCCAGGCACCCGCGCGGTGATCTGCACCCGCTCGAAGGCCTCCACGGAGCCCACCGCGTTGACGACGTACTCGACGTCGCGGGCCTCCACGGGGGCGACCTCGACGGGGAACTGGATGGGCCCACGGCCCCCCGGACCACCGCCGCCGGGACGACCGCCCGCCTTCCCGGCCGGGGCCGCTTCCGCGCCCTTCGACGCCTCCGCGTCCTTCTTGCATGCACCCATGGCCAGCATGGCCACGGCCAGCGTCAGCGTTCCTGCGCGTCGCATCGCCTTCACGGTTCCTTCCCCAGGGGATCAAGTCCGACTGCCGCCCTCAGGCCCAGCAGGGCCACGCCCAGCGCATACCGGCTGCGCGCCAGGGCCACCTCCGCCTCGAACAACCGGAGGGAGGCATCCGCCAATGTCAACGCCGTGGACAATCCCTGGCGGTAGAGAATGCCCTGCTCCTCCGCGTTCTGCCGCGCCGCGCGGGTCGCCAGCTCGCTCTGGGTGAGCGCCGCCCGCGCGTTCTCCAGGGCCACGCGGGCCCGCTGGATGTCCACGTCCACGCGCCGCGTGCCCGCCTGCTGCTCCAGCTCCGCCGCGCGCGCCAGGGCCACCCGCTCACGGCGCTCCGCGTAGCGCTCACCGCCATCGAAGAGGTTCCAGACGAGGTCGGCCGACAGGAAGCCATCACCGGTGCGGCCCGTCAGGCCGCCTTCATTGGTGAGCCGGTACGTCGCGGCCACGCCCAGCGAGGGCAGCAGTCGCGCCAGCGGCTCCAGCGCATTCGCCTCCAGCGACTCCACCCGCAGACGCGAGGCGAGGATGTCCGGGCGGCGCTCCACGGCGCCCGGGATGATGGAGTCGTGGGTCGCGAGCGGCCGGGCCGCGTCGTCGAGCAGGGTCTGCGGCATGACGAGCGCGCCCTCCACCGACTCCACCAGCAGATAGCCAAGCTCCAGGCGGCTCGTCTGCGCCAGGTTGCGAGCGCTGATGAGCTCCACCTCCGCGGTGGCCACCTCCACCTCCGCGCGCGTCACGTCGTTGGTGCTCGCGAGCCCCCCCTTCGCCCGGGCCGATGCGTCCGCGTGCGACTGCTTCGCGAAGGCGATGCGCTGCTCGGCGGCCTGGAAGACCTGCTGCTCCTGGAGGGTGATGAGGAAGGCGTTGGCGGCCTCGAACGAAATCTGACGTCGGGCCTCCACGGCCTCCAGCCCCGCCGCCTCGCCGTCCAGGCGCGCGGCCCGGTACAGCGGGAAGCCGCGCGCGTCGAAGACCGTGACGCGGGCGACGATGTTGGCGCCGAAGGCGTTGTAGCGCTGGAGGACGACCTGCTGCCCGCCCACCTCACGCGTCGACTGGTTGGAGCGGCGCGTATAGGTGCCCGTCGCCGTCAGCTCCGGGAAGAAGAACGCACGGGCGCGCGACAGGCGAGCGTCGGCGGCGGTGGCGCGCTGCTGGGCCGCGAGCGCTGACTCGTTGCGCTCGGCCGCCATCGACACCGCTCGCTCCAGCGTCAGCGGCGCGCTGTCCGCGGGAGGACTCGCGGGCGCCGCCGTGCCTGGCGCGACGGGTGCGGATTCCGCAGCGGGCCGTGCGGAATTCGCAGCCTCGGGTGCGGAATCCGCAGCGCCGCGCGAGGGAGTGGGTGCCACGGGTGCATCGCTCTGGGCCGCCTGGGACTCGGCTGGAGACAAGGCCAGCCAGGCACAGAGGGGAGCGAAGAGGGCGGTTCGAACAGGGGACATGAGCGAGGAGGCGGGGCTCGGGCCAGATGGGTGACGGGGTGGCGCGCGCTGGGGCCCGACGAGCGAAAGGATGCACCCTGCGACGGGGGCTTCTGGACGATGGCCAGCGCGGCGGTCTATGGGGGAGTTCCGGATGTCCTTGGGTTCTACGGCGGTACGTCACGACAGCGGGCGCCGCGACGCGGCGGGGAATGCACGGGCGATGCGTTTATTCCAGGTGGGTGTACTGCTGCTGACACTTGCGTTGTCGGGTTGCAAGACGGAGACCCCCGCCAGCGCGCCAGCGCTGAGGGTCTTCATCACGTATGCGACCTTCCGGCCAAAGTGCCTGACGCTCACGGTGGTGGACGTGCACGACGCGTCGCACACCGCATCGGGCGCGGTGCCGGTGGACGAGGAGCGCCTCAGCGACACGCGCCTCGGCGTCATCCAGGATCATCCGGGCTGGAGTCGTGACCTGCGAGTGACCGCCGTGGCGCACGAGGGCTCGTGTGCCGGGCCCGTCATCGCGAGCCAGTCCGCGGAGGCCCGGTTTCCGACCCGGGATGTCACCGACCTGGGCCTGGACCTGCGCGCGGAGGACCTGGACGGCGATGGGGCCTTCGCCGCGAAGCCGCCCTACCCTGGCACGGACTGCGACGACACAGACCCGGCCATCCACCCCGGGGCCACCGAACTGTGTGACGGTATCGACAACAACTGTGTTGCAGGAGAGAACGACGCCCCGCGCGAGACTCCGTTCTGGCCGGACGCGGACGCGGATGGCTATGGCGATGACGGGGGCCCGCGGGTCCTTGCCTGCATCACACCCACGGGCTTCACGACGCGCGGTGGGGACTGTGACGACACGGCCGGCGACATCCACCCCGGGCAGGCGGAGTTTCGTTGCGACGGCAGGGACGACAACTGCGACGGCGTGGCGGACAGCGATGGGTTCTCCGTGGGCATGGCGTGCACGACGCCGCTGGGCTGCTCCGGGGTGCTGGCCTGCGCGGGGCCCTCCGCCTCCGCGTGCGCCAGCAGCGAGCAACCGGTGGCGTACTTCGCGGACGACGACGGAGATGGAGAGGCCGGACAGTCGGTGGGGCCCGGCTGTATGCCGCCCGAGCCGGGCGCGACGCGGGAGGACACCGACTGTGACGAGGGCTCCGCCCTGGCGCGACAGGGCCTCACCGAGCAGTGCGACCGCCTGGACAACGACTGCAATGGCCAGACAGATGACGGGGTGACGGGCTGTGCCTCGACGGCGTGGGATGCGCGGGAGGAGCTGGGTGACGCGAGCGCGCGGTTCGATGCGGTGGCCGTGTATTCGAGGAGGCACGGATGGCTGGCGGGCGTGGCGAGCCGTGTGCTTCACGTGGAAGACGACGCCGTCACGCCCGTGACGAACTGTGAGGGCGAGTGGAAGTCGGCGTGGGCCGCGAGCAATGGCCGCGTCTTCCTGGGCTCCCGCGCGGGTCGGTTCGCGACGCTGAGGCCCGGTGAAGAGGCCGAGCCGTGCGAAAGCTTCTCCAGTGGCCATGCCGGCGCCATCAACGGCCTGGTCGGCTTCGAGAGCCCTACGGACAACATCGTCACCCTGTATGCCGTCACCAGTCAGGGCCGCGTCCTGCGCTGGCGCTACGACGACGGAGGCGCGACGCAGGAGCAGCCCACGGTCCTCACGGAGGTGGCCTCCAACCTGAGGGCCATTCATGGCCTGGATGAAACGACGCTGCTCGCGGTGGGCGCGGAGACGGTGGATGGACAGCCCCGCCCCGTGGCCTTTCGTGCGCCTACGAGCGGGACGACGTGGACGAAGGAAGAGCTGGGCGTTTCGGATGCCACCGGCTTCCTGAACGACGTCCGGGTCCTGACGCCTCGGCTGGCCTATGTGGCGGGCGACGGCGCGCTGCTGCTGGAGCGCTCGCGAGACACCTGGACTCGACTGCCGACACTGACGGTGACGGGCGGGGCCACGCCCGATCTCCGGGCCCTCATGGCCTTCGGCCGCACCGCCCTCTACGCGGTGTCCTCGGAGGTGAACGACGTCCACTTCTTCAACGGGTCGACCTGGAGCACCGCCACGCAGTCGCCGGCGACGCTGAATGCGCTGGGTGGCTCGGGGCCCGGGGACGTGTGGGCCACGGGCCACCGCGGCACCCTGCTGCGCTGGACGCCGTGAGAGAGCGAGCCCATGGACCTGCGCGCTGAAGCCCTGACAGTGAGGCACGGCGCGCGGACGGTCCTCTCGGACGTGCGCTGTGCGCTGCCACCGGGGACCCAGGCGCTGCTGCTGGGGCGCTCTGGCGCGGGGAAGACGACGCTGCTGAAGTCGCTGGCGGGCCTGGTTCCCGCGTTTCGCGGGCAGGTGTTGTGGGATGGGCAGGACGTGGCGCGGCTGTCCTCCGCCGCGCGACGTGAGCGGCAGGCGTCCTTCGGCATGGTGTTCCAGACGGACGCGCTGTTCGACTCGATGACGGTGCGGCAGAACGTGTTGCTTCCGCTCGTCCGGCGACATGTGCCGGAGCGCGAGGCCGAGGCGCGCGCGGACGACGTGCTTCGCGCGGTGGGCTTGCAGGACGCGGCCGACACGCTGCCGGAGCGACTGTCCGGTGGAATGAAGAAGCGCGCGGGCATCGGTCGGGCGCTGGCGGCGCGGCCCTCCGTGCTGCTCGCGGACGACCCCTTCGCGGGCCTGGACCCGGGGACGGCCCGGCAGGTGGCGCGGGTGCTGTTGGAGGTCTCCCGGGGCGGCACGTTGATTGTCGCCGCGCCCGAGGCGCCGCTGGACCTTCCCCTGCCCCGCTGGCTGTATCTCCGAGGTGGGCGGTTGGTGTACGACGGGCCTCCCGCGCCGGAGCTGGAGCGCGAACAGGACGAGGTGCTCCCGTGAGCCCACCGCCGCGCGTCGAGAGCCCCGGGCTGAAGACGGTGCGCGGCGCGGGGAGCCTGGGCCTGGGGGCAGTGCGAGGCATCGGAGCGCTGGCGCTGGTGGCGGCGCGCACGGTGCTCGGACTCCCGCGACTGGAGCGGCGCGAGCTGGCACGGGCGCTGGTGCAGTTCGGCTACGACTCCCTGCCCCTCGCGCTGGCCACGGCGGCGCTCGCGGGCGTCATCGTCGTGTTGCAGTCGGGGCTCTACATCCAGCGCTTCGGCGCGCGGGCGTTCCTCGGGTGGGCCGCGGGCTATGGAGTGCTGTGGGAGTTCGGTCCGCTGCTGCTGGGCCTCATCATGTCCGCGCGGATTGGCGCGAGGAACGCGGCGGAGCTGGCCACCATGCAGGTGGGTGGGCAGATAGAGGGCCTGCGCGGAATCGGCCTGGACCCCTTCGCCATCCTCGTGGCGCCGCGCGTGGTGGCGATGGAATTGAGCATGCTCGCGATGAGCACCTTCACGTTCCTGGTCGCCATCCTCTTCGAGTCCGTGGCGGCGCTCTTCACGCTGGGCCTGCCGCTGCGAATCTTCTTCGGGACGTTCGCGCAGATGCTGAGTCCGCTCGACATCCTGGGAGGCGTGGTGAAGACGGGCGCCTTCGGCCTGGCCATCTCGCTGGTGTCCACCACGGTGGGGCTGTCGGCGCGCGGGGGCGCCCAGGCGGTGGGACGCGCGGCGGCGAGCGCGGTGGTGCAAGGGTGCGCCGCCATCTTCGTGATCGACTTCGTGCTCACGCTCGTCCTCGCGGGGTGGATGGCATGAACCGGGTGCTGTCGTTCTTCGGAGCCCCGGTGGTGCTCTTCGCGCGCACGGTGCGGGCCGGGGCTCGCGAGGGCGTGTCCTGGCGCGAGTGCGCGGTGCAGCTCCACGAGTTGGGGGGGCGCAGCGTGTGGCTGGTGATGTCGGGCATGGCCTTCTTCGGCGCGGTCCTGGTGACCATCGCCAATAGCCAGGCACGGAGGTTCGTGGGCAACGTGGCGGTGCTCGGGCCGGCGTACTTCGAGCTGCTGATTCGGGAGCTGGGGCCGGTGGTGTCCGCGCTGCTGACGGCGTCGCGCGCGGGGGCGGGCCATGCGGCGGAGCTGTCCACCATGAGCGTGAACGAGCAGGTGGAGGCGCTGGAGATGTCCGCGGGGGACCCGTACGCGGACCTGGTGGCGCCGCGCGTGGTGGCGGGGCTCCTGGGCGTTCCGCTGTTGAGCACCTTGGGGACGGTGGCCGCGACGCTGTCGGCGGCGCTGGTGGCAAGCCTCGTGTTCGGCGTGGACGGTCGGGCCTTCATGGACCCCCGGTATGTGGATGGCTGGGATTTGCTGGCGGCGGGCATGAAGGCCGTGGCGTGTGGGCTGTACATTCCCCTGGCGGCGGCGGTGGCGGGGCTGCGAGCCCGGGGTGGCGCGGAGGCGGTGGGAGAAGCCACGACGCAGGGCGTGGTGGCCGCGAGTCTGGGGTGTCTGTTGATTGACTTTGGTGTCTCCCTCGCATTCCAACTGCTACGCCTGTGAGCGCGAACGACTCCCCCACCCGCACCGAGGACACGCTGCGCTTCACGGACGTGCGCGTCGCGTTCGAGGGAGGTCGGCGCGTGCTGGACGGCGTGACGGCGGAGGTGTCGACGCGCGAGCTGACGTTCATCGCGGGGGCGAGCGGCTCGGGCAAGAGCGTGTTGTGTCGGATGGCGGTGGGCTTGTTGCAACCGGACTCCGGCAGCGTGGAGCTGTGGGGCGAGCGGGTGGACACGCAGCCGGAGCGGGAGCTGGTCCGGCTGCGGCGCCGCGCGCCCTATCTGGTGCAAGGCCCTGCCCTGCTCGACTGGCGGACCCTCCGTGAGAACGTGCGGCTGGCGGACCCGAAGGCCCCGGAGGACGCGGTGGAGTCGGCGCTGGCGCAGGTGGGGCTCTTGGAGTGGGCGGACCGGTTGCCGCCGGAGCTGGGGCCTGGGGCGAAGAAGCGCGCCGCCATCGCGAGGGCGCTGGTGTTGAAGCCGCGCTATCTCTTGCTGGACGAGCCGACCACCGGGTTGGACCGGCGAGCGGCCACGCAGGTGGAAGAGGTCATCGCGTCGCTGAAGACGCGGGGACTGGGAGGGCTGGTGGTGACACACGACTATCGACAGCTCAAGGGGCTGGCGGACCAGGTGTTGGTGGTGGCGGGAGGTCGGTGTGCGTACCTGGGGCCGCCGGAGGGCTTCCTGGAGTCCTCCGCGCCAGAGCTGCGGGTGTTGACGGCGCCGTTCATGGAGGGTGCGACGGATGGATGAGCGACGGTTGGAATTGAAGGTGGGCGCCCTGGTGCTGGCGGCGGTGGTGGGCGTGCTGGTGTTGCTGTGGTTGATGGGTGAGCTCAGCCTCGGGTCGTCCACGGTGCTCCCGGTGGACTTCGGGCACACGGGCAACGTGGTGGAGGGCGCGCCGGTGAAGCTGGGCGGCGTCCAGGTGGGCCGGGTGCAGGCGATTCGACTGCAGCCGGAGCGCAGGGATGCCCGCGGACAGCCCTTGCCCGTGCGCATGGAGCTGGCGGTGACACCGGAGTCGCTGGCGGCGCTGCGCTCGGATGCGCGGGTGACGGTGGCCTCGGTGGGCCTGCTGGGCGAGCCCTATCTGGAATTGAATCCAGGAACCCAGCCGGGAGGCAGGCCCGAGGGCGAGGCCTTGCGGGGAACGGATGCACCGCGTCTGGATTTGCTGGCGGAGCATCTCTCGAAGTTCGTGGAGACGATGTCCGGGATGCTGGAGAAGGACCCTGAGGCGGTGACGGGGTTGGTGACCAACATCTCGCGGCTTTCCAAGACGCTGGATGAGCTGCTCACGGAGAACAAGGGCGACGTGAAGGTGCTGGCCTCGGAGCTGGCGGCGGCATCGAAGGACTTGAGGCAGCTGGCTCAGCTCGCGAGGGAGTCACTCCAGCCGGGGGGCAAGGCGGCACGGCTGTTGGACGATGCGGCGGCCTCGGCGGCGGTGCTGCGCAGCGAACTGCCGGGACTGACGAAGTCCGCGGGGACGACGCTGGATGGACTGGCGGCCGTCACGGGCGAGCTGGGCCCGGAGGATGGGAAGCGCGTGAAACTGGCCTTGGAGAAGCTCACGGCCGCCGTAGGGCAACTGGACAGCATCGCGGCCCGGGCGGACCGCGTGCTGGGGAAGATAGAGGCTGGAGAAGGCACCGCCGGCGCCGTCCTCAAGGACCCGACGCTCTACAACGAGCTGCGCACCCTGGTGACGGACCTGCGCAAGCATCCGTGGAAGATGCTGTGGAAGGACTAGCAGGGATTGGCAGACGCCAACCGCGAGCCTCCGACAACAGCTCAGAGCGAGTGGCTCAACATCCACGCGTAGATGTCATGACCCGCTGAACCGTTGTAGGTCTGGGACCACGAGTCGTGTCCCACGCCCTGATACAGCGTGAGCTGGGCGGGCGGGCTCGCCGCTGGATTGCAGACGTTGTTCAGCTTGTTCACCGGGTCGATGGATCCCCACTGAGACACCGTCCCATCCGCCGTGCCATGGAAGGCCCATACCGGCACGTTCCACATGTTGCAGATGGGGATCCCGTTGCCGTTCCCCGCGATGGGCACAATCGCCGCGAGCTTCTGCGGGAAGGCCACCGCGTAGGACCAGGTGACGATGGCCCCCGCCGAGAGCCCCGTCAGATAGATGCGGTTCGGGTCGACTCGATAGCGCGTCTTCGCGAACTCGAGGATGGCGTCAATCTCATTGTCGCCCCACCAGGCATTGAATCGCTGCGGCGAGATGAGGATGAACGGGAAGTGCCGGCCGTTCCGGATGAGCCGAGGCGGCGCGGTGACCGCCATCAGCTTCTCCAAGCCCGCCACCGAGGCCGTTCCATCCCCCTCCTGCCCCTGGCCCCCCAGGAAGATCACCAGCGGATAGCTCGCCCCGGCATTGTCGTCATAGCCCTGCGGCAGATACTCCCAGTAGCCGTAGCTGATGCCCGGAACCGTCGCCTTGGGTCGCGCGAGGATCTGCCCCTGTGCGGCCAACGCGCCCTGCGCGAAGAACAGGACACAGCCCAACAAGATGCGCTGCGATATCGACATGGCAACTCCTCTTCAACCTTGGGGGAGTCGATACTTTAGCCACCGAGTTGCACCACATCCAGCAATTTCTTGACTTGCTGCCTATAACGATAAGTCTAGGTGCACGCTCTACTGCCTGCGCAGCTCGATGGAATCCATGTGGATGAAGTTGGCGCCGTTCATCGCCGGGGCCTGGGTGTGGAAGCCCAGCTCCAGCGTGCCTCCGGTCACGGAGATGCTCGGCGTCTCCACCCGCGTCCAGGAGCCATACGTCCCGAGCGAGGTGAAGACCGGCTCGCACGAGACACACGTCTTCGCCTGGAGGCGCGCGAGCCCGAAGTCACCGCCCTTTCGCACCCACGCGCTCACCTTGTAGCTCCCGGATGGAAGGCCGGTGACGACCTGGTACGTCCACGCCTCGTACGCCGCCGTGCCCCAGTGGGTCAGGTGATAGGCCCCGGACTGAGCCCCGTTGTACGTCTCGCTGAAGGCCGCCCACTCCGTGCCATTGGGAGACCACGTGGACCAGCCCGTCATGCCTGACTCGAAGCTGGGGTTGGTGAGCGGAACCGTCGTGGGCGTGGAGCCACCGTTGAGGATGGCCTCCGCCTGGGCGACCTGGAGCGCGACGAGGTGCTGGAAGGCCTGGTCCAGTTCAGCCTGCCTCGCCGCGTTGCCGGCGTGCTGCTTGCGCTGCTGGTAGAGGGTGTTGATGAGCTCCAGCTCGCGCTGTGAATAGGGCACGCCCAGCCGCTGCTGGAGTGTAGTGAGGAAGCCGTAGCCGAACTCCCGTGTCGGCTCCAGCATGGTGCCCTCTCCATAGTCGTTCCACGTCGCGAGTTGGATATGGCCGACACTGCTCCCGAGGGCCGCGTCCAGCGTCTGCTGGAACGAGCCCAGCCCGTTGTGGGGAATGCTCCAGGTGGGGCCATCCCAGCCGCCCGAGCTGTAGAACGTGTGGAAGCCCGGGTAGGCCACGCCCATCTTCAGGCCCAGGGGACGGTTGGCGTAGAAGTGATTCAGCCCCGCCATGAAGTCCGAGTAGATCCACGCGTACTCGCCGCTCGCGTTGGCGCCCGCCTCCTGGGACTCGTACCAGAGTGTGAGGAACGCCGGCTTGGGTGACAGCGAGGCGAAGAGGTTCGTCCAGTCCGACGGCGTCTGGAATGTCTGCGGACCGAAGTCGAGCAGCAGCGGTGCGTTGTTCACCCGGATGTAGTTGCCCTGGGGGAAGTAGTGGTCCCTCAGGTAGCCCATGTCCGCCCGCCCCGCGGCGAGCTTGTCGGTGATGATGCCCGCGTTCGCCGCGAGCAGGATGTTGTGGTCCTCATAGACGATGGCGAAGTCCAGGCCCACCGCCGCGGTGCGGGCGATGAGGGCCTCGGAGTTCTGCTTGTTCTTCGGATAGTCCCAGGCATTCACCGTGCCGGGCCAGTCGATGAGGACGCCGTCCACACCGGCGTACTTCATCAGCAGCAGCTGGTACTCGATGACGTCCTTGTCCCCGGAGGCATAGGGGCCAATCAGCGGGTAGTAGTGCGCGGCAATCTGCCGCCGGCCGGAGCCATCCACGTTGTTGGGGTTCTGGTTCGCCATCGTCCAGTGGATGCCCCAGGACCCATTGCCGGATGAGGCCTGGGTCTCGAACCACGGCATCAAGTGGGCGTAGACCTTCTTGCCCACCGACTTCGGCACACGCGCGGGCGCCAGGGCGGATACGGCCGAGGACTGCTCAATCCCTGACGATTGGATTTCCTCTGACTGCGTATCATTGCAGCCCGCCAGGACCAGGGCGACCAAGGCCACGCCAAGACCCAACCACTGACATCGCTTCATGGACAGACTCCGGGGTGACGCGGGGGAGGCGGCACCCTACTGTCCTTGCTGTGTGGCCTTTCAAGCCCCTTGTCACGCTGGCGTTCAGGGCCCGTTGGTGTCCCTGTCCCTCAGCACGGCATAAGACGGTCGGATGCGGCCTGCGGTGTCATACCCCAGGGGACTTCCATCCCAGGGCTCTGGCGCGATGATGCCCCGGTCCTGCATGGCGCAGTTGGCCGCCGTCGAGCACTGGTTCGCGGAGTTGTAATAGTAGATGCGGGTGATTCGCCCGCTCAGGTTCGGCAGCCGCAGGATGAACTTCGTGGTGTCTCGTTGGGACACGTCACCGAACACCTGCCCATCCGCGTTCCGGTAGAATGCGCCCACCTCTGTCAGCCAGATGTGCCCCACGTCCCAGCTCGCATCCAGCCCCCCGAGCCAGTTCACGAACGTCCGCGTCGTGCAGCCCTGGTCTCCCGGTACGCAGTGCGCACCGCTCGCCTGATAGCGATTGGCATCATGGTGCGGATGGATGCTCCACAGGTTGGGCCGGTGGCTCCGCAGGAAGATGCGATAGCGATCCCAGTACGGGTCGTTCGGCGTCGCGTCGAACTCCCCCGCCGGCACCGTGCAGTCCGGACAGATGCTCACGACGAGCCGGTAGTAGAACGCCGCCCTCAGCGGCCCGCAGTTCTCCAGGTCCTCACTGGCACACGTGGGCTCATCCAACGGGACTCCGCTCTGCAGGACGGAGTTCGGGAAGTTCGGCTCGTTCCAGGCTCCCACCAGGGTGATGGCCGGGTACGTCGCGTGGAATGACTCGAAGGCCGCGCGGAACTCCACGTCCGTGGGCGCCAGGTACTTCCCATTCGCCGCCTTGCGCAGATCGCTCGGTCCGAGCGTCACGTAGGGCTCCACGGCCTTCGCCGCCGTCGCCTGCAACCACGCCTCGAACTTCAGTCTCCGGGCGTCGTTCGCGGGTCGCTGTGCCACGTCATAGGGCACGACGACTCGCGCCCGCTTCACGTTGAGCCCGTCCCAGGCCGGATGGGTGAACGTCTCCGCATCCGAATCCGAGATGCCCACCGCGAAGTCCACCAATGAGCGAGGGACTGTCCCCGCTTCCCCATGGGCCTCCTTCTCGAACACCCCGTCTCCACAACCCATGACACTCGCCACGACGAGCGCCATCAACGGACGCCTCTTGCAACGCGATGGAATGGCCATGAATCCGAAGACTAACAAATCCCCACGCAAATCACAGACTCGTTGCCTCAGGCAATCAATTCCAATCCGCCTGCAATTTCATACGACGAATCCCAGGAAAGCGCGGCATCGGGAGTTCGAACCCCGGCCCCCACTCCAAAACCTCGACGCCCTCCATCGAAGGGCGCCACCACGGCTCAATCCCGGCATAATGGTTCCTCGGTCGACCGCTGGAGCCGTGAGTCGGTGAAGGCGGGCGACAGGCTGTCCTGGGAACCGCGCGCGCCATGTTCCGTCGTCTAGTGGTCGTCTTCGATGCTGGCTCGGAGTCCGAGGCGGTGCTCCACGCGGTTCGTCGGCTGAGCGCCTCGCCCGAGGCCGTCTATCTGTACGGCCTGGTCCCCGAGCGCAGCGAGCTAGAGGCCCCTCCTCCCGCGAGCCTCACCGTCCTGGACCGGCTTCGACACGCCCTGCACGCCTGGAGCCCCACACTCCAGGTCAGTGGCGCACTCGAAACCCACCTCGATACCCGCTCACTCATCGAAGCCGCCACGAAGCACGGCGCCGAGCTCGTCGTCCTCGGTCCCCACCTCGACACGGCCCCTCGTGCCCGGGTCAGCGCCATGCTCACGCTCTCGCTGCGCGAGCACGTCCCCGTGCTCAACATCGGGAAGGCCCCCGCCACCGCGCCCAGGGCCCCGTCACGCATGGCCGTGGCCATCGCTCCAGATGGACGGGGACTCGGCTCGGTGGCGACCTTTCTCTCCCGCTGCGCCCTGCCCTCCGAGCTCATCGCCCTCACCACCGGCTCGGCGCCCGAGCAGACCTCGCACCTCCAGGCCCTTTCGCGCGCCCTGGGCATCACGCAGACGCTCCACGTCGAATCCCTCACCGAGAACCCCGCCGACAGCCGCGTAGAGGCCTTCGACGTCGCGGCGCTCCGCTCCGGCGCGGACCTCCTGGTCATCCCCGCCGACGCATTGGCCAACATGGAAGCCCTGGTGCTTGGGATGTTGGGTGCCAGGGCCCTCCAGGAGGCTCGCGTCCCCACGCTGCTCCTTCCTCGCACGCAGACGGCGTCCGTGTTGTTCGAGGACCATTACGCCGTCTCCGACTCCGTGGCCGTCCCCGGATTGGCGCCCCGCTTCTCCGTCGAGCGCGTCGGCTTCATGTCGAGCATCTCCGTCCCCGAAGCGGGCCCACTGTCCGTGTTCGAGGGCGGAGCCACCCTGGGAACCACTCGACACGAAGGCGGCACCGCGGCGCTCACCGCGTCCTGGTTCGACCACGTTCGAGGACTCCACCCGCTCGCGTTCTCCTTCTCCGGCGCCTCCGCCCCCAGGAACCTCTCGCCTTGCTACGTGCTCGGGCCCGAGAAGCCCCTGCTCCTCGTGGACAGCCAGCTCGACGAGGACACGCTCGAAGCGGTGCGCGCCCTGGCGATGGACCGTCACCACCTCGTCTTCGTCAGACTGCGCGACACCGACTCCCTCGACGAACAGCGCGAACATCTCCGCGAGCTGCTGCCCGACACCCCCTGGCCCCTGCTGCTCGATGCCAGCGCGTGGCTCGACGACGCTCGCGCGGACGATGTGCCCCAACAGGTCGACGGACAGCGCCTCCTGCGCGTGGCCACCCGTCTCGCCGCCGCGGGCGTCGCCATCTCCGCCGTCGTCACTCGCGACGCGCACAAGCCGGTCCATCCGTACCTGCGCACGCTGAGCCCCGCGGAGTGTCTGGCGCTGCCCCGGGCAACCTCCCTGGCGCCCCTCTCCATCCCCGACGCACCAAACACCTGGTCACGAGAGCTGGCACTGGCGGGCTGCAGTCCCCTCCTGGAGGGACACCACATCGACTTCGAGCTCGACAACGGGCTGGCTCGCGAGTCCGTGCTCGAGGCCATCGACTCGGCCCGAAGCACCATCCATTGGCAGTGCTACATCGTCGAGGACGACGCCGTCACCGCCCGCATCACGGACGCACTGAAGCGAGCCGCCTCACGCGGTGTCCACGTGCGGTTCCTCGCGGACGCGCTCTACAGCGGCCATGACTCCTTCGGCGCCCTCAACCCCGCCCTCGTGACGCTGTCCGAGACACCCCACGTCGAGGTGCGCGCCATCGCGCCCTTGGTCGGCGTGCCCAGCCTCTCCGAGCTCAAGCAACGCAACCACCGCAAGCTGACCGTCATCGACTCCGAGCGCGCCTTCGTCTCGGGCCGGAATCTCGGCGCGCCCTACTACACGGGCTTCGATGAAGTGGGCCTGCGACGGACCTCGCACTATCGCGACATCCCCTGGCTCGACTGTGGCGCGCGACTGGAAGGGCCCCTGGTCAGCGTCCTCGAAGGCGCGTTCCTGTCCGAGTGGACCCGCGCGGGCGGCGAGCCCTATGCCTTCCCACCCACGCAATCCGTGGGGACGATGGCGGCCCGGGTCGTCCTGCATGAAGGACTCAGGGACACCCACACGCTCGACACACAGCTCGCGCTCATCCGCCACGCGCGCTCACGGCTCGTGCTGGTGAACACCTTCCCGCTGCTGCTCGAACTCCAGAACGCGCTCATCGCCGCCGTGCGCCGGGGCGTCCGCGTGGAGGTGCTGTTCGGCAGCGTCCGGCCGCACTACGGCTCCGCGCGGACGTACTTCCCGGGTGGAGCGCTGCGCGAGGTGGCGGACCGCTACGTCCGCAGTCGACTGGACGCGGTCATCGAGGCGGGCGGCATCGCCTACGAATGGGCGCTGCCCGCCATGCCGGAGTGGGAGCCGGAGCTGGAGCAGCTCTTCCCCCACGTCCACGCCAAGCTGATGGTCTGCGACACCAGCGCCGTCGCCATCGGCAGCGCCAACCTGGACGTCACCGCCGCCTACTGGGAGAGCGAGGCGCTCCTCATCGTGGAGGACGCGCCCTTCGCCGAGCGCCTGCTCACCGCCCTGAACGGGCTCTTCGCCACGTCGCGCAGAATCGACCGCGAGGACCGGAGCTGGCGCGACGAAGTCGAACAGCGCGCCTGGGTCGGCCGGAACTGGCCCTCGCTCGTCGGCTGAGCCACGCCGGCCCCGGCCCGACTACCCGGTCCGCGCGATGCGGTCGGGCGCGTCCGGATGCCTCGGGGCGCGGTCCAGCTCCTTCCCCTTCTCCTCGGGGCGGGTGTGCATGCTGTTGAGCCGGCTGAGGAACTCGTCCTTCGGCATGCGCTCGGTGCGGCCCCAGGGGTTGGTGTACTCGACGTACTCCTCGCCGGTCTTCGGGTCCACGCCCGTGCCCGTCACCACCACCTGGTGGCCTCCTGAACCCCACGTCATTCCCACCGCCACCGACTCTCCAGCGGCCGTGCGCTCCTGGATGAGCTCCCACGCCGCCGCTTCCTCCTCGGCCCCGCCAATCCCCTTCACGGTGTCGACCTTCCGGTCGAACACCGCCTCCGCGAGCCGATCAAACTCGTCCGCGTACAGGCCGCTGTGCGTCTTCTTCCCGTCTTCGTAATGGGCGTCCGTCTTGTCCTGGTAGTCCTTGTCGCCGTTCGCCACTTCCATGAACGCCGGCGCAAGCAGCTCCTGGCTCTCCGAGCGAACGTCCTCTCCGCCCTTCGCCTCGGCCCCCAGCGCCTCGCGCTTCATCACCGTCTCGCCGTCCGCCAGCGTCACCTCGCCGGAGCTGCTCGCAAGTCCCGCGACGAGGCGCACGTACTCCGCCGGGTTCTCCATGAGGAGCTGGATGGTCGCCGCGGTGGCCGCGCAGGTGCCCTTGTTGCGCTGGTTGACGGACTCGGGCGTCGCCAGCTCCTGCACCACGTCCGACAGCAGTGCGCCGCGATCAATCCCCTCGCCCAGCTCCTGCGTCTGCAGCGTGTGGAGCTGGTCCAGCAGATCTCCTTCGCCGCCCAGCGCCTCTTCACCCGGCAGCTTGCCCTCCAAGAGCAGCTTCTGGAGCGCGAGCGTCGCCACCGGGTCGCCCGCGGGCTCCACCGCCATCAGCCCATCGCGCACCTCCTGATACTGCTGGCGCTCCTCGGGCGAGAGGTTGTCCAGCGCCTCCTGCTCCAGGGCCGCGTTGGCCTCCACCTCGGCCACGGCCGCCTGATGGCGCGGCGACGCCGGGTCCGTGTCCGCCGCGTCGTTCACGTCCTTGGCGTCGCGGGTGATGTTGGCGCCCTGCGCGGTCTCGCTCAGCTTCAGGAAGTTCGCGCCACCCAGCAGGCGGTCCGCGTTGGCCAGCGCGTCCTCGCGCGTGCGGGGCTGTGCCTCACCCTCGCTGAAGCTCCGGATGCTGTTCGACTGCGAGCGGATCTTCTGAACGTCGAGGTCGTTGTAGACATCGCGACGCGTGGGCCCCGGAACGAACTCATCCGGGTTGATGGCCACCGCGGCACGCTCCACGCCCTTCTGCGTCGGGCGGGAGAAGCTGTCCTGCGACGTCACCGCGGGCTTGCGGACTTCCGGCTTCGGCTGGGCCGCGGCGACCGACGTGTCACTTTGCGAGGCACGGGTGGGCGTGCCCCCACTGGAGGAAATGCGCGTCATGGGGAGATCTCCGGGGGTTTGGATTGCGGCCAGGCCCGAGGGGCAACTCAGCCGCGACTGCTTTGTATGGATTATCTCCACACTCCCAGGGAAGTTGCGAAGCCCGGACAACTACTCTCTGTCCCGGTCAGACCCCTGGGCCCGCCCCCGTCGCTGCGCCACCCGACGCCAGGACGCGTCATGCTGAGAGGCGACCATGGCCCCCCGTCCCGACGACTTCTACTTCGCAGCCGTGGGCGACGTGCACGGGCGGATGAACCGGATGGTGTCCTTCCTCCAGTCCTGGACGAAGAACGCGCACCGGGAGCTGGCCTTCGTGCTCCAGGTCGGAGACTTCGAGCCCCACCGCGACGACGCGGACCTGGCGACCATGGCCGCCCCCGCGCGCTACAAGCACCTGGGCGACTTCGGGGACTACCACCAGAATCGCCGCCGCTTCCCCTGGCCCGTCTACTTCATCGGCGGCAACCACGAGCCGCACGGCCACCTGGACGCGACCCCCGAGGGCGCGCTGATCGCCACCAATTGCCGGTACGTGGGCCGCGTGGGCGTCGTCGACCCCAGGGGGCTGCGCGTCGTCGGCGTCTCCGGCATTCACGACGAAGGGGGCTTCCAGAAGCCGCATCCGCCCCTGTCGCTGCTCGGCAGCGTGTCCCCCAAGGACTTCACCTGCTTCAACGAAGAGGACATCGACCGCGCCCTGGGACTCGAACGGGCGGATGTCCTCCTCGTGCATGACTGGCCCTCCGGAATCATCGCCACCGAGGACCGCGAGGACTTCGCGCACCAGCGTCGAAGCCCCAGCGCCGAGGCCGTGGGCAATGACTACGCGCGGCTCGTGGCCGAAGCACTCCAGCCCTCGCTCGTGCTCTGTGGACATCTGCACAAGCGCTACCGGGGAACCCTCGCCCACGCCTCCGGCCGAGTCTCCCAGGTGTGCTGTCTCGCCAGCGTGGAGCAGGGGGCGGACGCCTTCGCCGTCTTCCACGCCACCCCGACAGGGCTTCAGGAAGTCACCGCGCTGGGGGTCCCCGAGCAGGGCTGAAGCCCCCGCTGAGGCTGTCGACTCCCAGGCCGTCCACCCACCAGCGCCCACCAGGGACGCGATAGATGTGGGACAGAAGGGCGATTCTTAAAGCCACGAGGGAGGAAGCCGGTGGTACAAGCCCCGGCGTGACTTCCGCACCGCCGTCTTCGCCCCCCGTCGCCTCCTTCGAATCCCTGGGCCTCAAGCCCCAGCTCGTGGAGGCGCTCAGTGCCCTCGGATACGAGGAGCCCACGCCCATTCAGCAGGCCGCCCTCCCCCCGCTGCTCGCAGGGAAGGACCTGCTCGGTATCGCCGCCACCGGCACTGGCAAGACGGCGGCCTTCGCCCTCCCCCTCCTCCACCACCTGAAGCCGGGTGAGGCGGGCCCCCACAACACCTCCGCCCTGGTGCTCGTCCCCACGCGCGAGCTGGCCATGCAGGTGTCCGAGGCCATCCACCGCTACGGCCAGAAGCTGGGCGCCACCGTCCTGCCGCTGTACGGCGGCCAGGTCATCGGCCAGCAGCTGCGCGTGCTCAAGCGCGGCGTGGATGTCGTCGTCGCCACCCCCGGCCGCGCCCTGGACCACCTGCGCCGAGGCACCCTCCAGCTCGAGAACGTCCGCACCGTCGTGCTCGACGAGGCCGACGAGATGCTCGACATGGGCTTCGCCGACGACCTGGAGGCCATCCTCTCCGGGACGCCCGAGAACCGGCAGACCGCCCTCTTCTCCGCCACCCTGCCCCCGCGCATCGCCAGCATCGCCGAGCGCCACCTCCACCAGCCGGTGCGCGTGCGCATCGCCAAGGAGAAGGTGGAGCCGGGTGAGCTGCCTCGCATCCGGCAGACCGCGTACGTCGTCCCGCGCTCGTTCAAGATCGCCGCGCTGGGCCGGCTGCTCGATGTGGAGTCCCCCACCGCCGCCATCATCTTCTGCCGCACCCGCACGGAGGTGGACGACCTCACCGTCTCCCTCAACGGCCGGGGCTGGCGCGCGCACGCGCTCCACGGCGGCATGACGCAGGAGCAGCGAGACCGCGTCATCAAGCAGCTGAAGTCGCACGGCACGGACCTGCTCGTCGCCACGGACGTCGCGGCGCGCGGCCTGGACATCCCCCGCCTGTCCCACGTGGTGAACTTCGACGTGCCCAACGCCCCGGAGGCGTACGTGCACCGCATCGGCCGCACGGGCCGCGCGGGTCGCGAGGGCGTGGCCATCACCCTCGTCGAGGCCCGCGAGAGCCGGCTGCTGCGCAACATCGAGAAGGTCACCGGTCAGCGAATCACCGTGTCCACCATCCCCACCGTGGCGGACCTCCGGGCCCGTCGCCAGGAGCTGATGCGCGCCACGCTGCGCGAGACGCTGGTGGCCGGCGGACTGGAGTCGCTGCGGAGCATCGTGGAGGACCTGGCCGGCGAGTTCGAGCCGCTCGACATCGCCGCGGCGGCCGTGAAGCTGCTCCAGGACTCGCAGGACGAAGGCCGCGCGAAGGAAGAGGAGGAGATTCCCGCGGTCTCGCCGGCGACGGAGCGGCCGGCTCGCTCCAGTGGCCCCTCGTCGGGACCGGGCGGGCGTCCCGTCCGCTCGGAGCGAGGCGCCCCGAAGCGCCCGGCGGGCCCTCCGTCCTGGGACACCACCCGGCTGTGGATTGGCGCGGGCCGTGTGGCGGGCATGCGTCCCGCCGACCTGGTGGGCGCCATCGCCGGTGAAGCGGGCCTGGACTCGTCGCGCATCGGCGCCATTCAGATCGCCGACGGCTTCTCGCTCGTGGAAGTCCCCGAGCCGGATGCCAACCGCGTCATCGCCGCGCTGAAGGCGGCGACCATCCGCGGTCGCAAGGTCGTGGTCCGCAAGGACCGGACCTGAGGTGACTCAGGGCTCCGCCCACTGGCGGAGCAGGTTGTGGTACACGCCCGTCAGCATGACCAGTGAGGGGCTCCTGGGCACCTCCTGGTTGAGCTGCATGATGGCGGTGTCCATGTCGAACAGCAGGGCGCGCCGGGACACGTCGCGCACCATGCTCTGCACCCAGAAGAACGAAGCGAGCCGCGCCCCCCTCGTCACCGGGGTGACGTGGTGCAGGCTCGTCGACGGGTAGATGATGAGGTCCCCCGCGGGCAGCTTCACCGCGTGGTGGCCGTACGTGTCTTCCACCACCAGCTCTCCACCGTCATAGCTGTCCGGCTCGGAGAGGAAGAGCGTCGCGGACACATCGGTGCGCACGCGCTGCCCCGTCCCGGGAACGGGGCGGATGGCGCCGTCCACGTGCGAGCCGAAGGACATGCTCGTGTCGTAGCGATTGAACAGCGGGGGAAACACGCGCTGCGGAAGCACGGCGGAGATGAAGAGCGGACTGCGCTCCAGCCCCGCCAGGACGAGTTCCCCCAGCTCCCGCGCGGCGGCGCCGCCTTCGGGGAGCTGGAGGTTCTTCTTCACCTGGGCGGACTGGTGGCCGGCCGTGACTTTGCCGTCCGTCCAGTCCGCCTGCTCCATCACCGCGCGGCAACGGGCCACCTCGGGCGCGGTCAGGACATTGGGAATGTGCAACATCATGACCGCGACCCTCTTGGTTAGAAGCGGTAACGCGCCGTCAGCAGCGCGGACACGCCATCGGCGGGCACCGCGTGGCCGCCGTAGTACTGGTCGTAATACAGCGTGTCGGTGAGGTTGTAGACGTTGAGCTGGACCTGCGCCTTGCCGAACGCGTAGCTGGCGAACGCATCGAAGCGCCAGAAGTTCGGCACGTAACTGGTCGCCGTGGTGGGCGCCGCGGGATTGCTGACGCTCGTCACGTCCTGGTAGACGGCGCCGCCGCCCACGGTGAAGTCCTTCAGCGGCGAGTACGTCGTCCACAGGGAGATGCTGTGGCGCGGCGTGTTGGGCAGCCGCTGGCCCACGAGGAACGCGTTCGTGTGCTCCACGATGGCGGAGTCCATCAGCGTGTAGTTGGCGAGCACCTTCCAGCGCTCGACGATGGTGCCGGCGATGCCCACGTTGAAGCCCTGCACGCGCTGCTCACCCTCGAGCACCTGCGGCGGCCCCTCCGGGTCCGTGTTGGGCACGCGCGCGTCCGTCTTCGTGATTCGGAACACCGCGCCCGTCAGCCCGAGCCGGCCGTCGAGCAGGTCCGCCTTGGCGCCCGCCTCCAGGATGGCGTTCTTCTCCGGGTCCAGGCTCACGGTGTCCGCGGACACCGAGCCCAGCTCCGCGGAGGGGCTGGAGGACGTGCCGTACATGCCGTAGACGCTCACCTTCTCCGCCGGGTGCAGGACGACGCCCGCACGCCAGTTGAAGAGGTGGTCGCTCTTGCGCAGCCGGCTCTTGGCGCCGGTGTTGCCCGTGGTGGAGTAGTCGGTGTTGAAGACGTCCCAGCGCAGCGAGCCCACCAGCTCCAGGTACTGACCCACCTGCACCTGGTCCGCGGCGAAGAGGCCGAGCGTCCGCTGGATGCTCACGTTGGAGCCGGAGAACACCGGCGACACCGCGGACAGGTCCGGCTCCGCGTCCGGCTCGAACAGGTCCGCCGGGATGTTGGGGCCGGTGGGCAGGCCCACGGCGTTGAGGTTGTCGCGGGACTGGCCGCGCTTCTCCCACGACAGCTCCACGCCGGCGTTCGCGGTGTGTTTGATGAAGCCCGTCTCCACTTCGCCGCCCACGGTGGCCTGGTTGGAGATGACGGAGTTGTCCGTCTCCGTCTGGAAGCGCTGCCGGCCGATGGTGGTCGGCGCGCCCGCGGGGGTGAGGCCTCGCGGCGCGGTGGGGCTGGCGAAGCGGTCCACTCGGCCGAAGCGCAGCGTGTTGGTGAACTGGAACTGCTCGCCCAGTCCCTGGGTGAGGCGCGCCGTGGCGACGTGGGCATCCACGCGCTCGGTGTCCGCCTTCACGCCGTAGAAGTTCCCGCGCGGGACATCCAGCGTCTCCGTGACGGGCTTGCCGTTGAAGTAGGGCACGCCGTAGTCGGGAAGGCCGTCCTCGCGCTGGAAGAGGTAGTCGAGCTCCAGCGTGGTCTGCTCCGCCACCTTGAAGCGCAGCGAGGGCGCCAGGCCCAGCCGGTTGTCCTGGACGACATCGCGGCCCGCCGTGGAGGCCAGCTGGCCCATGAGGTTGAGGCGCGCCTGGAAGTTCTCCGACACCGCCTCGTTGAGGTCCGCCTCGACGCGGCCCGACGGCGCGGTGCCGCCGCTCAGCGCGACCTCCTGGAAGGACGTGCGCTTGGGCTTCTTCGTCACCAGGTTGATGGCGCCGCCCGTGGAGCCACGGCCGAAGAGCACCGAGGACGGACCGAAGTACGCCTCCACGCCCTCCAGGTTGAACGTGTCGCGGGTGAACCAGCCCAAGTCTCGCGCGCCGTCGCGAGACACGTCGTTCTGCGCGGAGAAACCACGCAGGATGAAGGCGTCACCCTGACGTCCCCCTTCGCCGGCGCTCATGGTGATGCCGGAGACGTTGCGCAGCGCGTCCCGCACCGTGGTCGCCTGCTGCTCCTCGAGCACCTCCTCCGGCACCACCGTCACGGACTGCGGCGTATTCACCAGCGCGCGCTGGACGCGGGGCAGAGAGCTCTCCTTGACCTGATAGCCCTCCGCGTCGCCCTGCACCTGCACGGTGGGCAGCGTGAAGTGACCCTCGGTGCCCTGGGCTTCCGGCGCGGGCGTCGTGGCCTGGGGCTCCACGGGCGCGGCCTCCACCGGCACCTGCTGTGCTTCCTGCTCCTGCGCCACCGCCCCACCGGCCGCCAGCGCCGACGCGAGCCCCATCGCGGGACCCCACGGCCTCAGCGCGGAACGAATTCCTCCCGTGTGACCCGCGCTCGTCCGGATTCCAGGGCTGCGTGACTTGATGAACGACATGACTCTCCCCACTCCCAGGCCCATCGAGGGGCCGTTCCAGTTAAATTGAGAATGACTGCGATTTTCAGAATCAACCAAAGGACACCCGAAGGCGTCGCGGGAACCTCGCCCGCCCGTTTCGAGGTGTCCTAGGCGGGGGTCTCCGGCGAGCTCACGGGCGTGGGCTCGGACGACGCCGGCACGGGCGTCGAAGTGCGCGGGTTTCGCTTCGGGAAGAAGCGTCGCCACGACAGGGCGAAGCCGGTCCACACGAGGAAGACACCACCGAGCGAGGCCATCGCGGCGATGAGCTGGCCCACCCACCCGAGCGCCTCGCCGGTGTGGAGGAAGCGCAGCCAGGTCCTCAGCTTGCGTCCGCTGTTGAAGTCCGCGAAGCCCTCACGCTTCGCGATGACGCCCGAGAACGGGTCCACCGAGAACTGAGTGGAGGCGAACAGCGGCCATCCATCCTGTTCCTTCACGTTGAAGGTGACGGCGTCGACCTTGCCGTCGCTGTCACCCTTCGGGCCGCGCGACTCACCGCGCGACTTGCCTTCGGCTCGGCGCTCACCTTCCGCGACGGGCGCGCCACCCCGCGACTCGGCGCGACGCTCGCCCTCAGCGGCCGGTGCCTCAACACGGCGCTCACCTTCCCCGACGGGCGCACCACCCCGCGACTCGGCGCGAGGCGCACCCTCACCCGCTGGTGTCTCGGTGCGACGCTCACTGTTGGTGACGGGGGACTCAGCGCGACGCTCACCCGCCACGACCGGAGCCTCGGCGCGAGCGCCAGGCTCACCCTGCCCTGCCCGTGGCGGCGCGGACGGTGCCTGCCCTGGGGGAGCGGACGGCTTGTCCTGCCCACCTGCCCCTCGGGGCGGCGACGGCAGCCGATACGTGATGCTCGACCAGGCGGGAACCTGCTCCTGGACTGTCGCGAGGAGCGCACCCAGTTCCTTGCGCGGCCCTCCACCCTCCGGCGGCGTCACCTTCACGCCCGCCGACCCTGGAGGCCCCTGCGTCGCTGGCGCCGGGTTGCCCGTCACCGAGTAGACGAAGTCCGACGCCCACTTGTACGAGATGACCATGCCGGACGCCGTGAGCACCACCAGCACCGGCATCGACCAGAGCCCGATGACGTTGTGCCAGTTGAAGTCGCGAGGCTTGCCCTTCAATCCCCGCTTGAACCAGAGCACCGGGCGCACCGTCTTCAGCGTCCACCTGCGCGGCCACCACAGGTAGAGCCCCGACAACGCCAGGAACAGGAAGCCCGCGTTGGACGCGCCGGTGATCGCCTTGCCGATGGCGCGATTGTCGCCGCCCGTCGCGAGCCACCGGTGCCAGTCCTCCATCACATGGAAGAAGTCCCGCCAACCCTTCGCCCCACCCTCCCGCACCTCGCCCGTGTAGGGATTGACGAACACGACGCCAGCGCGCCCCAGGGCCACCTGCGCGGCCGCCGTCGCGGACGGATACACCGTGACACCCGACACCTGGGCCTCGGGCTTCGCCTCGCGAACCTTCGCCACCAGCGCCTCGATGGGCAGCCGCCGGACCTCCGCCTGGGGAGCCGGCACGGCGCGAGCCTCGGCCTCCGCCCACTCGAGAACCTGGGACTCGAACGCGATGGCCACCCCCGTCACCGACATGATGGCGACGACGATGCCAACGACGACACCGACGACAAGATGAATCCAGAACAGCGGCTTGCGGAGCGGGAGGGCCATGACCTGCTTCAATTCAAGGAGAACTGGACGGGAAGCTCGAGGATGACGCGCACGGGCTTGCCCTGGCGTCCGATGGCCGGCGTGAAGCGCCACCGATTGACGGCCGCGATGGCCGCCGAATCGAGCATGGGAATGGAGCGGATGACCCGCGTGTGCTCGGTCTCAACCTCACCGTCCGTGCCAACGATGATGCGCACCAGGACGAGCCCCTGGACGCCATCGACGCGAGCCCGTCGGGGGTACTCCGGCGTGAGCTGCTTCAAGACGGACGGAGGTCGCAGCACCTGCCCCAACCCCACCGCCTCGCCCGTCC
>NZ_VIFM01000152.1 GCF_006636215.1 Myxococcus llanfairpwllgwyngyllgogerychwyrndrobwllllantysiliogogogochensis | reverse complement strand
GCGCGACACCGATGCCGACCAGCGGCACCCGCCCCAGACCCGACATGCCGCCCAGGTGGTGGATGCCACTGTCGAGGACGACGTACTGCTTGCCCTTCGAGCGCTTCACGTCCATCACCGTCGACCAGAGCGTGCCCGAGGAGCCGCAGAGGCGACGCCCCGACTCGAACCACAGCGAAGCGGACGCGGTCCTCCGTCGCTCCGCGGCCAGTTGCGCGAGCGGCTCGCGCAGGGATGCCAGCTCCGGTCCGACGCCGGGCGTGGCGAAGGGCCAGGGGAATCCGCCCCCCAGGTCCATCACCTGGAAGGGGAGCTCGAACGCACTGGAGAGCGACTCCCCCACCTCCAGCGCCACCCGCAGCGCGGAGAGCAGCGCGGGCACATCCGCGAGCTGGGTGCCCTGGTAGATGTGCAACCCCAGCAACTCGATGGCACCGAGCGCGGCCACGCGTGCGCGGCCCTCGCGCCACTCCGCCTCGTCGAGACCGAACTGGCTGCTCACGCCACTCATCGCCAGCCGGGCCACGGGAGGTGCATCCGGGTTGACGCGCAGGAGGACTCGCGCCCGAAGCCGAGCGACTCGCGCGGCCCGGTCGATGCGCTCCAGGTCCGTCCACGACTCGGCGGAGAAGCGCGTCACGCCAGCGCCGAGCGCCCCACGCACCTCGTCGGCGCTCTTGCCCGGGCCGGAGTAGAGCACCCGCTCCGGAGCGAAGCCCGCGGCCACCGCCACCGCCAGCTCTCCAGGCGATGACACCTCCGCGTCGCAGCCAAGTCGGCAGAGCGCCTCCGCCATCGCCGGAAGCGGGTTGGCCTTGAGCGAGAACAGCACCCGGCTGCCCTCTGGCAGGACGGACATGAGCTCGCGCGTGCGCCGCTCCACGTCCCCCAGGTCGTAGACGTAGAGGGGCGAGCCGTACGTCTCCAACCATGCCGCGGCCCGAGCCGCCAGGTGCGGACTCATCGGCGCGCTCATGGCTGTCCTCCCGCCGTCAGCAGACTCGCGAGGGCCGCCCGATCGAGCTTGCCGTTGGCCGTCCTCGGCAGCTCTGGCACCCAGTGCACCTGGTCCGGAACCTTGTAGGGCTCCAGGCGACTGGCGAGCGCATCGAGCAGCCCGGCCTCGCGCGGCGGCGGCGCGCCCGGGAGGGAGGTGACGAAGAGGTGCAACCGGTCGACTTGCGCCTCTTGCACCACGCCCGCCTCCGCGACACCGGGCAGCCCGCAGGCCACCTCTTCGATTTCGAGCGGGTGCATCCGGAAGCCCCGGCGCTTGAGGAGGAAGTCCCGGCGCCCGACGAACTGGAGGAAGCCCTCCCTGTCCATCCGGAACAGGTCACCGGAGAACAGCACGCGGCCCAGCCCGCGCGGGTGCACGCGATAGCGCAGCGCGGTCTCCTCCGGCGCCCGCCAGTACCCGAGCGCGACGTGGCGCCCCTGGATGACCAGCTCCCCCACTTCGCCTGGCGGAAGCACATGGCCCTGCTCGTCCAGAATCATCGCCTCCGTGCCGGGCAGCGCGCGCCCCACCGAGCCCGGGTGCGCCTCCAGCTCCTCGGGCAGCAGGATGGAGACGCGCTTGCACTCGGTCAGTCCGTACATGGGGAACACGGAGACACCCGGCAGTTGACGCCGGAGCTGCTCCACGTGGCTGGCCGGCAGATGTGCGCCCGTGTTGGTGAGCGCCCTCAAGCGCAGCGCGCCCGCCCCACTCCGGCCGAGCAGCTTGAGCAACGCGGCGAACAACGTGGGCACGCCGGGGAGCACGGTGACGCGCTGTCGCTCCAGCGTGGTGACCAGCGCCGGCCCGGCCAGCTCCGCGCTCCCGACGAACACGCCCGCCCCCACCTGCGCGGCGAGGAACACCTGATACAGACCGTAGTCGAACGAGAGCGGCAGGAAGACGCCCACCACGTCCTCGGCGCGGTACTGGAGCCGCTCCTGGATGGCGGCCACCACGAAGAGGATGTTGTCGTGGCTGAGCGTCACGCCGCGCGGCGCTCCCGTGGAGCCGGACGTGTAGATGAGGCAGACCGGATCCACGTCCACACCCGAGAAGGGCGGACACTCCGCGGGCTCGCTGTCCAGGATGCGCGACAGCCGCACTCCCGAGGCCGGCTCCGCGCCCTCCCCCACCCAGACGATGGGCACGTCGGCGAAGGCCGGCGCGAGGTGCGCGGTGGACTCGTCCAGGAAGGCCACGGTGGGCGTCACCTGCTCCAGAATCCTCCGCAGGCCCGGCTCGCGAATCGCGCCATGCAGCACCGCGAAGATGCCGCCCAGCCGCGCCGTCGCGAACGCGGCCAGGGCCACCTCCGCGCGGTTGCGGGTGAGGATGACGGCCCTGTCTCCCCGCCGGAACCCCTGGCGCGAAAGCCAGCCCCCCAGACGCCGGGTAGACGTGGCGAGCTGGGCATAGGTGAGCGAGGCCCGGTCGTCGGACAAGAACAGACGGTCCCCATGATGGCGCTCGGCTTCTTCCAGCAAACCGCAGAGGTGATGGGGCGACATGCGTGTCTCTCCCAGACAGGTCAGGACAGCCGGTCGTCGGTGAAGATTTCCTTCTTCACCATGAACCTCGTTGTCTTCGAGAGGATGCGCTCGTTGAAGGCCACGCGCTCGGGATGGGCCAGCAGCTCGTTGCGAAGCTTCAGCGGCTCGGGCAGCCCCACGTCCTTGTAGATGTCCGGGTTGTAGAGCTTCTGCATCGACGTGAGCATGAAGCGCTTGAGCGCGCGCTCCACGTCCCGCAGCCGCTCCACGCCGTGCTTCGCCCGCAGCCCCTGGTGGAGCCGCTCGATGTTCAACCGCCCGTAGCTGATGTGGCGTGTCTCATCCGAGTGGTGCAGCCGGTTGATTTCACGCACGAAGGGCGGCAGACGCAGGTCCTTCGCCATGTGGCTGTTGTAGCCGTCGACAATCTCCTCGAACACCAGCACCGTGGCGAACGCCAGGAACTCCTTGATGTCCGTCTCAGGGAAGGTGTCGTAACGGATGCGGCGGTCCTTGTATATCTTTCCGCCGTACGTCAGGCAGAACCGCGAGAAGTACCACATGTGCTCATTCTCCTCGAGCACCAGGTGGTGGAGGTATTCGGAGGACACCTCGTAGCCGGGGGTGTGGATGCGGCTGATCATCTCCGTGAGCAGCTCGCGGATGCCCGTCACGTTCAGGCTGAAGAAGTTGATGCACTCCCACTTGCTGAGCCGCAGGAGCTGCTCCGGCGTCAGCTTCTGGGCCCAGGGCGTGCCATGGACGGAGAGCAGCTCCGGGCTCATCCAGGGCTGGTCCTCGGGGAGGGACTTCTCCCAGACGAGCTCCCGAAAGGGATTGGAGGTGTCCGCGTTGGAGAGGTGAATCAGCCGCTCGAGGGTGCGCGCGAAACCATCCCCGGCGGGCTCCACGGGAAGCGCCCCGGAGGGCGCGTGCTGGGCGAAGTCCTCAATCATGGTGGCCATCCCTTCGTCATAGAAATGGGAGAAGTGGTCCGCGGTCGGCTGGAGCACTGTCTTCGCGCCGACGAGCCGGGAGGCCAGGAGCGCCACCTGGTCCGGGTGCGAGATGGCATCCGCTCCACCTCCGAAGACGAGCACGGGCTGCTTCACGGAGGACGTCCAGGCGTCCTCCCGCTCGCGGAAGAGCGCGCAGACCATGTTCGCGTATCGGAAGAGACTGGACGGCGTGCGGAACGGCACGCTGGTCATGTAGAGCAGATGGGGGTCCGTGGAGGTGAGGACGCTGGCCACCACCTTCCGGTCCTCGCTGTTCGACGCCTCGGCTCCGGGGCTGCCTCCGAAAATCAGCTTGCAGTAGCGCTCCGCCACCCGGGGGTTGGCGGCAATCTGGGGGAAGAGCTGGCGGAGGTTCTTCTCGAAGGACGTCATCGGGTGGTCCGCGGTCGCCGCCAGCGACACCGTCCCGTTGAGCAGCACGCCGCGCGCGAAGCGCTCGGGGTGTTCGGCCAGCGCGCGGAGCGCCACCTGCGCGCCACTGCTCCAGCCCACCACCGCCTCCACCCGGGAGATTCCCAGCCGGTCGAGCACGGCGACCAGGTCCGCCACATGGACGCTGGAGTCACACTGAGAGGGATTGAAGTCCGGCGTCGGCGTGGGCAGCCAGCGGGTGTTCCACGTCACCACCCGCCAGTTCTGGGCCAGCCGCTGCGCGAGCGGCGCCAGGAACTCCTCGGGCATCGCGTAGGCGTTGCAGAGGACCAGCACCGGGCGCGCGGGGTCCCCCCGGGTGAAGGCACACACCTCCGCCCCATCCGGGGCGCGAACCTGCACGGGGGTGAACACCAGCCCTTCGCGCTCGCGCGCCAGCTCCGCGAGATAGCTCGAAAGGTAGACATCCAGGTCCGCGAGGGAGAGCGGCGGGTGCGGAGGGAGCGCGCGGGCGAACCGCTTCGGGTTCAGGCCGTAGCTTGCGTAGAAGGCGCCGCGCAAATCGAACAGCTGTTCAATCGGGGACGCTTCCGTCTCACGGTGCGTGGTGAAGCTGAGGATGGGCAGCCGGAGCGCATGGGACATCCGGTCCACCATCCCCGTGGCCGGAAGCTCCACGGGCCCCACCAGGTGATGCACCGGCCCGCCCTCGAACCGGGTGGCGCTCAGCCGGAGCATGTCCAGCACCACGTGGTCCACGGGCACCATGTTGACGCCCGCGCCCTCGTGTCCCAGCAGCCGCAGCGGGTCCGTGACTTGCGCCAGCTCCCGGCGCAGCCGGTACAGCTCCCGCACGAAGCCATAGATTCCGAACCGCGTCCCCCCACTGCGTCGGCTCGCGCTGGGGCCGATGATGACCGAGGGACGGACGATGCTGTAGGCGCGACCGGCCTCCTCACAGGCACGAGAGACCTCGCGCTCCGCCTGCGCCTTGCTCTCCTCGTAGTAGTTGTTGAAGTCCGCGGCACCGCCCGTGGGTTCCGGATGCAGCGCTTCGGGAATCACTCCGCGCCGGGTCCCCGCCGTGTAGGCGGTGGAGACATAGACAAACCTCTCGGCCCCTACCTTCCGCGCGACCTCCAGGATGTTTCTCGTCCCGATGCAATTGTGTGCATGGATTTTGTCCCGGTGGCGATTCTCATACGCGAGGCTGGCCGCGGAATGCCACACCTCCTCCAGCCGCGCCTCTTCCAGTCGCCCCAGGTCCTCGGGTGAGAGGCCACAGAGCGGGAGGGTGATGTCGCCGACGAGGCAGACGACATTCTTTTCGACGGCCTCCAATGGAACGGGGACGTCATACGAGGCCGCGGCCTCCGCGAGAGATTCCAGGAGTCTCTCGCGCGCATGCTCCGGCGACGTGCCACGAACCAGGACGAAGAGCCGTCCCCCTGCCCTCAGTCGCCAGAGGAGGAAGTGGCTTCCCAGGAACCCCGTTCCCCCGGTGAGGAGAAGCCGGGTGGGACGAAGCTCTCGTCCGTCATACTCCAGGGGATTCGCATATGTCGCACCCATGGGCCGCTCCGCTGGGTAGGGCTGCAAATGCAGCCAACCTTATGCGGGGCGCATCGCGGGCTGTCAACACGATTACGATGTGTCTCGTATGACATTGATTGCATCGCAAGGCGATTGAACCATACGATTCTCGACAGAGTCCCGGGAGGGGACGACGCCCCCGGGACCCATGCCTCATGTATGCGTTACCAGACGTTCACAGGCAAGGTGCGGTGCGGCAGAACGCCGTTGCCCAACTGGCCGTGGAAATTGAGGCCCCATCCCCAGAGCGCCCGGTCGTCGCGAATGGCCAATGAGTGCTGGTCGCCAGCCATGACAGACAACACGCCCGTGAGGCCCGGCACGACCACCGGCAGGTTCCGCGCGGCATTGCTCCCATCGCCGAGCTGCCCCGCGTTGTTGGCGCCCCACGAGCGCACCGTGCCATCCGCCATCAAAGCCAGTACATGCTGGGCTCCCGCCGACACGGAGGCGACTCGGGTCAACCCGAGAACCTGCGTCGGCGCCAGGCGGTTGAGGTTGCCGCCATCCCCCAGTTGTCCCGCGCTGTTCTGCCCCCACGTCCACACCGTCCCGTCTGACTTCAACGCCACGGAGAAGGAATCCCCGGTGTCGATGGCGAGCACGTTCGACAAGCCACCGACAGGCACGGGAGCCGGACGGCTCGTGAGGGTCCCATCTCCGAGCTGCCCGAAGGTGTTGGTGCCCCAGCTCCAGACAGTCCCATCCGCCTTGAGCGCGAGGGCGTGATACCGCCGGGCGGAGATGGCCACGACGCCGGAGAGGTTGGCCACCAGCACGGGGGTGTACCGCGTGTTCGTGACGGTGCCGTCACCGAGGTGGCCATGCCAGTTCTCGCCCCAGGCCCAGACGGTGCCGTCCGCCCTCAGCGCGAACGAGTGCCAGTCTCCCGCGGCGACAGCCACCGCGCTGGACATCCCCGGCACCCAGACGGGCGACAGGAACACGGGCGCGCTGTTCTGCCCCTGCCCCAGTTGTCCCGACGTGTTGTAGCCCCATGCCCAGACGACGCCGCCCGCGCGGAGCGCCAACGCATGGTAGGGCCCGGCATCCAGGCTCAGCACATTCGAAAGTCCGCTGGCGGAGACGGGCGCTCGCCGCACCACCGTGCTGCCATCCCCCAGCACTCCGTTCGACGTATTGGTCCCCCAGCTCCACACCGTGCCGTCGCCGCGCAACGCCAGCGAGTATTGCAGGCTCGCGCTGGTGGCTCGCGCCCCGGAGAACAACGTCTTCGTCGGCGACGGCACCATGGCGGAGACTCCGTCGCCCACCTGCCCCGACGTGCCCGAACCCCAGGCCCACAAGGTGTTGTCGTCGCGGACCGCGAGGAGGTGAGCATCCCCCGCGACGAGCGACGTCGCGTTCACCAGTCCCACGACACGCCCCGCCACCACGCGTTGAGTCGTCGAGCCATCCCCCAGTTGCCCCGAAGAATTGGAACCCCAGGTCCACACGGTGCCATCCGACCTCAGCGCCGCGGACTGGGAGCCTCCCGCGCTGATGGCGGCGACATCCGTGAGATTGAGGACCCGCGTGGGCACCAGGCGCTGGGTGGTGGAACCATCTCCGAGCTGCCCCGAGGAGTTGTAGCCCCATGCCCAGACGGTGCCATCCATTCGCAAGGCCATGGAGTGGAGGTACTTCGAGGAGAGGGACACCACGCCCGTCAAGCCCGGCACGGCCACGGGAAGCAGCCGCTGGGTCGTCGTGCCATCCCCCAACTGTGCAAACCCGTTGTTACCCCATGCCCACACCGTTCCATCCCGCTTCAGCGCCAGGGAGTGGGAGTTGCCGCCCACCACCGCCACCATGGAGGTGAGTCCGGGGACCTGGGCGGGCACTGCGCGAGAGGTGGCGCTCCCGTCTCCCAACTGCCCTGATTGATTGGAGCCCCAGGACCACACCGTCCCATCCGCCTTCACGGCAAGCGCATGGTTGTCACCCGCGGACACGCTCACGACATCGTTCACCCCCGCGACCTGCTCGGGGACACTTCGCGCGGTGGTCGTCCCATTCCCAAGCTGACCCATGGCGTTCTCGCCCCATGTCCAGACGGTGCCGTCGGTCTTCAAGGCCAGGGAGAAACCGCGCCCCGCCGCGAGCGCGAGGACGTCAACGCCAAGCCCCACCACCTGCACCGGGGCGGCCCGATGCGTCGTCGAACCGTCACCCAACTGTCCGAAGCCGTTGGAGCCCCAGGCCCACACCGAGCCGTCTGGCTTCATCGACAACGAGTGATTCGTTCCTGCCGCGGTCTCCACTCGCACGGACATGGCTGCCGCTCGCGTGGGCTCCGTCCTGAGCAGCCGGGTGCCATCCCCCACCTGCCCGTCCGCGTTGTTTCCCCAGGACCAGACCTCGCCCCCGGCCCTCATCGCGACCGAGTGCTGTCCTCCACCCGCCGCGACGCCCAGCACGCCCGTGGTGACCTGCACGGGCACGGGAGAGGGACGCTGCGTCGTCGTGCCATCGCCCAGCTGACCGCGCGCATTGCCGCCCCAGCCCCACACCGTACCGTCCGACTTCAGCACCAGCGAGTGCTGTCCCCCACCCGCCACCGCCGTCACGTTCGCCATCCCTAGCGCCTGCACGGGAGCGGAGCGCCCCGTCGTCGTCCCATCTCCGAGCTGGCCGAAGGCGTTCTGCCCCCAAGCCCACACCGTTCCATCGACCTTCAACGCCATCGAGTGCGAGCCACCGCCCACGATGGCCACCACCGCCGTCAGGCCCGGCACCAGGCCCGGGACGATTCGCTGCGTGACGCCACCGTCACCGAGTTGCCCATCCGCGTTCGCACCCCACGTCCACGCCGTGCCGTCCGCCTTGAGCGCCAGCGAGTGTGAGTTGCCCGCGCCAATTTCGGACACGCCCAGCAGGCCGGGAACAGCTACGGGAAGAAGCCGCTGCGTGGTGGTGCCGTCACCGAGCTGGCCGGTCGCGTTGTTGCCCCAGGCCCACACCGTGCCGTCCGCCTTCAGTGCGAGCGAGTGCGAGAAGCCCGCGACAAGCCGCACCACGTCCGTGAGCCCGGGGACGCGCACGGGCGACAGGCGCATCACGGTGTCACCAAGCCCCAACTGTCCCCGCTCGTTGTTCCCCCACGCCCACACCGTGCCGTCCGCCTTCAGCGCCAGCGAGTGCAGGTCTCCCGCCGAGACGATGCTCACCGACGACAGCCCCCAGACCCGCACGGGCGTTCCATGGGTCCGCGTGGTGCCATCTCCCAGTTGTCCGAACGTATTCGCGCCCCAGCTCCACGCTGTTCCATCCGGCCGCAGCACCAGCGAGTGGAGCCGGCCCGCCGAGACGGTTTGATTTCTCGGAAGCCCCTCGGCGGCCTTCACCGTCCCTACTTCGGGCAATGAAGGCTCCCGTGAAACAGGCTCCGTACAGCCCAGGGCCCACGGCCCGCACAGCAACAACAGACACGCCCAGACCGCCGGGCCACGCGACATCTTCTCTTCACGTCTCATTGGTTCCCCTCCCCAACACGGTGCGAACACTCCAGTGAGGCGGGCGCCTCACGCGGAAGTCAAATTATTCAAATTAAGCATGATTAAGTCTGAAGAGGGAAACCCACCCAGGAAACAGAGGCGGGTCTTTCGGAACATCGCCCGGCACTGGGATGAAGTGGCCCATGACCCCCTACGGCGTTTGGCCCGACCGTCGTGTCACTGGCCATGGACGCCGCACCCCGGCCCCACAGCAGGCCAACGGGGACCTCTTCACACGCAGGGAACTTTAGTTATTCAGTAACAATTGTACTTCCACTGCCGCCTCGACTAGGAGGCGCCGTCAACATGACCTCATCCTCCTATTCGTGGCTGAAGCGCGTGGCGCCCCTGGGCGCCGCACTGTCCATGCTCTGCGGCGGAGCGACGCTGGCGGCCCCAAAGCCGTGGTGCGCGCCCAACCGGAGCCCCATCACCGCGACGATGTCCATCAAGACCGATGTGAAGAACTCGGGCGGCAGCTACCTGGCGCCTGTCGTCGTCAGCTCGATTGCCCATGCGCAGTGCCTGGATGCCTCCGACGCGAAGTACAAGGAGGAGGCCGCACAGCACCGCGCCGCGTTCGTCGCCGCCTCCGGCCTGACGGACGCCGAGGTGGAGGAGCTGTTCGCCTTCGAGGCGGACTCGAACGGCCAGGACAAGCTCCCCCGGAAATTCTGCAACGAGCTGGAGGTGGACCCCCAGAAGCAGTCAGCCAAGACGTATGGGGCCCGCTCGGCCCTGCAGACACTGCTCTGCGAGCGAGGCTCGGGGAGCGGCTACGACTGGATGGACACCACCGCGGTGGAGGACGTGCTCGCGGCGAAGAGCTGCGCGACCAGCCTGCTGCGCGACTGGTCCGACAAGTCACGCACCGCGTACACGCTGATCGACTTCGCGCATTGCGAGGCGGTGGGCCAACGGTTGAACGAGGAGCGGTACTTCAAGGAGCTGGCCGCCGAGCCGGAGCTGCCGCGCTACCTGGCCATCTGGGGGAAGATTCACTGGAACGACACGGTGGCGAAGCGGGCGGAGCTGCACAAGCGCCTGGAGAAACTCACCGCTGATGACCCGACGCTCAAGGCCGTGGTGTTCGATGAGCCGGCGAAGGCCATCGCGGAGTTCAAGGCCCAGCACGCGAAGAACAGCGCCCTGCTCGACAAGTCGGCGGAGCTGCTGCTCAACCTGAAGAACAAGAAGATTCAAGCGAAGGCGACAGGCTGCTCGGAAGGTTTCCGGGCGGAGCTGGCGAAGCTCTTCGCCGAGCGCAAGCCGACCACGGAGGACGCGGTGAAGGACCTGCTGAACGAGATGACGCCCTTCCTCTTCGCCAACAGTCTGGCCGTGTGTGAGTCCATCGACGAGAAGGACCCCAACGCCTTCGTCATCGCCAAGGAGGTCCAGGGCACCGTGGCGGCCACCGGCCCACTCGAGGCGGCGCGCTGGGCGGCCCTGCACTACATCGTCGAGCACTCGAAGGAGATTGATGGCGCCGAGGACATGCGCATGCCTCGCCCCCGCCTGAACTTCGACTTCCGCTCCGGCCCCGCCGAGCAGGAGAAGGGCACCATCGCCTCGGTGAAGAAGGAGTCGGGCGGCATGGTGAAGGTGACCTTCAAGAAGGAGAAGCTGAAGGAGCCCGTCTGGGACTGCAAGGAGACGAACAAGATTGACCGCATCGATGCCCAGGGCAACCTGGTCTACCGACAGGACTGCAAGTTCAAGGCGTGGCAGACGGTGGTCATCGAGGTGAACCCGGTGACGGTGGAAGAGCGCTTCGCATCCGCGCTGAAGAAGGGACGCTACGCGGAGATCATCTCCTTCCGTGACCGCACCGCGATGCCCGTCCGCGTCTTCGACACGCCCAAGCGCGGCAAGCTGTTCGGCGTCGCCGGCTTCGGCTGGTAGCAGCAGCTGGGGGTGGAGCCGGACTCGCGCTCCACCCCTCAGTCATTGGCTACAGGCGCACCAGCTCCACATCATCCATGTGGATGAAGTTGGCGCCGTTGCCCGTGGTCGCCCGGGTGTGGAACCCCAGCTCCAGGTAGCCGCCGGTGACGGAGATGGCGGGAGACTCCACCAGCGTCCACGCGCCATACGTCCCCAGCTCCGTGAAGGCCGGTGCGCAGGAGCCGCACGTCTTCGCCTGGATGCGCGCCAGCTCGAACGAGCCCCCCTTGCGAACCCACGCACGGACCTTGTAGTTGCCCGACGCCAGCCCCGACACGGCCTGAAAGGTCCACACCTCGAAGGGCGTCGCGTTGGTCCAGTGCGACAGGTGGTAGCTGCCCGAGTGGCCGCCGTTGTACGTCTCGCTGAAGTCCGCCGCCTCGGTGCCGTTGGGACTCCAGGTCGACCAGCCACTCATGTCCGCCTCGAAGCCCGGATTGGCCAACGAGACGCCACTGGAGCTGCCCGCCTGGTACCAGCGAACCCACTCCACCTCCATCGTCTTGCGCTGCCCCAGCGGCAGGTCGACGGCGGCGGGCGAGGTGTTGTTGTACCAGTTCCCACCCAGGGCCAGGTTCAGCAGGATGTAGTGGCTCTGCTGGAACGCCGGGTCATTGTGGAAGAAGTCCGCGTTCGCCCGGACCTGGTTGTCCAGCTTGAACACCATGCGGTCCGCGGCCCACTCCACCTCGTAGATGTGGAAGGCATCCGCCAGGCTGTAGCCCCGGTTGGCTCCCGAGCCCCAGTGCTGCACACCGTTGGACGAGTGCGTGGCGACCTTCATCCACGACGGCTCGTTGGAGTGCCACTCCAGGATGTCGATTTCGCCGCTCGCCGGCCAGCCGACGTTGGAGATGTTCGCCCCCAGCGTCCAGAACGCCGGCCACATGCCGTACCCGGACGGCACCTTGATGCTGGCGACGAGCTTGCCGTAGCGCCGCTCCACCTTGCCCTTGGTGTGGATGCGCCCTGAATAGAACGAGCGCGGCCCATACCCCGCGCAGCGCGAGTCATACGGCCCATCCGTCGTCCGCTCGGCGGTGAGGATGAGCTTGCCCCCGCTCACCGTGACGTTCTGCGCGCGCGGGAACTCCAGCTCCCCCGTGCCGAAGTTGCAGTTGTTGGTGACGGGGTCGTGGTTGCTCGTCAGCACGTTCCAGTTCGCCGCGTTCAAACCCGTGCCGCCGAAGTCGTCCTGCCACACCAGGTTCCAACCCGCCCCCGGGTCGTACGCCTGCTCCTTCTGCGCCTGGCTCGCCAGTGGCGCCGCCTCGGGCTCCACCGCCACCTCACTGCCACAGCCGCCCAGCACCAGCCCCGCCGCCACCAGCCACGTCTCGGTCCGTCCTGCCATGCGTACCTCCCGGAATGGGTGAGACCTCCATTTCGAGAAATAACAGCATTTCCAATTTCCTTGCAGGTTCGTCGTGGCCTGCTGGCGCCCTCCTGTCCGGCCGATGCTCGGTGGTGTGAGTGGGGGCAATGCCTAGCTTCTGACACATCCATCCAGTGGCACCCGAGAGATGCGGGAGTGGGGGAAGTCATGAGCAGCGCGGCGGCAATGTTCCGTGAAGTCACCACGCCCTGGGGGCATCGGAGCTGGCGGTTCAAGCTGGTCCGGGCCGCGCGCGGCTACCTCCACAGGCCCCGGCTGCGCATCCCCTCCGGAGCCACGGACGTGGAGTCAGCGACGCGGCGGGTGCTGCTCTACTTCATGCTGCCGGCGTGGCTGGTGCCGGGCGTGGTGGACTGGGTGTGGCACAAGCGCACGGATATCGAACACACCAGCGGCGCGGGCGAGTCACTCATCCACTGCCTGATGATGACCGAGGTGGGCGTGCCGGTGATGATGGGGCTGTTGATGGAGATCAACCCGCTCACCCTCTCCGTCATGCTGGGACACTCGCTGGCGCACGAGGCGACGGCCTTCGCGGATGTGGCCTATGCCATCAACCACCAGCGGGACGTGGAGCCGCGCGAGCAGCACACGCACAGCTTCCTGGAGGTGCTGCCCTTCATGGCCGTGTCCTCCATCGTCTGCCTGCACTGGGACCAGTTCCTGGCCATCTGGGGCATCGGTGGTCGCAAGGGACGGTGGCGCTTCGCGCTGAAGAAGCAGCGGCTCCCCGCGGGCTACCTGCGCAACATCCTGCTCGGCATCGGCGCCACCATCGTGCTGCCGTACGCGAACGAGCTGTGGCGCTGCATCCGCGCCCAGCGCCGGGGTGAGGCGCTGCCTCCCTGGAAGGTCGCGCCCCACGAGCCGGTGGTGATTCCCGAAGCGCTGGCGGCGCACAGCCCTCATGCGCCGTCGGTCATCGAAGCGCACTGAAGGCGCGTCCGTCAGATGGCGTAGTCCCCCACGAAGACGGACGCGGTGAGCACATCGGCGCGCACCGCGTCCCCCTCGACGACGCCGAGCGCCTCGAACTCCGAGCGAGGCACCTGGACGGTGACCTCGTCCCCGGAGGGCATGCGCAACAGCACCTTGACGAAGCCGCCCACGGGCTTGAAGCGCTCCACCCGGCCCATGAAGGGCGTGCGCTCCCCTGCTCCCGCCGCCGAAACGGAACGGGCCAGCTTGATGTCGTGAGGCCGCACGAAGGCGTGCACCGCCTCGCCCTCCCGCGCGGCGGCGGGTACGGACAGCGCGAGCGAACCCAGCGCCGCCCTGCCCTCCAGGACGTGGCCACGAAGGACACTCGCCCCGCCGATGAACGACGCGACGAAGGGCGACGCGGGCCGGTCGTAGATGTCCTCCGGTGAGCCCGCCTGCGCCACGCGCCCTTCGCTCATCACCACCACGTGCTGCGAGATTTCCAGCGCCTCCTGCTGGTCATGCGTCACCAGCAGCGTCGTCAGCCCCGTGCGCTCGTGCAACTCATGGAGCCACTCGCGCAGCTCCTCGCGCACGCGCGTGTCGAGCGCGCCGAAGGGCTCGTCCAGCAGCAACACCCGGGGACGGATGGCCAGCGCTCGAGCGAAGGCCACTCGCTGGCGCTGTCCGCCGGAAAGCTGCCCCGGATGGCGCGAGCCCAGCGCCTCGAGCTGGACCAGGCGCAGCATCTCGTCCACGCGCGCCTCCACCTCGTCTCGGGGAAGCCGCCGCACGTTGAGTCCGAAGGCGATGTTCTCGCGCACCGTCATGTGCCGGAACAAGGCGTAGCTCTGGAAGACGACGCCCACATTGCGCTTCTGCACGGGCAGCGCCGTACAGTCCAGCCCGTCGATGAGGACGCGACCGACGTCGGGGACCTCCAGCCCGCAGATGAGGCGAAGGAGCGTGGACTTTCCCGCGCCCGAAGGCCCCAGCAGGGAGGTGATGGCGCCCGCGGGCGCCTGGAACGAGACGTCCGAGACGGCGGGACTTCCGCCCGGAGAGAAACGCCGGGTGAGCTGCTTGACGATGATGCTCATGACGCCTCACTCCTCCACTCCACGTACTTCTTCAGCACCAGCGTCACGAGCGCGAGCAGCGTGAGCAACGACGCCACGGCGAAGGCCCCCGCGAAATCGTATTCGTTGTAGAGAATCTCCGCGTGCAGCGGCAGCGTCGTGGTGACACCGCGCACGTGCCCGGACACCACCGAGACGGCCCCGAACTCGCCCATCGCCCGCGCGTTGCAGAGGATGACGCCGTAGAGCACGCCCCACTTCACCTTCGGCAGCGTGATGCGCAGGAAGGTGCGCCAGCCGCTCGCGCCCAGCGTCAGCGCCGCCTCCTCCTCGTCGCTGCCCTGCGTCTGCATCACCGGCAGCACCTCCCGCACGACGAAGGGCAAGGTGATGAACACCGTGGCGAGGACGATTCCCGGCACGGCGAAGATGACGTGGATGTCGTGCTCGAACAGCAGCGGCCCCAGCCAGCCCTGCCGCCCGAAGAGCAGCACGAAGATGAGTCCGGCGATGACGGGCGACACGCTGAAGGGCAGGTCGATGAGTGTCAGCAGCAGCGCGCGTCCCCGGAAGCGGAAGCGCGCCAGGAGCCACGCCGCCGCCAGGCCGAAGACGAGGTTGAGCGGCACCGCGATGACCGCCGCCATCAGCGTCAGGAGGATGGCGGAGCGCGCCTCCGGCTCCGCGATTGCCGTGAGGTAGGCCTCCCAGCCCTTCTGGAACGCGAACGAGAAGACGGCGACCAGAGGGACGACGAGGAAGACTGCCAGGAACCCCAGCGCCACGGTGACGAGCGTCCACCGGACCCATGGGGACCCTTCCAGGGTCCGCGTCTTGCGACGCGGCAGGTGTATCGAGGGAGCGAACATGTCCGTCACGCTCTGGACCGGGCTTCCAGCCGGCGATGGCTCCAGCGCTGGAGCAGGTTGACGGCGAGCAGCAGGAGGAACGACGCCAGCAGCATGACGACGGCGATGGCCGTGGCCCCCGCGTAGTCGTACTGCTCCAGCTTGGTGACGATGAGCAGCGGAACAATCTCCGTGCGCAGCGGCATGTTGCCGGAGATGAAGACGACGGAGCCGTACTCCCCCAGCGCCCGCGCGAAGGCCAGGGTGAAGCCGCTGAGGAGCGCGGGGACGATGGCCGGGAACAACACGCGCGTGAAGGTCTGCCACGGCGTGGCCCCCAGCGTGGCCGCGGCCTCCTCCACGTCCACGTCGATGTCCTCCAGCACGGGCTGCACCGTGCGCACCACGAAGGGCAGGCCAATGAAGGTCAGCGCCACGGCCACGCCCACGGAGGTGTAGGCCACCTTGAGGCCCCACGCCTCCAGGTACTGCCCGTACCAGCCCTTCGAGGAGAACAGCGTGGTGAGCGTCAGCCCCGCCACCGCGGTGGGAAGCGCGAAGGGCAGGTCCACCAGCGACTCCACCAGCGAGCGGCCCGGGAAGCGATAGCGCACGAGCACCCAGGCCACCAGGAGTCCGAAGACGACGTTGGCCAGCGCCGCCGCCAGCGACGCGCTGAAGCTGAGCTTGTACGCCGCCAGCGCCCGAGGCGCCGTCACCGTCTCCCAGAACTGCGGCCACGTCAGGGAGAACGTCTTGAGGAAGAGGCTGGACAGCGGAATGAGGACGAGCAACCCGACATAGGCCCAGGTCAACCCCAGCGACAGCCTGAAGCCGGGCAGGACGTGGCGGCGAGAGCGCGGTGCCATGGCTCAGCGCGCCTGGGGGACATAGATGCGGTCGAAGACGCCACCGTCGTCGAAGTGCGCGGCCTGCGCCTTGCGCCAGCCCCCGAACACCTCGTCGATGGTGAACAGCGTCACCTTGGGGAACCGGGCGCCGTGCTTCAGCGCCACCGCCTCCGAGCGAGGACGGTAGTGGTGCTTCGCCGCCAGTCGCTGTCCCTCCTCCGAATACAGGAACTGGAGATACGCCTCCGCCACCACGCGGGTGCCGCGCTTGTCCACGTTGCGGTCCACCAGGGCGACGGGAGGCTCGGCGAGGATGCTCACCGACGGGACGATGATTTCGAAGCGCTCCTTGCCCACTTCGTCCGTCAAGAGGAAGGCCTCGTTCTCCCAGGCGATGAGCACGTCGCCCAGGCCTCGCTCCGCGAACGTCGTGGTGGCGCCCCGGGCTCCCGAGTCCAGCACCGGCACGTTGCGGAACAGCGCGCCCACGAAGGCGCGCGCGGACTCCTCCGTGCCTCCGGGCTTTCGCAGGGCATGGCCCCAGGCCGCCAGGTAGTTCCACCGCGCGCCCCCGGAGGTCTTCGGATTGGGGGTGATGACGGAGACCCCCTCGCGAATCAGGTCGTCCCAGTCGCGGATGCCCTTGGGGTTGCCCTTGCGCACCACGAAGACGATGGTGGACGTGTATGGCGCGCTGTTGTGCGCGAGTCGCGCCTGCCAACCGTCGGGGATGAGCGACGCCTTGTCGTGGAGCATGTCCACGTCGTACGCGAGCGCCAGCGTGACGACGTCCGCGTCGAGCCCATCGATGACGGCCCGCGCCTGCTTGCCGGAGCCGCCATGCGATTGCTTGATGGAGACCTTCTGCCCGTGCGTCGCCTCCCAATGCTTCGCGAAGGCGGCGTTGACGTCCGCGTACAGCTCCCGCGTGGGGTCATACGAGACGTTGAGCAGCGTGACGGAGCTCGGAGCGGAGGACTCGCCCCCGGACTTCGAGCACCCGGTGAGGGCGAGCACGACGAGCAGGGACAGCCGGAGAGAGCAGCGCATGGAGGGACCTTTCACCAGCTCACCTGGAAGCGGGACATGACGACGTCTTCGGGGATGCGGTCACCGTCCACGGCGCCCCCTTCGAAGCTCGTGTGGTCATACGAGGTGGCCACGCGGACGTTGCCGTTGAGGTACCAGTTCGCGACGGCGCCCCACCCTCGCGCCTTGCGCGCCGAACGTGTGGGGTCCGCGTAGATGGGGAAGGCGTCGGGGTCCACGTCGAGCGCCGCGTAGCGCGCGCCCAGCTCCACCGCGCCCCAGCCGCCGGCCTCCGCGCCCACCGGGTCCGTGGGCTTGACGCCGTCGTAGGCCGCCTTGCCGCCGAAGACGACGTACGACGCGCTGGCCTGCCACGACTCGAAGCGCAGGCGCGCGTGCTGCTGTCCCAGGTTGACCTCCTGCGTGGACGACACGTATTCGGCCAGCGCGCCCACGGGCCCCACGTAGAGGTAGCCCTGGGGCGACAGCCGCAGGTGCTCGCCATGGGCAATCACCGTCTCGCCCGCACCCGTGCCCGTCCGGAAGATGAAGAACGTCTGCTGCCCCATGGTGCGCAGGGGCGCCTCGCCCGTGGTGGAGGCGGAGCCGAACTGGAGGCCGCGCGACGCGGCGATGCCCAGCCCCAGGCCGGAGAGTTGCTTGAGCTTCGTGGCCCGGAACGGATGCGCGAACAGGCGCGCCGCCAGGTCGAAGCTGTCGTCCAGGTTGGTGTCCGCGCTGGCGCCGTCCGCCGTGCCGTTGAAGGCCCCCACCGCGTAGTTCAGCGTGCCGTCATACAAGTCACCGTGCACCATCACCCCCACGTCCCGGTTGGGCACCAGGTCCGTGGGCAGCGCGCGCTCGACGAAGAGGGTGTTGATGCCGGACTGGTTGCGCTCCAGTCCCACCGGGGGGCGGAATTTGCCCACCCGCACGCGCACCTCCTTGCGAGGTCGGTACTCCAGATAGGCATCCCAGAGTGGCGGCGCGTTGGCCGCGAAGTCCGTCAGCAGCCGGAAGTCGAACAGGTTGAAGAGCGTCCCCTCCAGCAACGGTCGCGCGCGCCGGATGAGCAACGTGGTGGAACCCGGCCGGTCCGCCTTGCTCTCGAAGAAGCGGCCATCGAGCTGGATGTAGCCGCGCAGCTTCAACATGACCGCCTTGTCGGGGGACGAGACGGAGATGCCCTCGGACGTCGCCTTGACGGCGACTCCACCGGGCGTCGGTGACGGCGTTGCGGGTGGCGGCGACGGCGCGGCGGGAGGTGCTTCCGGCGCGGGTGTCTGTGCCGCCGCCAGCGGGGTGAGCAGCCACGTCAACGCACCAGCGAGGAAGGAGAACCGATGAGGTGTGGGACCTGCCATGCGGGACCTCGAAAGCGAGAGGAGCGCGATGGACGGTGGACTCCGGAGCCAGAAAGCCGAAAGCCCACCTCCTCGCGGATGGTGGGCTCTTCGAACCAGCTCAACCCAGGCTTTTCAGGCCACGGGTCGACAGGCGCCCACCGCTGGTGCGTGACAGCAGCAACAAGCGTGGGTCGTCAGGCGGGTCATGAAGTGCCACCACGATGCCCGGCACCTCCGGGCTTGTCAACGCGCCCCCCTCATGACGAACCCACCGACTCCTTCCCTTTCCAGCGTCGTGAGCGACGTCCTCCGTCCACGGAAACGCCACGCACCCGGCCTACCTGGCGCAATGAGTATCTCAGCCCGCAATTCAAGCATAATCTGAACTCCAAGTCTGGAGGCATTCATGCGCACTCGTCGCTGTCCGCTGTGGGTTCCACGACTCGCGTCACTGCTCGCGGTGCTGATGGCCGCTCCAGGAGCCCTGGCCGCGGAGCGCCCCTCCCTGGTGAACACACGCATCGGGACGCCGTTCGGAGCGAACGGACATTCATCCACCATCGACGGGCGAGTCTTCGTGGGCAACATCCGCGAGGACCACGCGACGACGACGACGACGTGGCTGGCGCGAGTGTTCCGGCCTGAAGCGGTGACGTATGACGCCCAGGGCAAGCCGGGCTTCTCCACGGCCTTCTCTCCAGGGCTCAGCACGCAGGTGAGGAACGGAGAGAACGCGCTGGCGTTCTGCTTCACCAACCCCGCCCAGCCCTATGTCCTGTCGGGAGGACTGGCGGTGTACCAGCCGTTCCTCTTCGACTCGCAGATGTTCAACGGGCCCAACCGCTTCCGTCGCCGTCCGGTGGACCTCCGGGTGTCCCAGCCCTTCACGCCGCAGGCGGACATCTCCTCCTTCACCACCGGCAACCTGGACTATCTGACCACCGTCACCGGCGCGAGCATCCGCGGCATCGAACCGACGATGACCTCCGACGGACGCCTGCTCATCTATCAGGGCGGTCCCGCCAACGACGGTGGCATCGACCACCTGATGTATGCGTACAACCCCACGCCCTGCGCGGCCACGGGCTGGAGCAATCCGCGCCCGCTGTCGATGATGTACAGCGACCCCACCGCGGGCGTGAAGCGCTACCCGCTGGCATGGCAGAAGCTGAAGGCCTCCACCGGGGAACTCTTTGGTGAGACGACCTCTGGCCCGCTCATCCGGGCCGCCTACGCCTGGGTGGACCACGAGGGGCGCAACGTCACGTACACGGGCGTCGTCTACACGGATGGCGCGCGCCGCGAAGCCGTGAGCCTCATTGGCGCGGACACGGGCTGGACGGCGTACCACATCGACGGTGCCATCAACACGGACCGCAGTGACATCGCGCACCTCTTCTATTCCGGGCCCATGTGGAACCTGGAGCAGGAGCGCGCGCCAGAACAGAACTTCCCACCGGGCTCCAGCAACGAGAGCCACTACCTGCCCGTCACCAAGACCCACGACGTGCTCGCCCTCTTCGGCAGCAACACGGCGGACTACAACGAGGTGGACATCGGTGAGCTGGTGGACCCCTTCCACGTGCTCTACCTGCCCATGAACGAGCTGGTGACACGCGCGGGCGCGTATGACCTGACGCGCACGCCGGACCTGTCCGGGCGCTTCTTCACAGGCACTCTCGTGGGCACGGCGTCCATCTCCGCCGGCAACGCGGTGACACAGCCGACGTCCGGCTCCCTGTGGGAACCGCACGGCAAGGGCAAGGCGCTGGTCGTCCCGGGTGGCGGAGCGCTCACGATGAACCTGACGGACGCGACGTCCACCGTGCCCGGCGTGGGCGGCTTCGTGCGGGGCTTCACCGTGCAGCTCGCCGTGCGCCCGGACGCGAACATCCACCAGGGCTGCACCACGGGGAACCCCTACCGCTATCTCTTCCAGAAGGGCGGCGCACTGGACCTCATCTACGAGTCCGACAACACGGTGCAGATGTCCTTCGTCATCAACGGCGCGCGCGTGCGCCTGGGCCGCAGCCCCGCGCTGCCCGTGGGCGCGTGGACCCACCTGGCCTACACCTGGGACGGCGTCACCGGCGCCTTCGGCGAGTACCTCAATGGCGTGCCCACGGGGCGCTCACTGCCCGTGGCCACGGGGACGTTCCGCCTGGGCACCGGCGCGCTGTCCATCGGCGCGGGCAACACGCTGGACACGCAGACCTGTCCCGCCAATGGCGAGGGCTCGTTCCGGGGCGCCATCGATGAGGTGCGCTTCTTCACCCATGCGCGCTCGGCCCGCTCCATCTGCATGACGTCATATGGCGCGAACTGCCGCGACGAGGCCATCCAGGAGACTCCCACGGCGGGACAGTTCGGCATGAGCCAGCAGCAGCCGGCCTGCAACAGCTACGCGGCCCTGGGCACGCTGGCCTGTGCCTCGTCCATGCACCGGGTCTGCGCTCAGCGCGGCGCCCATGACGCCCTGGCCACCAGCACCAACGTCCTCGAGACGATTCAGCAGCTCATCGGAAACCGTCCGCCCATCTCGCTGCTGGGCGCGCTGGCGGGAGCCACGACGACGGACGTGACGGTGGCGTGCGCGCCCATCCAGCACGAGAGCCTGGGCGTCACCTTCGAGGAGCTGGCGCGCAAGCACGCCGGCTGCGTGGACGAGCGCGTCGCGCAGAGCTTCGACTGCTCGGCCGCCGTACACCGCTGGTGCAACAGCCTGGGATGGAGCACGGGTCAGATTTTCGAGATGACCTCGCGCCCGTGGGTGGGCTGCTTCAACGCCGGGCTCATCCAGGACGTCGCGAAGGACCAGCTCGGGCCCGCCTCCAACGCGGGCAGCTTCAGCTCCACCGACTCCAAGCTGGAGGTCAGCAGGTGGTGCCAGACGAAGGGCTATGGCGCGGGCGTGGTGCAGGAGCTGGGCGCGGGCCTCTATGCCAACGTGCACTGCTTCCAGCCCGCCATGACGGTGCCCTGGAAGCTCAATCCCTGAGGCGGCTCAAGGGGCCTCCTGGAGTCGGAAGGGGGCCTCCGAGGTCGTGCCGGCGCGCTCGCGTTTGAGCATCTCCAACACCTCACCGGGCAGCGGGAACCAGCGCAGGCGCTCCGCGTCGGGCGCGAGCGAAGCATCCGCCTGTGTCCGGCTCCCGAAGTCCTGGAGCGCCTGCTCGACGATGGCCTGGGCCCGCGCGACGTAGTCCCCCAGCTCCGCCTCCGGCACGGTTGGCCCGGGGGGCGGGAAGACGCACCGGCCGCTCGCATAGGAGACGTCACCCAGTCGCCCCAGCCGCCGCTGGTGCGCGCGGTGGCGCCACTGTCCGGTGGAAGGCTCGAGCGCGTAGTGCGGCAGGAGCTTCCAGCCCTCTTGGGCGATGAAGTCCACGGCGTCCAGCAGGAAGCCGAACGTCGTCTCGGAGAGGAAGTAGTTGAAGCCCAGCCGCACCCAGCCGGGCTTCACGCCGTCGGTGCCTTGCAGGATGACGTCCTGGAAGCGGTGGCTGGTGACGGGGTCGATGGCCAGCAGCCGGTGACCGTAGGGCCCCGCGCAGGAGCAACCGCCCCGCGCCTGGATGCCGAACAAGTCATTGAGCAGGGCCACCACGAAGTTGTGGTGCAGGTAGGCGTCCCCGTGTCGAACCAGGAAGCTCACGATGGGCAGCCGCCGGAGCGCCGGGTTGCCGAGGATGCGCAGGGCGGGATTCGCCCCCCAGCGCGCGAGGGCCCGCCGGACGAAGTCCTGTTCGAGCGCGTCGATGGTCTCCACGCCCACCGCCTCCCGGAGCTGGAACACCAGCCCCGCGCGAATGGAGTCGACGATGGCGGGAGTGCCCCCTTCCTCGCGGTGCACGAGGTCTCGCTGATAGACGTGCTCGCTGCCGCTCACGTACGAAACAGTGCCGCCCCCGGGCACGGTGGGGATGCGATTGCCGAGCAACTGGCGCTTCACGACCAGCACTCCCGTCGTCCCCGGCCCACCGATGAACTTGTGCGGCGACAGGAACGCGGCGTCCTTCCGCACGCGCGGGCCGACGGTGTCATCGCCCCGCCCGTTCATCTCGACGCGGACATAGGGCCCCGCCGCGGCGAAGTCCCAGAAGCACAGCGCTCCGTGACGGCGCAGGAGCGCGCCGATTCCCTCCTGGTCGCTGAGGATGCCAGTGACGTTGCTCGCCGCGGAGAAGCTGCCGATGCGCAGCGGCCGGTCGTGGTGGCGCGCCAGCTCGCGCTCCAGGTGGGCCAGGTCGATGCGCCCGTCGGCGTCTTCGTCGATGGTGACGACCTCCGCGATGGACTCGCGCCACGGCAGGTCGTTGCTGTGGTGCTCGTAGGGGCCCACGAAGACGACGGGGCGCTCCGCGCGGGGAATGCGCGAGCCCAAATCGAAGCGCGCATCCAGGTCCGCGGGGAGGCGCAGGTTGAGGATGTCGATGAGCTTGCAGATGGCGGCCGTCGCGCCGGAGCCGCAGAAGAGGACGATGTCGTCGGGCCCTCCTCCCACGGCGCGGTGGATGAGGTCGCGCGCGTCCTCGCGATAGCGCGTCGTCTGAGCGCCCGTCCCCGACGTCTCCGAATGCGTGTTGGCGTAGAGCGGGAGGACGTGCTCCCGGATGAAGTCCTCGATGAAGGCGAGCGAGCGCCCGGACGCGGCATGGTCCGCATACGTGAGCCGGCGGGGACCGTAGGGTCCATCGAGCACCCGGTCTTCACCGACAACGGCGCTTCGAATGGACTCGACCAACAGAGGACACGCGTCTTCCATCACTCGCACCTCTCGATGACGACAGACTCCCGCCGAACCTCACGGCCTGTCCAGCACGCGGAGGCCATCATGCGCGACCGGCCGCGTCAGTCCCCCAGAGGTCACATCGTCCCTGCGCCGCCCCATGTTAGCCTGAGCACACTCCATGAACTTTCGCTTCCAATGCTGGGTGCAGCGTCACGCCAGCGGTCGAGTGACGCTCACCCCCCTGTCCCTGCCTCATCTCGCGGTGCACGCGGACACCGTGGAGAAGGCCACCGAGGAGCTGGCGCTCGCGCTGGATGACCAGCTCACCCGCATCCATCCGCGTCGCGTGCCGGAATTCATCGCCGCGACCGGGGGCACGCTGCACACGCTGGAGCTGGACGCGATTCCTGTCTGGGGAAACGAGGAGAACACCCTCGCGCCCCTCACCTTCGCCGCCGCTGTCGCGCCCACGCATCAGTCCTATCTCGGGCTGCATGCGCCCCGGCTGGAGACGCACCTGTGGTTCCAGGGCAAGAAGGTGCCCGAGGATGCCGCCGAGCGACTGCGCGAACAGTTGGAAGGACTCCCCGACGCGCGGCTCCTGGCCCTGCGCGCGGATGGTGGAGAGGCCCTTCTGGACGTAGAGGTGGAGGCCACGCCGACGCGCCTGTCGGCCCTCACGCCCCGTCAGCTCCACCTGGATATCCGCCCGCCGCCCCGGCCACCGGACGCGGAGCCCGAGGAGCCCCGGGAGTCGGGCCTGTCGGTGAGCATCGATGGGGACGACGAGGACGCGCTCGACGAGGACACGTGGGAGCCCCGCAAGCGCTCCCGTCGTCGGGAGCCGGGAGCGAAGCCGGAGAAGCCGCCGCCCACGCCCACGCTGGACCGCATCGCGGTGCCCTGGCATCGACTGGCGACGGAGGGGCAGCTCGACCCCGCCTATGAGCAGGACGCCCTGGTGACGCTGCTGCGAGCCCGGCTGGCGGCGAAGGACGCGGAGGCCGTGGTGCTGGTGGGCCCCTCGGGCGTGGGCAAGTCCGCGGTCCTCCATGCGGTCGCCGAGGCGCTCCAGTCCTCCACCGCCACTCCCGCCGAGAAGGCCCGGCCCTTCTTCTTCGTCGACGGCAGTCGCCTCATCGCGGGCGAGGGCATGTGGGGTGACTGGCAGCAGCAGGTGCTCAAGTCCTTCCGCGAGGCGAACGATTCCCGCGCCATCCTCTCGCTGGGACACGCCATCGACCTGCTCGACGCGGGCAAGAGCGCGCACAGCGACCAGAACGTGGCCCAGCTCCTGTTGCCGCTGCTCGTCACCCGCGAGGTGTCCGTGGTGGCCGAGGCCACCCCCGAGGCCTGGGCCCAGGTGGAGCGGCGCAACGCCAGCTTCGCCCGCCTCTTCTCCGTCGTCCGGGTGGAGGAGCCGACACCGGAGGCACTCGCCAACATCCTGGCGCGCGTGGCCCAGGACACTCCGAGCGCCACGCCCCTGGAGGTGCTGCCCGAGGCGCTGGAGGAGAGTCGCTTCCTGTGTCGGCGCTTCCTGCCGTATGGCGCTCAGGTGGGCAACGCGGTGGCCTTCCTCCGCCGGTTGATCGCCACGTGCGCCCACGCGGCCCAGCCTCGGGTCATCCGGCTGGACGCCGTGCGCCAGTTCGCCTCCGAGTCCGGCATCCCCGAGGCGCTCTTGCGCGACGACATGCCGCTGGAGCCCGCCCAGGTCCGCGAGTTCCTCACCACGCGAGTGTTGGGGCAGCAGGCGGCGGTGGAGCGCGTCTCCTCCGTGGTGTCCGTGCTCAAGGCGGGGCTCGCGGACACGCGCAGGCCCCTGGGCGTGCTGCTCTTCGTGGGCCCCACCGGCGTGGGCAAGACGGAGCTGTCCAAGGCCCTGGCGGAGCTGCTCTTCGGCTCGCGCGAGCGCATGGTGCGCCTGGACATGGGCGAGTACGCGGGACCGGACGCGCTGCTGCGCCTGCTGGGCGACGGCGCGACGCCGGGCTACCTCTCCGCCGCCGTGCGCCGCCAGCCCTTCTGCGTGGTGCTGCTGGATGAAATCGAGAAGGCCCACCCCGCCGTCCACGACGCGCTCCTGGGCGTGCTGGGCGAGGGGCGCCTCACCGACGCGTCGGGCCGCTTCACCGACTTCCGCAACGCCGTCCTCGTGCTCACCAGCAACCTGGGCGCGGACACGTGGCGCGCGCGCGTGGGCTTCGACTCGCTGGGCGGCGCGCCCGACGTCGCCGCGCTGCGCACGCACTACCTGGCGGAGGTGCAGCGCTTCTTCCGCCCGGAGCTGTTCAACCGCCTGGACGACACCGTCGTCTTCTCGCCGCTCTCCGAGGAGCTGCTGCGCCGGCTGGTGGTGCGCGAGGTGGACGCCATCCGCCAGCGCTCCGGCCTGTCGCGCCATGACGCCAGCCTCGTCGTCTCCGAGTCGGCGCTGGACTGGTTGTCGGCGCGCGGCTTCGACCCGCGTTATGGCGCACGGCCCCTGAAGCGCGCGCTGGAGCGGGAGCTGGTGGTGCCGGTGGCGGCGTGGCTCGCGGCGCACCCGAAGACGGGGCCGGTGCGCCTGCACGCGGAGGCCGGCGGCGACGGGCTCACGCTGCGCGCGGAGGCCGTGGGTGGCGCGGCGGAGGGCGTGGGACGGCAGGCCATCGAGCAGGTGCTGGAGGACGCCGCCACGCTGCGCGCGGAGGTGCAGCGCTGGAGCCGCTCGCCGCCCATGCTCGCGCTGCGGCGGGAGCTGGCGGTCTTCGACAAGGTGTCCCGACAGGCCTCTTACTGGGAGGAGCGCGCGCTGGCGGAGGAGTCCGCGAGGAAGTCCGGAGACGCTCGCGAGCTGGACAAGGCCTTCCGCGAGTGCTCGCAGCAGACGGAGGCCATCGAGGACCTGCTCTTCGAGGCGCACCTGTCGCGCGCGGTGGGACAGGCGGAGTCGCTCGCGCGCGACGTCTCCACGCTGCGCTCGACGTTCCATCCCCTGCGGGAGCGGCTGTACGCCAGCCTCTACCAGTACTCGCGGGGCTCCACCCTGATACTGGTGCCCGGCCGTGGTGCATGGCCGCAGCTGTGCTTCCTGGCGAAGGCCTATGAGCGCTGGTGCAACCGCTACTCCCTGGGCTTCCAGCGCGCGCTGCTCTGGACGCCCAAGCCACCGGACGGGGAGAAGCCACCACGCCATCCGCCTCCGCCGGACTGGGTCTACCCCAAGGTGGATGAGCTGCTGGAGCTCAAGCCCACGCCCCTCGCGTACGCCCTGCAGATCTCCGGCGAGACGCGCCCGTTGCTGCTCTCCGCCGAGCACGGCGTACACCGCTTCGTGGAGGGCAGTCAGGCGTCGCTGGTGCGCGTGCTCTTCACCCCCCACCCTCGCAGCCGGGACGTGCTGCCGGACTGGTCGAAGCTCGAGACGCTGCTGCCGAAGACCGAGGCCCGGCGAATCCGGCCGGGCTCGACGGACACCTCGGGCGGCTCGGTGGAGGACATGCGCACCGGAACTCGCTTGCGCTACGGCGGCGGAGGCCTGGAGTTGGATGCCTTGTTGGAGCCCTGGATGAACTGGCGCGTGTTCGGCGAAGCAGAGGAGGACTGACCATGGAACTCAAGCTCCCCCTGGTCGTCGCGCCCCTGGGCGGCCGTCTCGTCGAGGCGTGGGTCCCCGCCTTCTGGCCCAGGATTCACCGCGTGGGCCCCAGCCTGTCGTCGCTGAAGGATGACCTGGCGCTCGCCGTCATGGAGCGCTTCGAGAAGGACCACCCCTCGCGGGTGGCCAGCTATCAGTTGCCACCCCACCTGTCGCTCAAGCACGTGAAGGTCGACACCGAGGCGAGAGATCGCGAGAAGGGCCTGCGCGTCGTGCTCAAGGGACGCATGGCCGTGCTGCTGGAGAAGTGGCCTCGCGATGACTTCTGGGTGGTGACACCCACGCGGCTCGCGGAGGCCCGCTTCGCGATTCCCAACGCGGAGTCCCTGCCCCTCGCGCTCGGACGCAGGCTGGGCGCGTGGTGTCTGGAGCATGGGCTGACGAATCTGGAGGGCTTCTGGGCGCAGGGCCGCGAGCGGCTGGAGTTGCTGGAGGTGGATGCCTATGCCCCCACCCTTTCTCTGATACACATCTCCGAGGTCACGT